>JAUNRE010000067.1 GCA_030535795.1 Akkermansia sp.
CTTGGTGGGTGGCACACCTCAGTCCGTCATTCCGCGACTTTTTTGACGCAGTGCCTAAAAATTTACAAAGTAAAATAAATGGGGAATTTTCGCTGTATCGTAAAAAATTACATAGTGACAGGGGAGAAGAACCGTTTTATTAGAATCCAAACAACGTAGATAATCCAATATATGTCATATTGTTTTTCCGGATTATTGGAGCATCCTCAGATTCAGCAGGCTTATATAGAGTTTGGGAACCATCTGGGTGGAAAACCCTCCATTCCGCTTTGTATGCGTAGAATATTCCTGTATATATACTATAGAATAAGTTATTCAGTGGAACTTCGAACACTTGTCTCCATTTGCCCGTTAATCGACTTTTCATAATGCTGTCGTTGAGTAAGGTTACCACTTCAGGATTAGCCATTACTTTTACTCCTACATGTTTAGAAAATTCTTTTAACATCTCTTCAGCTCTCCCTGCATAGCAAGATGCAAATACTATTTTTCCAGATTTACACATGGCGTGAGAAAGGACATCTCCACTTCTACTTATGTGCTCAACGTTAGAAAAAACATCATGGTAATTATCATCTAATATCACATGACCATAGTTACTGTGGCCTAAAACTAAAAGCTTAGATATACACTCTTGTTGTTTTAAGCTTTTTTTTACATCATCTAGCAAATCATATATGGTGTTAACAACCTTTATTCTGTCGGCTTTTAACGAGCCAAGATATTTTGAAATCTCTCTTTTAAACTTATCACCGAATATATATGTATATGAGCGTGCTATTTCACCAGTCCTTTCTGGAATTTCAGGGAATTCCTGTTTTTTAGAGTGGTGCTGACCAATTTCTGTTTTTTGAGGGTTATATATTTCATTACCCAAATAGTCAATGCAATCAATCTTCCAGTTTAGAAAGTCGTATGAATTCGTTGTATTTAAAGAGTCTCTCCCATTCCATCTCCCATCCAACGTATTATAATACCTCCAATTATAATACACAAACCCCGTTTCTTCGTCCCACACCTCGCTGCTCCATTGGATGGGCTGGGTGACTGAGCCAGAGGCTGTCACTTGCCCGAAGGGGGTGTAGGTATAGGTGGTGGAGATGTAGCCGGTGGTGCCGAAGAGCTCGCAGATGTTCTTGGTGAGGTCCCAACCGTATGTATGCCAAGTGCCGCTGATTTGGATGGCCAGCGGGCGAGTGGCTACGGGCTCGGACGGGTCCCAAGTGAGCAGCCACAGGCAGGGGTGATGACTGCGGGTGAGATCCACGCAGGCGATTTGCAGATAGCCTCGGTACAGATAACGATGGTGGAGTGTCACGCTGCCGTTGACGGTGACCTTTTTGAAGGCGCGGCGTCCCATCGAATCGTAGGCGCATTCAACCACCGTGCTGCTGTCAGCGTTCGTGAAGCTCACGGGGCGATTCTCCGCATTATACACAACGCTCCAGATACCTGTGGAGGTCTTGATGAGCGTCTGATTACCATCGGCATCGAACTGCGGCACGAAAGCGGGGGCACCATTCAGACTGATGGATGTGTATTGATTAAGAGCATTCGCATCGTAGATTGTGGCATTGAAATCCTCCAGCGTGAACATTCTGTTACCGATGTTATCATAATCGAACTCGAACTCCTTGCCATTGACAGATGCCTCCGTAAGCTCCGAGCGAGAGTTATGGCGGAAGGTATCATTCACCACCGAACCCTGACGGGCAGTACCGCGAGCCGTGGGGCGACCGAGGACATCGTAGGTGTAGGTGCGCTGCGCCACGAGGGTGCTGCCTCGATGATACGCCATGCCGGTGAGCAGGTCGCGGGTGGTCTCATAGGTTCGGGTAAGTGTCATACCATTGGGCTTAGTAAGCACCTGCAGGAGATTGCTGCCTGCGAGGTAGGTATAGCCGAAAAGCTTCTGCTCGCCACCGTGGGAGAACCCGGCGGAAGCGATGCGTCCATCGTCACCATAGCCGGTCGTAACCGTCTGCTGCACCACGCCATTCTTGGCGTAGGTATAGCCCGTAGAGCGCCCGAAGCAGTCGCGAGTCTCCGTGATGAGATGGGTATCGCCATCCACCACGAGGGAATCCGTCTCACGCTCGCCGTAGGAATTGTAACCGAATGTGCGAGTGCCACTATCATCCACCAGCTGCGTCATCTGACCGAGGTGGTTATAAGTGAAGCTGCGAGCCGCAGTTTCCGCAGTACCATCTACCACGGTGTAGCTTGTACCCAAGTGCAGACCGCGAGCGTGCTCGTAGGTGTGAGTCTTCACATTACCGCGGGCATCCGTCTCGGTGGAGAGGCGGTTGTAGGCGTCGTATGTTTTCGTGACGGAGCTGTTGTCGGCATAGGACTTGGACACCTCAAGGCCGGTTTTTGCCTCGAATCCCCAGGTAGTCACATCTCCATCTGTGCGTTCGGAGGGATCGGTGGTAATGACCTCTGCCTCGGCGCGGAACGTACGCAGGGAAGTCATGTTGTCCATCTCATCGTAACCGAAACAGGCGGGCTGCAAAGCAGTGCCCCACTCGGCAATCTTGCGACCGCGATGGTCATACTTGTAACAGGAAGTGTTACCCATGGCATCCGTCACCACTGCGGGTAGGTCGTGAGCGGCGTCGTACACAGTGGTCGTTACTGCGTTAGCGGCATCGGTCACGCTGACGGTACGGCCTGCGAGGTCGCTTACGGTCGTTGTGGCATTGTTGCGGCCATCCACCTGCACCAGAGTCATCCCCGTGGCGGTGTAGCTACGTGAGGCGGTGGTGATTCTGCCCGCATGGTCGGACTGCGAGATAGTAAAGCCATCTATACTGACGGACTCCGCTGTCACCTCGGAAGTGGGAATGGTGCTGAAGCTCGTCACCTTGGCGGGTGCTGTGTATTCCGACCAATTCATGCTGCTATTACCGCGTGCATCGATACTGATACTCTTGCTTGCCAGGGTAGCGGAAAGCTGAGAGATGAGCTGCTTCTGCGAGTTTACCAGAGCGGCGCCCTCGGCATTGTAGCGCGTCTGCGTGGTCACGCTGAACACGCCATCCACGGCGGATTCCACACTATGAGCCATTTCCACCACCGGGGAATTATCCTTAGTGGGAGAGGCGGCCAGCGCAAGCGTCTGCTTCACCTGATTGCCGAAGGCATCATATTCGTACAGAGTGGGAGCCGTCTTGGCGGTGTTCCAGCCTGTATCCTGATACTGCTTAGTCATCTGCCCCTTAGCATTGAACTCGCTACGGGTGTAGATAAAGCCCGTGGCGGAAGCCTGCGCCTGCACGGTCGTCTGGCCGAAGCCGTTGGAGATACTCTGCGCGATAGTCGTGCCGTCTGCCAGCTTGGTGGTGACGCGCTCATTACTACCGTTGAGGTCATACACATACACCAGAGCGCGCTGTGCCGTACCGCCCACGGAAGCCGTGGAGCCATCCATATTTCGGGTGGTGATGGAGGTAGCCCCGGAGGGAGAGGTCACGGTGGTGGTGAGACCATCCTCGCTATACACTATCGTGGTGATGCGCCCCAGCACATCCGACTGTTGGACCACGCGCCCAAGGGCATCGTACTCCGTGGACTCGGTTGTAGCCATTGCACCGATACGGCGAGTGGTAGACACAATACGCCCGGCGGCATCGCGGGTGTATTCCGTGATAGACTCAGGAGTAATGCAGGCGTTACCGTTATAGACCGCCGCCCGAGTCGTCTCGATAAGCTGACGCGCGGAATCGTAGGCGTAGGTGGTGGTAATGCCGTCCTCATCCGTCTCGTTGAGCACGCCGCAGCACATCCACTCGCGAGTGGACACGCGGCCATTGCCGCGCGTGGTCTTGGTGACACGCTGCTGCTCATCGTACTCGTAAGCCGTGGTATTCAGCAGCAACCACTGCGTACCGTTCCAGATGCTCTCCTGCTCGAAAGTAGTGGTATCATCGGCCGCGATAAAGCGTTCGCTCTTACGGCTTTGCGCCGCGACCAACTCACCATTGGCCTTCGTGATGGAGGTGTGCTTGTGGATAGCACCGTGCTCTGTGGTCGCCCCATATTCATGCCACGTCTGCACACCATCAATACCTTGTGAGAACCTGGGCTTACCGGCAGCGTAAGCATAGGCGGGAGAAGTACCGAAAATCTCCTCAATGCTCACCTGCAGCTGCGAGCTGCCGCCTGCCGTCACGGTGGTGGTAATGCGCTCGAGCTCAGCGGACTCCTCGTAGGCGTAGGCCGTGTTGCGGAAAAGCACCTCCGTACCGGTAGCGTTCACATAATACTCCGCCACCGAAGCGGGGCGCACATCGTAGAAACGAGCATCGGCATAGGTTGTACGCGTCACCTTGGCCAGCCCGTTTGCCCGGGGAGATTTCTCCATGGTGACACGGCCGAGGGAATCGTACTCATACTCCTTATAGCCGCCATCGGGCAGCAGCACACGCGACAAGCGATTCTGCGCATTGTAGGTGTAGGAAGTAGAGCGCGGAGCATCGGAGCCGTAGCCCTCCGACCGCGAGAAGAGCTGCCAGCCCGCTTCGGAATAGTTGTACACCTCGTGCGAGACGGATGCCGGGGTATCGGGAGTGGCGACGTAGTACACCGACTCCGTGCGCAGCATCAGGCCATTGAGCGGATAGGACGTTTGATAGCGGCGCACGACAGCCTCGGCTCCCTCGCCCTTAGTGATAGACACCACGCCATCCTGCTCCGTGCGCACCAGCACATGCGGGTCGTGCCCGGACTGCTGACGGGTGAGAGTGATTGTATTGCCCACGCGGCGCCATGTTTCCTGCTTGAAAGGCGTAGTCGTCGTAACATCAGCCCCTGCGGCAAACCACTTCAGGTGCAACAGGGCAGCATTTTCCGCCTCAACCACCTCGCTCTCGCATACCAGAGTCCCCTCCGGCGAAGAGCAGCTCAGCAGATTGCCCGCCTCATCGAACACCGGCACCACCACCTGAGCACGAGCAGTGGCCTCCACCGCCACAGACCCCGGCGGCAGAATGCGACAGACCGAGCCGATTTTCGCGGCATCCTCCGCCTGCATGGTGAAGTACAGACACAGCCCCGCCTCATCCTTCATCAGCAGGTAAGCCGGCGTGCGCGAGGTAGTAGCCAGGAAATCGGCATCCAGATACTGAATATGGCTGCGTACCATTGCCGAAGCTCCCACCGTTGCGGCCGAAGCGGCATCCTCTGCCGGCAGCGAGAAATAGAGAGCATCCCCCACCGGCGGCGTGATAACCACCTGCTGCGCCTCGATGGCCGCGCGCCAGCGCCAAGGCGAATCGTAGAGTGCCTTGGCGGTAGCCGGGTTAAATGTCACAAAGCTCGGGCACGGGTCGTGCACCCAGCCGGGAGCCTGCGCACGGGGCAGGAAGTCGGCATCGCCGTCATCCGAGCTGCCGCAGCCGCAGGAGCCGCATACACGGCGCGGAGCCCCGAAATAATGCACCACAGCTTTTTCATCCTTGGCCATCAGCGCATAGCGGAAAAGCTTACGATTGTTGGTATTGTTGCCGCCGGGGAAATCCACATTCGTCACCACGCCATAGATGTGGTAGGTACCGGCCGCCAGGGGCAAGAAATCCAGCAGGCAACGCCAGGAAGCCGCCCCGGTATCCGCCTCCTGCCACTTCGCCTCGTCCAGGTCGTAGCGCAGGTGGATATCGTCCGAGGGGAGAGGTTTGCCGGGGCGGCAGACGGGCGTCTCGGCAAGGCGCTGCAGCACCTCCGCCTCCGAAAGCGCCGCGGAAGAAATCAGCAGCTCGCCGACATCATCCGCACGCAGGTAAACGGCCAGCTGAGCGGCACGCGGAAGCGTGAGCACATCGCCCATGAGCACCGGCTGCTGCACCACGCCCGCCTGGTTGGGCAGGTCGATGCAGGTACCGGCATAGATAGAACTCCAATCCGCCCCCGGCGCGGCGGGAGGCGTGTATTCCACGCGCTCGAAACCCACGGGGCTCGCGCTCAGCGCCAGAGAAATGGGAGAGGACTCGGAAGACCCACCCTCGGAAATGAGGGCGCCGACAGTGTTTTCAGTATTTTTGTTCATTATGATTGAATGTTTGTTTGTATAGAACCGCAGCGAAAAGTTCGCAAAAGTTCATGTCTTCTATCATACCACTATTTATATATATTGTTAACAAAAATCGACTTCCCATCATTTGAACGATTGGTTGACGTCTCATTATCAGCATTTTTTCAAATTGCCCACTTTGAACGACGCAGATGAGGAAATAAGAACCGTGCTAAGATACCACACACATAAAGATACGATACTAACATCCCCACCGGAGCCTGCGACAGACACGCGCTGCGCCTGAGGACGCGCAACGCACAGCAAGCAGGAGAAGCAGGCCGGCGCGACGAGATGCGAAGCCCCCTTTCCCATTGAGCCCCGAGCGTCGGGCTGATACTGAGCGCATTACAGAAACCGGGCTTATATTCATTCCCCGCCGTCTGATGCAGCCGATGCGAATGCGCCGAGACAGGCAGAAAGGCGTCTTGACTTCAACCGCCGTATATGGTAGAAAAGGGGAGAGTCAACAGATTACTGCGCAGGCATGAACAACAGAGCACTTATCGGAGAATTGGAGCGACAACTGCGGCGAGAGCCGAGCTTCTGCACAAGCGAAGGAGTGTTGATACGCAACAGCATTGCCGAAGCCGCTATGGAGCTGCGCCCCGAGCTGCTGCGCCTGCTGCTGCAGCATGAAGAGCTGCGCCGCTTCTTTTTTACTGAGGTTGAAGGCGTCCGGGTGTTCGATAAAGTAAAGTTTCTGCGCTTCGTCAACAACAAGAACTTCCTCCCCGACAGCTTTACGGCGTACCGCAACCGTATCGGCCTGGCCGATGCCACCGGCGATATGCTGGCCGAGCGGCGCCAGGTAGTGCTCAGCTGGCCCTACAAAGACTGCCTGCTGGAAGGCGGGCAAACGCGCGAAGAAGCCCGCCGACAAGAAATATTCTGGAACGAAACGCTTGCGCCGGATGAAATCAACCGCCTCACCGAGCCTAAAGCCCTGCGGCATTTCCACCGCGTCACAGCGGAAGGCGAGCAGCCTGTTGAGGCACTGAGCGATGAAGACAACTACATCATACGCGGCAACAATCTTTTGGCGCTCTACAGCCTACGCAAACGCTACGCCGGACAAGTGCGCATGATATATATCGACCCGCCCTACAACACCGGCGGCGACAGCTTCGGCTACAACGACACCTTCAACCACAGCACCTGGCTCACCTTCATGCGCAACCGGCTCGAAGTGGCACGCGACCTGCTCACAGCGGACGGGAGCATCTATGTGCAGCTCGACTGGAATGAAGCGCACTACTGCAAAGTGCTCATGGACGAGATATTCGGCCGCGACTGCTTCCGCAACGAAATCATCTGGTGCTACACCGGCCCGGGCTCGCCCGGCATGAAACAGCTCAATCGCAAGCACGACACCATACTGTGGTACTCGCGCAGCCCCAACAAATGGGTATTCAACGGCAACGACATACGCCTGCGCTCCGAGGTGCATGCCGGGGGATTCAAGGGCGAAATGAGCTCGAACGTCAGCAGCAGCTACACGGAAAAAGGCAAGATACCGGAGGACTGGTGGGAGCTCTTCCACACCCCCGAAGATTTAGCGGACGAAGTTCGGCGCCTCGGGGAAGAGCAAAAGCGCATAGATGACGCGGACTGGTTCAAAGCCGCCGTTGCGGCTCGCATCAAGGTGGATGGCGTCCAGCGCACCGGCTACACCACCGAGAAGCCGTACAAGCTCATGGAGCGCCTCATCCGGCAAGGCACGAATGAGGGAGACCTCGTGCTGGATTTCTTTGCGGGCAGCGGCACCACCGGCTATGTGGCCGGGTATCTGGGGCGGCGCTACATTCTGGTAGAGCAGTTGGAGGACACGGTAGCTATCATGCACCGCCGCTTCCGCGACGCCTCGCCGGTGTACTGCGAGCCTGCCGCCGCCAACAGCCGCTACATGCAGGAGATAGGCGCTGCCGCCACGGCAGAGGAACTGGCCGCCGTACTGGCCGACATCGAAGCGCATGGCTACCTGAGCTGGAGGCTCGATACCGAGGCACTGCGCGCCACGGCATCGGAGTTCGCCGCCCTCCCCCTGGCGCAACAAAAAGCCCTACTGCTGGAAAGCCTCGACAAGAACATGCTCTACGTTCCCCTGAGCGAAGCCGAAAGCAACGAGTTCGACCTGAGCGAAGGGGAGAAAGCCCTGAACCGCGAATTCTACCGGGCATGAGCACCACTGCAACAGAGCCGCAGCAGCTGCCCGTCGCCATCACGGCGGGGTTGAATCCTGCGCTCATCCTGCGTCCCTACCAAGCAGATTGCTTTGCGACCTGGCTGCGCTACTGGGCGCGCTACGGGCAAAACCCGAACGCCTTGCACCACCTGCTCTTCCACATGGCCACCGGCAGCGGCAAGACCCTCATCATGGCCGGGCTCATGCTACACCTCTACTCGCAGGGATACCGCAACTTCCTCTTTTTCGTCAATTCCACCAACATCATCGAAAAAACGCGGGAAAATTTCCTCAATCCCGCCTCGCCCAAGTACCTCTTTGCCCCTGTCATCATGCAGGATGGAAAACGCGTGGAGGTGCGCGCCGTCAGCAATTTCCAACAGGCTCAGCCCGATGGCATCAACCTCTGCCTCACCACCATCCAAAAGCTCCACAGCGACCTGAACACCTCGCGCGAGGGTACCCTGAGCTACGATGACTTCGCCGGGCAAAGTATCGTCTTTATCTCCGACGAAGCCCACCACATGAACGCGGCTACCAAGAAGAGCCGCCCCCTGCACAGCCTCACGCTGCAACAACTGGAGCTCGAGTTTGAAAGCCCGGCCTATACCCCCAGCTACGAAAACACAGCCCTGCGCCTCTTCAACAACTGCACCGCCTCCCCCCTGCCCAACGTACTACTGGAGTTCTCCGCCACCGTCGATTTCGAAGATGAGCATTTGGCCGAAAAATACCGTAACAAAACTCTCTTTGACTACTCTCTGCGCCGCTTCCGCCGGGATGGTTACTCCAAGAACATCAGCCTGCTGCAAAGCAAGCTTCCCCCGCTGCAACGAGCATTGCTTGCCACCCTGCTCAGCCAGTACAAGCGCAAGCTCTTTGCGTCCATCGGGTTGGAGTGCAAGCCCGTCATTCTCTTCAAATCCCGCCTCATCAAGGAAAACGCAGCGTTCCACCGCGACTTTATCGCCGCGATACGCGGCCTGACAACAACGGAGCTTACCCACCTGCGCGCAGCAGCCGGCGGTGATGCCGCTGCCATTTTCGAGCACATGGACGCCACCGGCTACAACGCCGAAAGCCTCATTGCCGAGCTTCAGGAAGACTTTGCCGAAGAGAAGCTCCTGCTGGTGGACAACACGGAAATATCCCCGGAGAAACAGCTCCTGCTCAATAGCCTGGAAGCCCCCGGCAACAAGATTCGCGCCATTTTCGCCGTCGATATGCTCAATGAAGGCTGGGATGTACTCAACCTCTACGACATCGTGCGCCTGTACGAAACCACCGGCGGAGCCCGCAGCAAGCCCGGCCCCAAAACGGTGGCAGAGGCTCAGCTCATCGGCCGTGGGGCACGCTACCTGCCCTTTGCCGACCGGACAGCACCGCAGGCACCCACAGGCCGCCGCAAATACGACCGCGATACCGCCAACCCGCTGCGTCTGCTGGAAACCCTGCACTACCACAGCGCCACCGACAGCCGCTACGTGCAGGAGCTCAATCAAGCACTGGTGCAGAGCGGCCTCGTGGCTCACAGCAGCCACACCATCAGCCCCGAGCTCAAGCAAAGCTTCCGCGACAGCGAGCTGTACCGCAACGGGCGGCTCTACTTCAACCGCCGCGAAGAACGCCCTGCCACGCAGGAGCCCTCGCTGGCCGACATCCTGCCCATACCGCTCACAGCCACCCTGTTCCTGCGCAAAGGGCACTGCCGCCTCCCCCTGGCAAAACTGGGGCGCCATGTGCTGCGCGCCGCCCTCAACCGCATCGAGGGCTACCGCTTCGACCGCCTGCGCAGCATCTTCCCCCGCCTGGCCGACATGCAGGAGTTTATCAGCAGCCCGCAATTCCTGGGCGGCCTGAGCGTGCAGGTGGAAGGCTGCACCGCCAAGACACCGCTTTCCCCCGCCCACAAGCTCCTCATTGCCACCGCTGCGCTGCAACAGCTGGAGCCCCGGCTTCCTCGCCCCGAGCACCGCTACCGGGGGCGCCGCACCTTTACCTCCCGCCCCGTCAGCGAACTGGTGCAGCCTCGCGCTATTCAGGTAACAGCCGAGGCAGGCGAGCAGATTATCGATGGCACCGAGTTTGCCGCAGAGGACTGGTACGCGGAAACAGCCTGTGCGCCAACCCCGATTGAGGCGGACTTCCTGCGAGCGCTGCAAGCTGCCGCACCACAGCTCCGCCGGCAATGCAGCGACTTGTGGCTTATCCGCAACGAAGGCAACGTGCGGCTCCACACCTACAGGGACGGCACCCCCTTCACCCCCTCATACCTCCTTTGCCTCACCCCGGCCAATGCCGCCCCGCAGCAGATATTCATCGACTGCCGCCCCGCCCACCTGCAAGAGCTCTACCGCCACCGCACAGACACCCTGCAAGCCCTGCAAAGCACGGCTGAAGAAGCCTTTGCAGATTCCCTCTTTACCCGCCCCATCATCATGGGGCGCGCCCTCTACACCACCCAAGATATCGAACTCTTTATCCGAGAACTACTCACCCAATGAACACCCCGAACCATAGATTTATCGACAAAGCCGAAGGCTGCCTGCTGGGGCTGATGTGCGGCGATGCGCTGGGAGCCCCCGTAGAATTTCACTACCCCGAGGACTTGCAGCGGCAATTTCCCGATGGCATTACCGACATGGAGGACGGCTGGGGCGCCACGCGTTTTATCCGCAAAGGGCAGATAACCGATGACTCCGAAATGGCCATTGCCCTGCTGAGCAGTCTGGTTGCGGCCAAAACGTTTTCCGCAGACGCCGCGCGCAGGCAGTACGAACACTGGCTGCATACAGGGCCGGCCGATGTAGGCATCACCATCCGCTGGGCGCTCCGCGGGCAGATGAATCCGGATTCGCAGGCAAACGGCGCCCTCATGCGCATCGCCCCACTGGGCATCTATGCCGCCCTGCACCCCGATTTCGACTGGCAGACTGCCGCTGCGGAGGATTGCCGCATCACCCACATTCACCCGCGTTGCGCCGCGGCCAATATCATCTATGTCGAGTCGCTCATCCTGGCTATTCAGGGCAAATGCCCGCAGGATATCTACGCCGCAGCCTGCCGCCGGGCGGAGATACTGGGAGATGCCGACCTCATCGACCGCCTGCGACTTGCCGCCACCGAAGAGCCGGCCTACTTCCCGAATGTGGGCTGGGTGGAAATAGCCTTCCACTGCGCCTACTACTGGTTGCTGCATGCCGAAAACTACCGCACGGCCATGTGCTCCATCGTGAACCGAATCGGCGACCCGGATACCAACGCCGCCATTGCCGGCGCCCTGCTGGGAGCCGTATTCGGCCGCGACAGCATCCCTGCGCACTGGCAGAAGACCGTGCTGGAATTCCCCAATCTGCGCATGCAGGAATACCATGCAACCACCGCCATTAAATTGCTGGATGAGATGATTGAGATGGCCGCAGATAGATGATGCTCACCTCCACAGATTTGCAGATACTTGCCGTGGCAGAAGACCGCCTCACGGGCTTCCATGTGCGGCCTTTTGATGAGATATCCACCCGCTGCGGCGTACCGGTGGAGGTCGTGTTGGAGCGGCTGGGCGCCCTGCTGGCGGCCGGCAAGGTGCGGCGCATACGCCAGACACTGCTTTCCACCAGCCTGGCGGATGGCGCCCTGGTAGCCTGGCGAGTACCGGAAGAACGCCTGGAATCAGCCTGGGAATGGCTGAGGCAGCACGACCCCTTCACAGGGCATGTGGTGCTGCGCCGCTGTGACAACCCGGCCGCCCCCGGGGCGGATTACCGCCTGTGGACCACCCTCAAGGTACCGACCGGCAGCAACACGGTGGAGGGGCACTGCCGCCTCCTGATGCAGCACATCGGCGCCACCGCCTTTGCCCCCTTGCCTGTGGTGGGCATGTTTGCTCTCGGTGTAGGCCATGTGCGCCGCGCCGGGTTGCAGCCGGGCGACAAGCTCGACACCCTGCCGCCCATGCAATGCCCCACCCGACCGCAGCTCAGCGCGCAGGACTGGCAGGTGCTCATGGCGCTGAAGGAAAGCCTGCGCCCGGAGGAACTGGTGCGCGAGCCCTGGGTTGCCCGGGCACGGAGTATCGGCCTTACTCACGAGGAGTTCTGCGCCATTGCCACTGAGCTGGATAAACGCAAGGTCATCGGCCGTTTCGCAACCTTCCTCAACCACACCGGAACCGCCGACAAACACAGCGGCACCGGAGCCGCAGGCCTCTTTCACTGGGCCGTCCCCCCCGGCATGGAGGAACGCGCCGGGGCGGAATGCGGCCGCCACATCTGCATGACCCACTGCTACTGGCGCAGCGGAGGCGAACCCTTCGGCGGCGCACAGATTATGGGTGTGGTGCACTCAGCAGATTGGGAGGGCGTACTGGCCCACAAGGCAGCCATCGACTCCCACCTGGCCGCCAGCGGCATCCCGGTGCTCCACACCGCCATCTTCCGTAGCGAAAAAGCCTGCATCAACCCCAGCGAGATAGACCCCGTGCGCTATGCCGCCTGGCTCGCGCAAACGGCGAAGAGCTGAAAAGAGTACGCGTTGGAACAATTGGAGGCTTAGACCCATGATGATAGCTAAATTGGTGTTTTTCTACATTTACAATCTACAATTTACAATTGACAAAGTTCAAGTTTCGCGAGCTTTCGCTCGGATGTCTTAGCTACGC
>JAUNRE010000153.1 GCA_030535795.1 Akkermansia sp.
TATTCAACAGTTTGCCCATATATACACGGGCGGCTCCTCACCTCGCCTCCCTGCGCGCTATTCTGCCCGCAACCCTTATAAATCAAGGCTTTTCACCCTTTCCCCACCCCTCCTCACCCCTCCCGCCTTGAATCACAAATCGCACAAAAAAAGAGCCGCAGCGTATCAGCCACGGCTCCTTTTTGTAGATTTATCTACTCAGCATCTTACGGCACTGCCGTCCAGATGGGGGAGTCCTCGTTGTAGGGGATGGAAATCTGGTTACCCGGGTCGTTCGAGTTCTCTTCTTTGAGCAGGGCGTTCACCTCATCGGCAGAGGGGGCTGAGAAGTTGGTACGGAAGATATCATACTTCTTAGCCTTAGAGTTCTTGCCGTTGGTGATATCCTCGATGAAGAGCATGAAACCGAACTTACCACCTTCTTCCACCACCATGATTTCGATGGGGTAAACTTCGCCTTCCTTCACCTTAAACTCAGCACCGGCCATCAAGCCACCAAGTTCGCGGCTCCACACACCGAGACCCTCGATAGTGTTGATGAGCTCGTAGCCCTTGTGCTCGCGGTCAGCACCGGAGCGCACATCCCTCAGGAAATTCTCGCGCTGCTTGGCGTCAGACAGCTGGAACTTGGGAGACTTCGGGCCAACAGAGGGCAGACGATAACCACCCTCAAGCACCAGTTTACGGTTGAAACGCACGGCCAGGCAGTCGTCACCCATGCCGATGAAACGGAAGGTACCGGTCTTGGGAGCACGCACCTTGCCGCGGTACACGCAGCACCAACCGGACGGCTGGCATACCCACTGATTCTCGGGCTTCTTGTTGTCACCCACCTTGTAAGCGATGGGAGCGTAGCGAGCCAGAGCCACCGGCATGTAGAAGTTGGAGGCATGCAGCTTCTGGTCGGACTCGTAGTAGCGGGACAGGATGGAAGCCTGCCAGCCCTTGTTGAGGAAGTTGGAAATCACCTCGTAGTATTCATTGCGCTTAAGCTTGTAAGTGTTACCTTCCTTGGTTGCGAGCTCAGACATTTTGCGAGCGCGCCCCTTGCCGGTCTGCTTCAAGTCATAGAACGTACCAACCAGGGCGGAGCCGCCACTGCTGCCGGAGCCAAGGCCGCTACCACCGCTGCCCAAGCCGTCGCCCAGGTCGGTGCCCATACCCATACCCAAGTCGAGGGAGGCATCCAGCGAGAGGCCGTCGGACATATCAATCTCCACCGGAGCCATCGCCACAGCGGAGGCATTGGTGGCAACGATAACGGAAGGAGCTACCGCCGAGGAAGCGGGCGACGAACGCGAGGTAAGCTCCTTGGGAACGGGATTGTTGGTGGGGGGAGCATCATCTGCAGGCGCGGTGTACGCAAGGAAAGACACCGGGGAGTCACCCACGATAAACACGGCTGACAGGTAGAGCACCAGGAAGCCCAACAGCATGAAGAGAACACAGGCGGCTATGGAAGAAAGCTTGTTTTTCATAGCATTCTTACGCAGCTCGGCCTCAGCCTCTTCGCTCATTTGAATGTGTAATGCCATAGTTGTATTAATGGAGGTTAAAGTTCTTCTTACGGGCTTATTTGTACCACATCTTCCGGCGGATTACGAGCACAAAATCACTGCCAAGTGTTACAAGATTGTTACAAGCGCCCCAATCCACCCCATCCCGGGGGAGCCATAAGTCACGCGCCCCTCCAAATCCGTCTTGCTTTCTTAACAGAATGTGATATACTGCCCTCAACCAAACAATCCACCATGGCAGAACGAATACCGGTACGCAATCCGAACGAAATCAGCAAAATGCGCCGAGCCGGCGAGGTCTCGGCACGCATTCTGATGGACCTGATGCCCATTATCCGCCCGGGCATCACCACCAGGGAAATCGATGAATACGCCGCCGAGCTCTTCAAGCGCGAAAAATGCGGCAATGCCTTCCTGGGCTACGGCGGCTACCCGGGGCAGCTGTGCATCTCGGTCAACGAGGAGATTGTGCACGGCATCGGCGGCAAGCGTGTGATTCAGGATGGCGACATCGTGTCGCTGGATGCCGGCGCCATCGTTGATGGCTGGTACGGCGACAACGCCATGACCGTACCCGTAGGCAACGTGAGCGAGGAAGCCCGCCGCCTGCTGGCCGTCACTGAGGAAGCGCTTTTCCGCGGCATCGCAGAGGCCAAGCAAGGCAACTCCCTGGCTGAGGTATGCGGCGCCATCGAGGATTTTGTAAAGCCCTTCGGCTTCGGTATTGTGCGGGATTACGTAGGGCACGGCGTTGGCCGCAAACTGCACGAGGAACCACAGATTCCGAACTACCGCCCCCGCTTCCCCCTGCCCCGCCTGAAGCGAGGCATGATTCTGGCCATCGAGCCAATGATTACGCTGGGGTCTTTCCGCGTGAAGGTTCTGGACGATGACTGGACAGCTGTTACCGCAGACGGATCTTGGGCGGCGCACTTCGAACACACGGTAGCAGTGGGCACCAAGGGCGGCGAGATTCTCACAGAGCGCCCGCGCATCGCCTTGCCCGAGCAGCTGGGTATCACGCTCTGATTTATTATCCCCCCCAGAGCCGCGCCACTGTGTGGCTTGCCCTGGGCTATTGTACTTTCGCCCCGCCCAGCGGGGCTTTTGAATTCCGCGCCTGACGGCGCAAGGGTGGCAGAGCTTAGCCCCAGCTGCCGCTCCGCGCCCACAAGGCGCGGGCACAAGCGGTTGCTTTAGCTACGCATACCCGTGCGGGCGACAGCCCGCCGAATTGGAAAGCCCCGCAACGCGGGGCGAAAGTATAGTAGCCCAAGGTGAAGCTGCGTAGCAGCGAAACCTTGGG
>JAUNRE010000068.1 GCA_030535795.1 Akkermansia sp.
GCGGCTCCTCGCGGACTTTCACCGCAGTGCGCATATCGCGTCGGTCGTACAAAAAGCCGCCGAGTCAACGACGTGACGCGGCGGCTCAGGCAGAAAACGGCAATCGGCGCTATCAGACGGCTTTGCCCAGCAGCTCAGCCAGCACCTCCAGACAACGGGCATTTTCACGCGCCGTGCCAACAGTGATACGCACATACTCTGGCAGGCCGTAGCCGTCCATGTGGCGCAGGATAACGCCCTTGGCCAACGCATCGTTGAACACCTTGCGCCCCTGCCCGGTTTTCACCAGAATGAAGTTCGCCTGGCTGGGGACATACTCGATACCCCATGCCTTAAAGGCGGCATAATACTGTTGCTTGCCGCGGTTCACCATATCCACGGAAGCGGCGAGGTGCTCAGCGTCATCCAGAGCCGCAGCGGCGGCCACCTGCGACATGAGGTTCATATTGAAAGGAGTGCGCGCTTTGTTGAGAAGATCCGCAATCTCCGGAATCGTCACACCGTAGCCGGCGCGCAGCCCGGCAAGCCCGTATGCTTTCGAGAACGTGCGCAGCAGAATGACATTCTTGCCCTGCTTCACATATTTGAGTGTATCGGGCTTTTCATCCGCGAAATCGATATATGCCTCATCGAACGCCACGATAACATGCTCGGGCACAGCATCCATGAAGGCATCCATCTCCGCCTGAGTCACCACCGTGCCCAGCGGGTTGGCCGGGTTAGTGATGAATACGAGACGCGTCTGCGGCGTAATGGCCGCCAGAATAGCCTGCAAATCAGAGCTGAAATCATCCTTGATGGGCGCTTCCACATATCGGGCACCGAAGAGCTTGCACATGATGGGATACATGGAAAAGCTGTGCTTAGCGGCAATCAGCTCGATTCCCTCATGCAGACACGCGTGGCACAGTAGCTCGATGAGCTCACTGCTGCCGCTGCCCACTACCGTCTGGTTGAATGCCACGCCGAAGCGCTCGGCTATCTTGCTGCGGAGCGTGAACGAAGCCCCGTCCGGATAGATGTGCACACCGGCAGCGACCTTCTGCATCGCTTCCACGGCTCGGGGCGACGGCCCCAGAGAGTTCTCATTGGAGGCCAGTTTTACAATGTCAGCGGGCGACATGCCCAGCTCGCGGGCGGTCTCCTCGATGGGTTTCCCGGGCTGGTAAGCTACCAGCTCGAGCACATATTGATTGGCGTATTGAGAGATATTGCTCATATTTTCGTGTTCCCCGGCATTATAATACCTGTCATCTGCAAACTCAAGACTTGATTCCGCCATGAAAATCAGGTAGAATACAAAGAACATGAAAAAATGGCATAAGCGCTCGCTTTTTGTCCTGCTGCTCGGAGCTGTCGGCACCGTGGCGCTGGAGCTGCGCCCTGCCCTGACACCCGATAAGCTGGAAGTCATTGAGCCCTTTGCCTCCACCATTCAACTGCCGCAGCATCTTCGGGACAGCAAATTTTCTTTCACGCACATCGTCAACCCCTCCGCCCCGCAACGCGGCACTTGGTTTTCGGATGGCGACCTTACCACCCACCGCCTGCTGCGCCCCTCGGAATGGACAGTACAGGTACAGTGCAAGGACGGCACACTGAGCGTAGAAGCCACGCCCCCCGAGCAACATGCCGACGGCGCCCATGTGCGTGCCGTGTGCTTTGCCGGTATCGGTGAAGCCATGAGCGGCATAAGGCGCCCCAACGGACGCTTTCACACGGAATACCTGCTGCATGTGTCCTGCATGGTGGAATACACGCCCTGCTTCTGGCAGGCGCCTAGGCGCGCCCAGTGGGTGCAGTTCATCACCATCGATGTGGATGACGAAGCGGCAGACATGGGCACCGGGCTGCTGACCGATACGGATAACATCTTCTTCTCGAAGTTTACCCAAAGCACCGATGGCACCATGGCTGTATTACCCGCTCGCTACTGCAATACGCCGGTGGAAAACGCCATGCTACGGCTCCTGCATACACTGGCAGCCTGCACGGAAGATACGCACGACCAGCTCACACCCCGTCTGCTGGCCGGCAGCAAGTTGCTCAATCGGTTCGCTACCGAGGCAGACTGGCCGGAATGCTGGGGTAACGCCGCCGGGATGGCTCGCGATATGTCATACCGCGTGGGACCCACTCTCGTTTACCTGAACGAAAAGGGCTGTTTCGGCAATGAGCAGCTCATCAAATTCATCAACAGCCGCGAATTTTCACGAATCTTCGGTGAGGATTTCAGAAATTCCAAAAATGCTGACATTAATCTTGAATTGCAAGGCATTGATTTTGAACGCGTCAACAAGCTGTGATGTTTTTTTTGCATTTTTTTTACAAAAAAAGTGTAGAATTTTTGTAGAGCCTGCGTTCTTATAAATGTAAGCCGGGGTGAGAGCCGGCTGAGAGAAGACAGAATCTGTTTTCATATATAGAGTAGGTGTAAGTACAAAATCGGTCGAACCCATGAGGCTCCGGCCGCTTTTGTTTTCAGAGCGGGAGCGTCGCTAAATCGTCCGGCACATGAATACGCCCGGTAAAATGGCGGGCTGCCTCGGCCGAATAGCTTTCGCTGCGGGTACTCAGCGTTTTGTCCTCCGTGTGGTACAGCAGGAGATTGCGCACCCCCAGCCCGGCAGCGAGGCGGCCTGCATCGAGCGCGGTGCTGTGGTGTTTCTCATAAGGTTTGAAGCGCTCGCGGTCAGCATACAGACAGAACGCCTCGCACAGCAGCCAATCCGCCCCACGGGCATACTGCTCTGCTCGTTCATTATACGGCTCATCCCCCAAGCAGCAAAGGCGCTTTCCATCGGGCAAATGAAGAGCGAACCCGTATTGCTCCGCCTTGGTGGAGCCGATATCGAACGCCAGCCCCTCCATACCCGCTACACGGAAAGACTCACCATCGGCCAGCGTATGCAGCAGGATATCGCGGTGCAAGTGCGCACACACCTTCCCGGGGAGCGTCGCGCGGCAGATATCCTCCAGGGCGCGCAGCCCGGAAGCATGCCCGTACACATGCAAGGCGCCGTCATACTTCCCGGCATTCATCGCCTGGGCAATCATACGCACAACCCACACCAGGCCGAAGATATGGTCGGTATGCGTGTGGGTCAGAAACACATCGTGAATCGAAGCCAGTGCGATACCGGCCTCCTCCAGCCGACTCAGGATACCGTTACCACCGCCGCCGTCCACCAGAAAAACAGCCTCTGCATTTCGTATAGCAAAGCAGGTATTATAACAACGTGTCACCGCGGCATTGCCTGTCCCCAGCATGATGAGTTCGCTCATGCCCCTCACTATATCAGTTTTTCACTTCGCTGGCAAGCACGGAAAATCTGTCATGAGAGCTGTTTTTTTCATTTTGACGCAGCGTTTTCTTGACTTGTGGAAACGTTTGCATAAAATGGAGGGCGTCAATAGACCTCAGATATAGTTATGAAGATCCATACCATCATCTCCACTGTTGCAGTGACGCTGTGCGCTCTGGTTGCCACCGCTCAGGCCGAAATCAAGGTTGCCACCGTAAATGTGACCGAGCTCTACACCCTCTTCTACAAGCGCTTCGATACTGAGGTGCGCCTCAAGGACGAAGAGGCCAAAATCAAGGCCGAAATCAAGACTCGCGAGGACAAGCTGCGCGCCCTGCAGGAGGAAGACCAGAAGATTCAGAAGAAGTACGACCCCTCTCTGTCTGAGGCTCAGGTGAAGAAGCTGCGCGACCAGCACAACATCAAGGTGAACGAGATTCAGGCCGCTCAGCAGGAGCTGCAGACCTATGTGCAGCGCCGTTCCCTGGCATTCAAGGAGCTCTTCCGCCGCGATATGGCTCTGCTGTTCAACGAGGTGCAGACCACCATCGCTGACATCGCTGCTCAGGGTGCCTACGACATCGTGCTGGACTCCAGCGCTCAGAACGCCACCACGGGCATCAAGATTTTCCCCTATGTGAAGAGCAGCTTCGACATCACCCCCGAGGTGCTGAAGAAACTGAACGCCGGTGCTCCTGCGGGCTTCGACCCCAAGGCTGAGCTTCAGCGCCTTTACGGCTCCTCCGCCGTTCCCGGTGCTGCCAACTAATCGTTTAATCCCCCACTGAGCACGACCATGAACCTCTCTCTCGAAGAAGTTGTCGGGCTCACCGGTGGCAAGATTCTTAACCCGACTCCGGAGATTGCCGTCTCCGGAGTCGCCACTTTGGCAGAAGCTTGCAACGGTGAGATTTCCTTCCTCGGCAACGAAAAATACTTTAAAGACTTCCTCGCCACCAAGGCGTCGGCGGTGCTGGTACCGCCCTCCCTGCCGGAATACCCGGAAGGCCCCGTATTCATCGAAGTGGAAAACCCGTCCCTGGCCTTCAATGCCGTGGTGGGCTATTTCATGAAAGCGGCCTCGGACTTCGAGCCGGGTATCGCCCCCTCGGCATACGTAGCCCCCACCGCCAAGCTGAATGCCGACAAGGTGCGCGTAGGGCATGGGGCTGTCATCGAAGCCGGAGCCGAGGTAGGCGATGGCTGCGACATTGCCCCGGGCTGCTACATCGGCAAATCCGCTGTACTGGGTGAGAACTGCAAGCTGTACGCCAACGTTGTAGTGCGCGAGCGCTGCATTCTGGGCAACAACGTAGTCATTCAGCCCGGTGCCGTCATTGGCTCAGATGGCTTCGGCTTCCTGCTCAACAAGGAAACAGGCCGCTACGAGACGGTGGATCAGGTGGGTATTGTGGTGATTGGCGACAATGTCGACATCGGCGCCAACACAACGATTGACCGAGCCCGCTTCGGCCGCACCATCATCGGCGAGGGCAGCAAGATTGACAACCTCGTTCAGATTGGCCACAATGTCGTGGTGGGCAAGCACACCGTGATTGTATCGCAGAGCGGCATTGCCGGCAGCACCACCATCGGCGACTATGTGACCGTGGCCGCTCAGGTAGGCATTGCAGGCCACCTCAAAGTGGGTGATAAAGCCGTCATGGCTGCCCGCACCGGCGTCATGTCCGACCTGGAAGGCGGCAAGGTGTACTGGGGTGCTCCCGCAGCTCCTTTCTCCGAAGCACGCCGCCAGTTTGCAGCCATTCGCAAACTGCCTGAAGCCATGAAGGAAATGGCCAACCTCAAGAAACAGGCAGAAGAGATTCGCGCCCTCATCGACCAGGCTCTTGCTGAGCAGGCAGGCAATTAACAAGGCGCAGAGCTCCTAAACTTCCCGCAGCCCCGCTTCCCTCAGAGGTAGCGGGGTTTGCCTTTTCTTTCAGAGGATACGTGCAGCCGCTTATTGAGCCGCCTGAACGCGGCGCACCAGCTCCGCCAGCGGCTCAATGTCATATTTCTCAGCCCAGGCTTTCAGCTCCTTACCGGCATACGAAGCCAGGCCGTCAGCCGTAAGCTGGCGCGCGAGGCGACCTGCCGGTATCAGCATGCACAGGAAATCAGTGTCCGCCTCATAACCGACCTTGACCTTCCCCTCGCGTGTCATGATGACGCCATCGCAGGGGCTCATGGAATTGAGTTCAATAATGGCAGCAGTAAGCGCCTCGCGGTCGATTTCAAAGCTGTTTTCCGTGCTCATGGGCGCATTATATACTGCCCGGGTGCGGCTGACAAGACATTTTCACGGCAGGGATACAAGATTGCGGCTTGACTGAGAGTGGCAATTTGTGTAGGCTATGGACATGAGACGTATAACGGTTATACTGATGGCACTGTTGCTTGTCTGCACCGGCTGCCAAACGCAGCAACAGCAGGATAAACCCGCAGCCGCTGATAAAAAGCTACTGCCCCCCGTGCACCTGGGAGCCGTGCACCAGGTATACCCGGAACAGGGGTTTGCACTGCTGCGCATCATCGGCCCCATGCCCAAGGGCGGCACCGTGCTTATTTCCCACCCTGCTGACGGCAGCAACGATCGTATCGGCAATCTGATTGTCTCCACCGATTACACCCCGCGCGGCAACATCATCACGGCAGATATCCGCTCCGGCGCTGTCATGCGCGGCGACCGCGTTTTCCTCTACCGTAGTATTGTCCCCGGCAAAAAGGACGCCAACGATGCCGAAAGCGAGGCCATGGCCGGTGAGCACCCCATTCTCGATTCCGTGACAGACGAACAAGTCGCCGCCGCTCGTAAGCAACGCCAACGGGAGGAAGCAACAGCAGCTAGTGACGACACCATCACCGAAACACCCGCACCGGCTGTCACCCCCGCCGCTGAACCGGAGCCTGAGCCAACGCCCGCCCCCACACCTTCCGTGGAGGTGCCCTCGTACCTTGATGACATCCCCGATGATATTCACGGCTGGAACTGATACCCTTACCATACCGACATGAGACTGCGATACTATGTAGACGAAGAAGGCGAAAGCGTCATCGGGCTGTGGGTGCCCAAGCGCAAGAGCTGGATAGACGTTACCTCACAAGACGACCAGATATGGGCAGCCCTGCAACCCGGCGGCAAAAAGCTGCGCAAGGAGATTGAAACTTGGATTTCACAGGGCGCCCCGGATGGCGTTGTGGTAGACGAAGAAGGGCTGGTGGACTCAAGTGCCCTGCATGTGCAACCCTGCACCATCGCTTGCCTGGGCAAGTGCTACGCAGCCCATGCGCGTGAGTTCAGCGGCGACACCCCCACGGAACCATCCCTCTTCCTCAAGGCGCCCTCCGCCATCAGCTCCGACCTCTCCTATGTGCTTAATCCCCCGGGAGCAAAGAAGCTAGATTACGAGGTGGAGCTGGCCGTCATCATCGGCGACACGTTGCACAATGCCACAGCAGCCGAAGCTAAGCGCGCCATCATTGGCTATACGCTCATGTGTGATTATTCCGAGCGCAGCTGGCAGTTGGAACACGGCGGCCAGTGGACAAAAGGCAAAAGCTATGATACTTTTGCCCCGTTCGGTCCGATATTCGTATCAAAGGATGAAATTCCCAACCCGGACAATCTCCGCCTGCAACTCAAAGTAAATGGCGAGATACGACAGGATGCCTACACCTCTGAACTCATCATGCCTGTGGCGGAGCTGGTGGCCTATGTATCGCAATTCATTTCCCTGAATCCCGGCGATATTGTCTCAACCGGCACTCCCGGCGGTGTCGGCATGGGAATGACTCCCCCTCAATACCTTAAACCCGGTGACGTGTTAGAATACGGCTGCGATGCCATCGGCTGGATAAAGCAAGTGGTGGAGCAGGAATAAATGCCGAAAAAAAAGATTGCATTTTTCACTGATTTCTGTAGAATTGTTTTCGTTAGCATAAAAGAACTCCATATCTCCATATTATCATTCATCACAGCATCATGAAAATTCTTGTTACCGGCGCCGCCGGCTTCATCGGTTATCATGTCGTTAATCGTCTGATTAACGAAGGGCATACCATTGTCGGCATTGATAACCTCTGCGAACCGGAATCGCTTTCTCTGAAGAATGCACGCCTCTCCCTGCTCGGCATCAACCCCGACAGCGTTGTCGAGGGGCGCCCGGTTCGCAGCTCCATTGCCATTTTTGATTTTATCAAGCTCGATATTTTGGATCGAGCCAGCATGATTAACCTGTGCAAGGAGTACAAGTTTGATGCCGTGCTGCACCTCGCTGCAAAAGCCGGTGTGCAGGACTCCATTAATCACCCCTCGGAGTTCTTTGACACCAATGCCGTCGGCACCCAGAACATGCTGGAGGCCGCCCAGCTCTCCGGCGTGAAGCACTTCTTCTTCTCCTCCAGCTCGGTGGTGCACGGTATTCTGGCGCAAGCTCCCATGAAGGAAGATGACGACGTGAACACACCCATGAGCATGTACGCCTGCTCCAAGCGTGCTGCTGAGCTGCTGTGCTACACATACGCCCGTTCCTACAAGATGCCCATTACGGTATTCCGTTTCTTCACGGCATACGGCTCCTGGTGCCGCCCCAACTCCATGCCCATGCGCATTGCCCGCGACATCATGGAGGGGCGTACCATACACGTCATCAACAATGGCCATATTATCCGCGACTTCACCTACATTGACGACGTAGTGGACGGCATGATGTTCGCCCTCAACAGCCCGAACCATCCTACGGATGTACCCTTTGCGCTTTACAATGTGGGGCGCTCTACCCCCGTTCCCTTTGTCTCCTTCGTACAGTGCATGGAATCTGCGCTGGGAGTCGCAGCAAAAATCGAGTCCGACCCGACACCGCCCAGCCTAGTGGGCGAACACGCCGAGATGTATGCCGACACCCATAAGCTGGAGACAGATTTGGCCTACTCACCCGTGTGGGACTACGAGGAGGCCGTGCCGCTCTTTGCTCAATGGTTTAAAGAAAACTACAAGGTTATATTTACACTCTAACAATCAATACAACGCAGTGGCAGATGAGAGAATCACCTGCCACGCTTCATCTCCATCAACGTGAATCCGCTCCTCTACAACATCGGCAAACGATTTCTCTTTAGTCTCGACCCCGAAACAGCCCACGAGCTGACACTGCAAGGCCTGCGCATGGCTGAAAAATGCCGGCTCCTTGGCACGGTTGCCCCCCGTACCATCAGCGACCCCGTCACAGTCATGGGCATCCGATTCCCCAACCGCGTGGGCTTGGCCGCAGGCATGGACAAGGAAGCCTCCACCGTGGCCGCCTTCGGGCGTCTCGGCTTCGGGTTCGTGGAAACAGGTACCCTCACCCCGCGCCCCCAGCCGGGCAATCCGCGCCCGCGCCTGTTCCGCTGCATCAAGGAACGCGCCATCATCAACCACATGGGTATCAATAATCCCGGCATTGATAAGGGCATTGAGAACATTCGCGCCACCAAGCGTTTCAACGGCGTGCTCGGCGTTAATATCAGCAAAAACAAGGTAACACCCAATGAGGAGGCCCGCATGGACTACCTGGCCTGCATGCGCGCAGCCTGGGATGTGGCAGACTACATCGCCATCAATTTCTCCTGCCCGAACGTGCCGAATCTCTGCAACCTCGCCAAAGCTGCTCCCGCAGCCGACCTGCTGGCCAGCCTGAAGAGCGAGCAGGCCAACCTGACCAATGACACAGGGCGCTATGTGCCCATCGTGATGAAAGTGTCGCCGGATATGGACGAGACGCAGATTCATGAGCTCTCGCAGGTGTTCCTGGACAGCCAGCTCGACGGTCTCATCTGCTCCAACACCACGACCACTCGCACCGGTGTGGAAAACCACCCCGCAGCCAAAGAAAGCGGCGGCCTTTCCGGGGCGCCTCTCTACAATCGAGCCAACGAAACGCTCGAAGCCTTTGCCAAGGAGCTCAACGGCGCAATTCCCATCATCGGTGTCGGCGGTATCATGTCGGCTGAAGATGCGGTCAAGAAGATTCAGGCCGGCGCCAGTCTGGTGCAGCTCTACAGCGGCTTCATTTACAATGGACCGAGACTCATCCACGACTGCGCCAAGGCTATTCGCGATATGAAGCGCTAAGGCTTTTCTCCCCTTTTTTCGCACAAATCAGCGGCCTCGGGATTGCTCCCGAGACCGCTTTTCTCCTCTTATCTTATGAACGATTGTCGTGGGCTCAACGGCTCAGATAGTCCGCAACACCCTCGTGAGAGGGCTGCATCGCCGTATCACCCTTGTGCCAGCCCATGGGGCACACCTCGCCGAACTGCTCGAAGTGCTGCAGGGCATCCACCACGCGGATGGCTTCATCGATGGAGCGCCCCAGCGGCATGTCGTTAATGAGCATGTGGCGCACCACACCCTCGCGGTCAATCAGGAACAGTCCGCGGTAGGCCACGCGGTCGCCCTCGTCGGCCAGCACGTCAAACTTGGAGGCAATCTCCTTGTTGATGTCGGCCACCAGCGGATAGGTAACCCCCTGAATACCGCCCTGCTCACGCGGTGTGTTGGCCCAGGCCCAGTGGCAGAACTCACTGTCAGTAGAGCAGCCTACCACCACTGTGTCGCGCTTCGCAAACTCAGGCAGCGCATTCTCGAACCCGATGAGCTCCGTCGGGCAGACAAAGGTGAAATCTTTCGGGTAAAAGAACAGCAACACGTAC
Organism: Akkermansia sp.; assembly: GCA_030535795.1. Taxonomy (GTDB): domain Bacteria; phylum Verrucomicrobiota; class Verrucomicrobiia; order Verrucomicrobiales; family Akkermansiaceae; genus Akkermansia. The sequence continues at coordinate 10,002 of JAUNRE010000068.1, forward strand.
TTCTGACCCAGATACTGCTCCAGGCTGAAATCACTCTCAATCACGCCGTTGACAACTGCGTTTGCTGTAAACTCCGGGGCTTTCTTTCCTACTAACATGGTACTTATTTCTGTTTGGTGTTCTTTGCTTCGCTCGGGCACCTTGCCCTCGCTCGCTGCGCAGTTTTTACCACAATTCCTATCGCAATGCAAGCCTTTTCTTAGAATTTTTCTAAAAAAGTTAGCAAGCGCTAAAAATATTTTTCTTGACAGATTCATGCAAATAAGGCATAAAATAAGTCATGCCAAGCGATAGCGACAAAAGATTGAGTTCTGTTGACACCCTGCGCGGTTTGGACATGTTGCTCATTATTGGGCTAGGGAGCGTGCTTCGCAACGTGGGAGAGATGCATGGGGACGCCCCCTGGGGGCAATTTTTACAGGCACAGATGGGACACGCCGCCTGGGAGGGGCTCCATCTCTACGACTTGATATTCCCGCTTTTTGTATACGTCTCGGGGGTGTGTCTGAACTTCTCCGGGCGACGCCGACTGAGCGAAGGCCGCAGCTGCGGCAGACTGATACTCAAGATGTGGAGCCGCGCACTTGTATTGGTGATGCTGGGCTGGCTGGTAAACGGCCCGCTGGTGTGGGAGCCCGGAGCCATGCGCTACGCCTCAGTGCTGGGGCTCATCGGCCTCTCCGGGGCACTGGCCGGCACCCTTGCCATGGCGCTGCGCGGTACATGGCGACTGACTGTTACAGCGGTACTCATTCTTGCGGGCGTATGGGCAGCCCAGCACTGGGGCGGAGAACTGACACCCGCCGGGAGCATCAATGCCCGTATCGATGCCCTACTGTGCCCCGGCCGACTTTACTACGGGTGCTACGACCCGGAAGGCCCGCTCTGCATCGTATCCGCCACGGCGCTCGCCCTGCTCGGCTACCTGAGCGGACGCGTCTTTAGCAACACACTGATCGCCCCGCGCCGTCTGGCCATACTTCTTGGCGGGGGTGCAGCGCTGCTTGCCATCGGGCTATTCGGCCCCGTCATCAAGAACATCTGGACGCCCGGGTTTGTACTCGTCTCAGCCGGTATCGGCGCCATCTTGCTCGCCATCCTTCACCTGCTGTGCGATGTCATGCAGTATCGGCGCTGGAGCTATCCCTTGCGCGTGGTGGGTGCTAATGCTCTCTTTATCTACCTGCTCACCAATATCATCGACTTCAGCCGCCTGACAAACCGCCTCTTTGCCGGCACCTTCCACACCTTGTTGCCGACCGAGTGGTTGCCCCTTGCCCTCAGTACGGCATACCTTGCTCTGGCATGGCTGCTCTGCCATTTCCTATATCGCCGCGGCATCTTCATACGCGTGTGACACGAAGACCGCTTGACAGCCGCGCCGCCGGCGGGTATGCTGCCAGCCATGGATAATGAAGCGTTTCAGACAGGCACCCCACTCTTCCGAGCCATCGAAACAGGCGAAACGGCCGAGGTGAAAGCACTTCTGGCAGCCGGCGCCGACCCGAACGAAAGCTATGGCGAAGACGAAGACACGGCGCTGCTGATAGCTGCCATCGAAGGGCGGAACCGCGTAGCCGAACTGCTGGTGGCTGCCGGGGCGGACGTGAACCACGGCGATGCCTCCGGCTATACCCCGCTGATGGGGGCTGTCTGTGCGGATTCTCTGCCCATTGTGCGCACACTGCTGGCCGCCGGGGCGGACGTCAACCGAGTCTGCTCACGTAGCGGCGCCACTGCCCTGCACGATGCCGCCAGCGGCAACCACCTGGAGGTGGTGCAGGAACTTCTGCAAGCCGGAGCCGCCCCGAACGCCGAGGAAAACATGGATGGCTGCACACCGCTCATGTGCGCGGTGCGAGCTCTGGCTCCGCGCGTAGTCGAAGTGCTCCTGCAACACGGAGCCGATGCCACCGCCCGCAGCAGCCGAGGCGACAGCGCCCTCCAACTCATACAAAACGAGCTCGCCTACCTCTGGGAGCCCGTTAAAATTGCACGCGCCAGACGCATTCTGGCGCTTCTGGAAGCCGCTCAGGCCTCCTCTCCCGCAGCCAGCTGAGCCGCCACAGCCACGCACTGCTGGCAAGCCACGCGGGGACTTCCTCCCTTCAGGTCGCAGCACTTCCACGCGCCGTTCTTAGCTACAAATGCCGCCTTAATCTCCTCCGCCCGTTCAGGGGCTACCTGAATAGCGCCATACAGAGCCCCGCACATCCCCTCGGGAGCACGGCCACCACCACAGCTCTTCATGTCTTCCAGCAAGTCTTCTCTGCCGAATGCCGCACAGAGTGTCTGTGCACAGTTGTACATATACGGAGGCTCGCGGAAGGTGGAAAGTGCTTTCTCTGCTGCTGTCATAACACGGGCGATTCTACCACAAACCCTTCCGCCTGTCAACACCGCGAGCATAGTCCTCATCAGACGCCTCCGGTGTAACGGCACCCGGTACGCGTTGGAATAATGAGAAGGTTAGGCCTGTTTTGACAACTAAATCGAAGTTCGTATACATTTACAATCTACAATTTACAAAGTTCAAGTTTCGCGAGCTTTCGCTCGGATGTCTTAGCTACGCATACCCGC
>JAUNRE010000154.1 GCA_030535795.1 Akkermansia sp.
GGCTCTGATTTTCTTTTTTTTCACCCATCCCAAGGTTTCCGCTGCTCCGCAGCGTGGGGCTTCGAGACTCACTGCGTTCGCTTTCTACGCCCACACAGGTCACCTTGGGCTACTATACTTTCGCCCCGCGTTGCGGGGCTTTCCAATTCGGCGGGCTGTTGCCCGCGGGTATGCGTAGCTAAGACATCCGAGCGAAAGCTCGCGAAACTTGAACTTTGTCAATTGTAAATTGTAGATTGTAAATCCTAAATGACAGATACTCGGCTTTTCTAACAGGATTTTTTGCGTACAATGGGGGGAGGAAGAAACGGTGAGGATGATGGAGACGAGTTTTCAGGTGACGGGCATGAGTTGTTCGGCGTGTTCGGCGAGGGTGGAGCGTGCGGTGGCAGCGCTGCCGGGGGTGGAGTGTGTGCAGGTAAACCTGCTGACGGGTAGCATGCGGGTGGGGCATACGGCGGAGCAATCGGCGGCAGGTATCATCGCTGCGGTGGAGGCGGCGGGATACGGTGCAGCTGAATCCGGCGGCGGGGCGGCGGCTCCGCGGCGGGAGGATGCGGTGCTGCGGCGGCGTTTTGTGTTGTCGCTGTGTCTGCTGGTGCCGCTGATGGCGGTGCACCATTTGTGGCAGGGTGCGATATCGGCCATGGTGCAGCTGCTGCTGGCGCTGCCGGTGCTGTGGCTGAACCGCAAGTTTTTCGTGAATGGTCTGTCGGGGGCGCTGCGGGGGGCGGCCAACATGGATACCCTGGTGGCACTGGGTGCCGGGGCGGCGCTGACCGATGGCCTGGCCAATTTTTACTTCCACCACCGCGGGGCCTATTATTTTGAGAGCGCGGCAATGATTGTGACGCTCATCACCCTGGGCAAGTGGCTGGAGAGCCGCGCCACCGGGCGCACGGGCGCAGCGCTGGAGAAGCTGCTGGCACTGCTGCCGCGCACGGCTACCGTGCTGCGCGACGGGCAGCAGGTGAGCCTGCCGGCCGATGCCGTGCAGGCCGGCGAGCTTGTGCTGGTGCGGCCGGGTGAGCGTATACCGGTGGATGGCACGGTGGTGGCCGGTATCTCCGCCGCCGATGAATCGCCCCTGACCGGCGAGAGCCTGCCGGCCGAAAAATCCCCCGGCTGCCCCGCCTATGCCGGCACGGTGAACGGCAACGGCACCCTGCACATACGCTGCGACAAGCCCGCGGCAGAAAGCGCCCTGAGCGGCATCATCTCCCTCGTGGGCGAGGCCGCCGCCACCAAAGCGCCCATTTCGCGCCTGGCGGACCGCCTTTCGGGTGTGTTTGTGCCGGTGGTGGTGAGTCTGGCTGTGCTGACGGCCGCCACCTGGCTGCTGCTGGGAGCCGGGGCGGGCTTTGGCATCAGCTGCGGTATTGCGGTGCTCGTCATCAGCTGCCCCTGTGCGCTGGGGCTGGCCACGCCGGTGGCTATCATGGTAGGCACGGGGCGCGGGGCGGAGTGCGGCATTCTGTTCCGCAACGGCGAGGCTCTCGAAAACGCCCACCGCGTCACCGCTGTGCTGCTGGACAAGACCGGCACCATCACCACCGGGCACCCGGCTGTGACCGACACGCTGCCCGCCCCCGGCCACAGCCGCGAGGAGCTGCTGCAACTCGCCGCAGACCTGGAGGCCGACAGCCACCACCCGCTGGCCGAGGCCGTGCGGCAGGCCACCACCGGGCTCTCCCCCCGGCCGGTGGAGCGCCTTACCTACATCCCCGGCCGAGGCATCACCGCCGAGGCCGCGGGCACCCCCTGCGCGGCGGGCAATGCCGCCCTCATGCAACAGCTCGGCATCCTCGTGCCCGACACCGCCCACCAGGCCGCCGCCGGCAAGACGCCGCTTTTCTTCGCCCGCGGGCATGAGGCGGTGGGTACCCTGGCCGTGGCCGACCCGCCCAAGCCCGAAGCCCCCGCCGCCATTGCCGCGCTGCGCCGCCTGGGGCTGCGCGTGCTCATGATAACCGGCGACAACGCCCGCACCGCCGCCGCCATAGCCGCCCGCGCCGGGCTGGACGAGGTGCATGCCGATGCGCTGCCGCAGGACAAGGATGCGCTGGTGCGCCGCTTGCAGAGCGAGGGGCACCGCGTCGCGATGGTGGGCGACGGCATCAACGATGCGCCTGCACTCACCCGGGCGGATGTCGGCATCGCCATCGGTGCCGGTACGGACATTGCGATGGAGAGCGCCGGGGTCATCCTGGTGCGCAGCAACCTGCAAGATGTCGTCGGCGCCCTGCGGCTCAGCCGCGCCGTGTTGCGCAACATACGCCAAAACCTCTTCTGGGCTCTGCTCTACAACTGCTTGGCCATACCGCTGGCAGCGGGCGTGCTCTACCCCCTGACCGGCTGGCTGCTGCACCCCGCCGCCGCTGCCGCAGCCATGGGGCTGAGCAGTTTCTGTGTAGTGACCAACGCCCTGCGCCTGCGCCGCTTTCATCCCCTTCCCCCCAAAACCATGAACACCATTACCATCAATGTCAAAGGAATGATGTGCCCGCACTGCGAGGCGCACGTCACCAAAGCCCTGCTCGCCCTCCCCGGCATCACCGCCTGCCACGCCGACCACAAGTCCGGCACCGTCAGCCTCACCACCACAGGCGATACCCCCGTGGAAGTGGTGTGCGAAGCCATCAAAGCGCAGGGATATGAAGTGGAATAGACAAGGCAGTTTTTGCGTTACGAGCTTTTATCAACACGCCCACAGGGCGTGTTCTTCACCATGCCCGCAAGGCATTTTTCACCACGGCTTGCAAAGCCGTTTTTCACCACAGGCGCCAGCCTGTT
>JAUNRE010000155.1 GCA_030535795.1 Akkermansia sp.
CACGAATTCGAGCGGGCGCATTTCATCCAGCCCGCGGTTGTTCTGGCGTTGCATGAACTATGTTTACCACAGGCAGTCGGATAATTCAATCAAAAAAACGCGTTTGACACGGCGCGGGCAATGTGATAAAAGAGAGGGCAGAATGAAAGATACCTTTGCCCAGCTCATCCGACTTGGTGTGATGATTTTAGCGTTGGCCGTTGTGCTCTATTGGGTGGATGCGGCGTGGTTTGCGCCGCGGCGGCTGCCGGCATGCGTGCAGAGCGAGCTGTCAGAGGGGCGGGTGTGCCTGGAGACGGTGCGGACGCAGTATGGCGACAAGGTGGTGTGGATTGATGCCCGCAGTGAGAGCGATTATGAGATTAACCACCTCATGTTCAATGACAACCGTATGTTCCCCGTGCGCCCGGGAGCCCAGAAACAACAGCTGGTGGATGCCGCTATTGAGCGTATGATGGAGGCCGGCGACAAGGGGGAGTGCATTGTGGTGTTCTGCACGAATGATTGCACATCATCCGAAGAGATAGCGCGCGAATTGCGCGAATTGCAGGTGACGGAGGCGCCCATCTATGTGCTGGAGGGCGGCTGGGATGTGCTGAAGGCTGCCGGCATGGTGAATTTCTGACGACATAACCCGACATGAAACGCAAGGACATAGATCAGATACTGGCGGCGCGGCTGATATCGCCGGCCCAGCGGGATGCTATTGTGGAGCATTTCCGGCTGAATGAGGGGAAGGGTATGCGCTGGCTGCTCATCTGCCTGTCGGTATTGGCAGCGGGGCTGATTGTGGCCGGCATGGTGATGCTGGTATCGGCCAACTGGTACAGCATACCGCCGCTGGTTAAGATGTCGGCGGCGATGCTGCTGATGGCGGGGTTCTGGGTTGCCTGGGCATGGCAGCGCGAGGTGCGCCCCATCACGGCAGAGGTGCTGGGCTTTTGCGGCGGTGGCATGTGGCTGGCCTGCATAGCGCTCTACGGGCAGATTTTTCAGTTGCAGAATCCCTTTGTGGAGGGCAGCACGCTGTTCTTTGCGGGTATCGTGCTGCTACCGTTTGTAAGCCGCCAGCGTTTTCTGATATGGGCGGTGGTGTTGATGTCCTTTGTGGAGCTGATTGCACTGGGGCATGGTGCGGAAAGTTATTTGCAGTTTGAGAACTGGGTGCCCGGTTGGCGGGATGATTACATGTGTTGTGCTCTGCCCTTGTTTGCGGCCGTCTGGTGGGCTGTGGCCGAGAAGTGGAACACGGCATCTGAGCGCTGGAATAGCTACAAATGGATTGCACCTATCCTGCTGTTGGCCGGGATGAGTGTTGCGCAGGGAATGATGTACGATGAATTGCCGCCCGATGGGTTGGATATGACGGAGTGTGTGATAATGGCGGTGGTACCCGTTATCCTGTTTGCCCTGAAGCCGCGCGATGTGGCCTGGATGCCCTGGTGCGGGGTGTCGGCCATCATCAGTCTGGTGCTGCCTTGCCTGTTTCTGCTGGGGGCGGTGGAGGGATCCGGCGCGATACCGGAGCGCCTTGAGCCCTTTGTCGGTATTCTTATATACTTCCTGATGGCGCTGCTCATGATGTTCTGCGGTGTGCGTGCATTGCGCATGAGCTGGATTAACATCGGAACCCTCATGGTGGTGTATACCGCTATTGCTCTGGTGGCTGATGTGCTCGACAGCTACACCTTCTCCGGCCTGGTACTGGTGGTGGCCGGTCTGCTGTTATTGGGGCTGGGGTTGCTGCTCGAAAAGAGCCGCCGCCGCCTCATCCGTGCCGTTAAGAATACTCAACCCGCTTCTGGCCGGATATGAAAAAACGCCTTTCACTTATACTGATAGTTGCCGTGGTGGCCGGCCAGCTGGGCTGGCTGGGCTATAACTACCACGCCCGCAGCGTTGAGCTCGAGCAAGCCCCGGTGCTTACCCTGCCGTGCGATGCGCTCGACCCGCGTGACATCTTCCGTGGGGATTACGTGCGCTTTTCCTGTCGCTACAGCTACCCCCTCACCGCCCCGGAGTTCACCGACCTGTTGCACTGGGAGGAATACGGACCCGCCGCCGATGAGAACGGCATGACTGGAGTCTGGGTGCGCGACCCCGAGGGGAGAAACTCCGGCCCCAGGAAGGTGGAGGCTTCCTCCATCGCCTCCATCCCTGCGCGCAAGGCCTCGAACCCGGCTTCCTATGCCATTTGTTTCAGGCATGGTATCGGGTATCGGCAGAAGTCGGTTGCTTTCTGGCGCCCGCAGGAGAATGGCCCTGCTACCCTCGTGCGCGTGGTGCGTGCCGGTAGCGCGCTCGATGTCGCACGCGAGGGTGAGCTGCGCACGCCGGTATCCTGCTCCAATGATTCAGGGGTTGAGCTGGCGCCGGATGGCTCGCTCAAGGTGGTGGCCTCCATCGGTATGCGAATCCGGGTGAGTAACTTGGACTACAATAGTTCCTTCCGTTTCTATGTGCCCGAGAACACGGGAGAGCCCGTTCAGGCCTGGCTTGAGGGACAGAAAGGCGACCCCGATGACCGCCCCGTTTTTCCCGTCAACCGCATCCGCACCACGGTGGATTTCCTCGTTCGCCCTCGCGATGGCCTGGTCGTCAAGCAAGTCTATCTCAACGGCATCCCCTGGGTGGAAGCCATCGAAAAGATGCGCAACGGTACTTTCCCACTCATGCCCCAACCGGCGGAAGCAGCCGCCAACTAGTATGAT
>JAUNRE010000069.1 GCA_030535795.1 Akkermansia sp.
GCTCAGGAAAAGAGTCAGAAGGGTATTGCATTTCATAGCAGGCGCAATATAACAGGTACCGACTTCACGGTCAAGACAAAACAGCAGCCAAATCCCCCGGCAGCGGCGAGCGAACCTCAATCATCCGCTCCCCCAGGGGGAAGCGCAGGGAGCAGGCATGCAAGGCATGACGTTCAATATGCAAACGGGCGGCCAAATCTGGAGTCCACCCCTCGGCGATGAAATCGAGGTAGTTATTTTCGTTTCCACCGTAGATTTTATCGCCCAGCAGGGGGAAGCCGAGGTGGGCTGCGTGCACACGAATCTGGTGCAGGCGCCCTGTATGCGGCACACAACGCAGAAGCGCTAAAGGCGGCAGCTCATTGCGAGCCGGCACACGCTGCAACACCTCAAACTCCGTGCAGCAGTGTTTACCCAGTGGGTGACAACACTGGCGCACATGAATGCGCGTTTGCGCCACCTCCTCCATGCGCAGGATAGGCTCATCGCAACAGGCCGCGAACCACTCAGGCACCCCCCGCACCACAGCATAGTATTCCTTCTGTAACAATCTGTGCTGCATAGCCTTGCCCAATTCACGAGCGGCGACTGCCGTCTTGGCAATGAGGGTGATACCACTTGTCTCGCGGTCGAGTCTGTTGATGAACGACACCTGCCCTCCGCAAGCCAGCTCATAGGCCAGCAGCTCGCGCACTCCATGCCAAAGCGTGGGCTCATTTTTCTCCCCCGTGGGGTGAGTGAGCAAGGGCGCGGCCTTGTCGACCACCAGCACGGCATCATCCTCGTACAGCACATCAAAATGCGGCTGCACCGCTATGGGCATATCGAAACTCATGCAAACATCGTCGGGTCAATGGCACACCACTCACCGGGAGCAAGGTTGAGGTCAGCTAACTTCAGCGGCCCGATTTCCGTGCGCATCAGGCTGAGCACGGGAGCCCCCACGGCAGCCATCATGCGCCGTACCTGGTGGTAGCGCCCCTCATGCAGCGTCAGGCGTCCGCAGCACTCTGCCGTTATCTCCAGTTCTGCGGGCAGACAAGGCGTTGTCTCGCCATGCAGTACCAGCTCTCCCGAGGCAAACTGCGCTACAGCCGCCGACGGTATCGGCGCCGCGCACTCAAACTCATACACCTTGGGCACATGGCGCTTGGGGCTGGTGAGCGCATGGACAAAAGCCCCGTCATCGGTGATGAGCAGCAAGCCCGATGTTTCCTTATCCAAGCGTCCCACCGTGCTTACGCCATCCCCTCGGTTAAGCCATTGCTGCGGCAGCAAATCATACACTAGTTCACCCTCCTCGCGATGACTACAGGTGCACCCCAACGGCTTATGGAGAGCCACATACAAACCATCCGGAAACTCGATAGGCGCACCGTTCACCAACACATCACCGAGTTCAGCCTTAGCTGAAGCAGATTTCACCGCCACCCCCTTCACGGTGACGCGTCCGCGCTTCACCCACTGCGCAGCTTCGCGGCGGGAACAGTAGCCGAATCGGCTCAATATGGCATCAATTCTCATCTCTGCGTCATTGTGCCACAATTTTTTTAAAAAACAAGGTTGAAATCGCGTGTGTTTTGTGGTAATTATATAGGAAACCGCGCACACACCGTCGTTTTCATCGTCAGTGTGCCTATCAATCTCGCTTACACACACTTATGATCACCATCATTACCGAACGTCAACTGAACCAGGAAGGAGCCGGATTCTGGCTTAAAGCCAAGCAGGCTGTGGCTGCCAAGAATTTCAAGTATGCCGTGAGCATTCTGAAGGCTCTCGTAAAGCGCGAACCCGGCTTCCTGGAGGGTCGCAAGCTGCTGCGTGCCTGTGAGGTCAAGACCACCCCCGATGCCGGTCGCCGCTCTTCTCTCTTCGGAGGCTACCGCATTTCCACCACTCGTCGTGACCCGGAAACCACGTTGGTAACGGTGGAGGATGACTTGGAGAAAGACCCCTACTCCGTCACAGCCAACGAGACGCTTTTTGCTGCGGCAACCGACCTGAATCTGCCCGAGCTGGCAGCCTTCGCACTCGAAACCATTTGCCAGGGGCAGCCCAACGCCAAGAAGCACATGCACCTGCTGGCCAACCACTACATCAAGAACGAGCAGTTTGCTGAGGCAGCCGAAACCTACCGCCGCATTCTCAACATCGACCGCACCGATGCCATCGCCCAGCGCGGCGAGAAGGACTGCGCCGCCCGCGCCACCATGAAGCAGGGCAACTGGGAGGGCAAGGGCGACTTCCGCACCAAGCTCAAGAACAAGAGCGCTACCACCGACCTCGAAAGCGCCGACAAGATGGGGCTTACCCGTGCCGAAATGGAGCAGCGCCTCGCTCAGCTCTCCGAGCAGTATGCGGCCGACAACACCAACCTGCAGGTGGTTAAGGATATCGCCTCCATCTATGAGCAGATGGAAGACTACGCCAACTCCTACTCCTTCTATGCCTACGCCTACCAGCTCAGCGGCGGCGCTGACCTGTCCATCAACGACAAGGCCATGGAGGTGCGCGAGAAAGCCATGCAGGCCGAAATCACCTACTACGAGCAGGTACTGGCAGCCGACCCGAACAACGAGGAAGCCAAGGCCACACTCGCCGCACGCAGAAAGGAAATTGCCGAGGCTTCTGTGGCAGACGCCAAGGCTCGTGTGGAAGCCAACCCCACCGATGCCCAGCTGCAGTTCAAGTACGGCCAGGCACTCTTCGATGCCGAGCAGTACACCGAAGCCATTGCCCCGCTGCAGCGCGCCCGCACCAACCCGAACCTGCGCATCAAGTCCATGCTCATGCTCGGCAAGTGCTACGCCGCCAAGAATATGACCGACATGGCCATCCGCCAGCTCGAGGACGCCAACAAGGAAGTTATCGCTATGGACGAAACCAAGAAGGAGATTCTCTACATGATTGGCTGCCTCTACGAGACGGCAGGCAACAAGGAGAAGGCCATCGAGAGCTTCAAGGTCATCTACGAGGTGGACTACGGCTACCGCGACGTGGCTCACAAGGTGGAATCCGCCTACTCGTAAAGACACGTTTTCGTTCATCATACATACAAAAACTGCGCACTCTTAACGGAATGCGCAGTTTTTGTGTGTAAAGGAAAAGCTAGCGTCAGATGGGAGCCGAGCCGAAAAGCGTGCCATGGGTCTGCAGGGCGTACGAATCCGTCATGCCGGATATGTAATCAATGACATGCAGGAAGCGGTAGTGAGCATCTGCGCTTTGTTCCGGGTCAGCGTGCAGAATGGCGCCGATTTTGCGCCCCAGAGCAGACTGCGGGGCGTTCACCCACTTCAGGAAAAGCTGCATGAGATTCTTAATCACGTTAAAACCCGTTATTTCAATACGCAGCACGCTCCCGTGGCTGTAAATATGCTGTACGGACCAAGCCTGCACATGGCGATAATCCTCGGCCATGGGGGAGGCATTCATGAGGCTGCGAAGCAATTCGCCACGCATCATCAGCGGGTATTGCTCCTGCATGGTATGGCGCAAAGCACGGATGCAAGCCCCCACCGCACGGGCACGAGTATAGCGCACCGCAGCCGTTTCACCGCTGCGCACGCGCTCGCGCTCGATGCTGTCGTAGGTATCACCGGTAAATCCGCCCAGGCGTCCGAGCTGTTCCACCACCTCCTCATAGCGGATAATGCCTGACACATACGCATCCTCCATATCCGCAATAAGGTAGCTCACATCATCCGCTGCCTCCATCAGAAAAGCCAGAGGATGACGCGCCCAGACATTCTCGCCCAGTTTCGGCAACCCGCAGGCCTCTGCCACTGTCACAAAGGCCGGCAAATCGTCCGCTGCGATGCCGAACTTCTTGTAACGCTCGGCCGCGCCCTTGCGCTGTAGCCCTTGCGGACACGGGTACTTGGTGAAAGCCCCCAGCGTGGCGGCCGTCAGATCCAGCCCCTTGCCGCGGATTGGGTCGCAGGTGCGGGAAAGCAAACGGAAGCCCTGTGCATTGCCCTCGAATCGAAAATCCGCGAACTCCTGCGGGCAGACGCCACAGCTCACAGCCTCAGCCACCGCTTCATCGATAGCCGTCTCACCGGAATGCCCGAAAGGCGGGTTGCCTATATCATGCGCCAGGCACGCTGTCGCCACGACATCGCCCATGGCGGTGTAGAGCAGCAAATCAGCAGCGGCGCCATCCGCCTGCATGGCAATATCGGCCAGGTCATTGGCGAGAGAACGCCCCACATTCGATACCTCCAGGCTGTGCGTCAGGCGAGTGCGCACATAGTCATTGCGCCCCAGCGGGAACACCTGCGTCTTATCCTGCAAGCGCCGAAACGCGCTGGAGTACAACACACGGCCATAATCGCTATTGAATGCAGAACGCCCCGGTGCATTGTTCCCCACACCGCTCAAACGCTCCGTGCTCAATAATTGCTGCCATTCCATACCCAGCATTGTAGCACGCCCCCCTGTCATGTCAACTACAGCGGGTGTCAGTGTTACCGAGAATGCAAAGAATCAGCCGCTTAACCGTGCACAATCTGTACAGTCTTCACACTCCCCTCACCCAGCGCAGCATTGAGTGCGCGGATAATCTGGGCTTTCTGGCGCATCAGCTCAAAACGCACCGCCGGGTGCGAGGTACGAATACGCGCCTGCTTGCGGGCTATGGAGAGCAGCTCGGCCTTGGTTGACAGGAACGGCCCCACCGCGTGCAACCACGCTTCGGAGAGCACCTCGGGCGCATGCTCCGCCAGCGAAACATCCATCTTGCTGATGAGTGCCGCCAGCACTGACTCCATGTTGCGCACGTTGGCGGAGGGATTCAGCTGGGGTTGCACACCGAAAAAATCAGCCATAGCCTGTCCGCTCTCGCGCTCAGCGCGTGTGGAATTGCGCACCGGCCGCACCGAGCCATCGGGGAAAAGCTCCTCGTGGTACAAGCCGGCAGGCTCCGGGCGCGGGCGCACCTCCGGCGCCTGCACCGGTTCAATCGGAGCAGCCTTGCGCACTCTGCGGCGGGGTGTCGCCATACACAAAAAAGCGGCCCTGGCAGCATAACCGCCGGGGCCGATGGATGAGATTTTGTATCGGGAAATCCCGGACAGGCTTTACTCGCCGTCGTCACCGATGGAATCGACGGGGCAACCGTCCTTAGCCTCGGTGCAGAGAGCGATTTCATCGTCTGTCTCGGGCTGCTTGCAAACGTAGGAAACGCCCTCGTCCTCATCAGCAGCGAAGAAATCACCGGCTACCTCACGGCAGAGACCACAGTCGATGCAGTTGCTGTCGACGTAGAACTTGCCGGGAACATTCTTTTCGTTTTTGGAATCAATATCGGCCATAATGTGTATGGGGCTACGTTGCCCACCACTATTTTTACCATTTTTCGCAAGAATGCAATCTTTTTTTATTGCAACAAAGCAATTTTCGGTACAAAATGGGCGCATGCAAGAGCAAAAAGCCTCCAAAGCCCCGCAATGGCTGAAAAAAATCCGCTGGTGGAATCTGTTTTTCCTCGCCGCATTCGGCGGGGTGCTGTTGGTTGCACTGGCTGTGGTATTGTACACCTACCGTGACCTACCGCTGGCGAAACACCGAGAAAGCAGCACAGGCTTTCCGGTGAACGGGGCGGGAATCCGGCTGGCGGATGTGCAGGGAGAGTGGAAAAGCTCGAAAGGCAATGCCCGCATGGAACTGCGCACCGCTTATTACCCCCAGGCCACACTGACACTGGCACCCGGCGGTGGCAGCGGTGTTTTCCTAGTGCGCTTCCTGAACAACAAACACGAACAGACCGGCGAAATCTTCAATATTCCCTACCGCGACGGCCAGTTTGTACGCAAAGACGATGTTAATATCAAGGCCGAAGGGCTTAACGCCACGGTGCAAATGGAAGGCGGATACTCAGACCATGATTCCTACATGCTCCACTGCCTCAATGAGCAGGAGTTCCTGTGGCGAGTCTGCGTCTGGCAGCAGCCGGAGGGCACGCGTGATACCATTTACTTGGGCTACAGAACAATACCTGCCCTTCCCATCCAGAAGTTATGATGAAAAAGAACCGACCTGCAAACTACAGAGAGCTCCCGGCAGCCACCCCCACGCCACAGCGCTGGCATTGGTTGCTGAGCCCTGCCGCCGGTGCCATCATGGCACTGTCATTTCTGCCTTACGATTTTTCGCAGTTAGTCTGGGTAGCGCTGCTGCCCCTGCTCTATGTGCTGTGGACCGGTCCTGCCCGGTGGTGGCGAGCCTTTCGCCTGGGCTGGCTGTATGGCATGGGGTACTACTGCACGACATTCTGGTGGATTAACGCCGTGGGTGAGACCTTTGGCATACACCCGATTGTCTTCCTGCTGGTAGCCTTCCTGCCGCTCATGGCGGTGTACTCCTGCCTTATCGGCGGTTGGGCTGCTCTGGCGGCAACACTTCTGCGACCTCGGCTTTCGCAAGGGCCGGTTACGGAAGGCCTGACAGTGGAGCAGAAAAAGAACATGTGGGCCAAATGGTCCTGGCAGGACATGGCCTCCACGCTGCGCTCCGCCGCCGGGTGTGCAGCCCTGTGGGTCTGTATTGAGTGGATGCGCGCACACGGCACCCTCGGTTTCAGTTGGAACAGCCTCGGCATGGCGCTCTACCACGGTCTGGCCTTTGCCCAGTGGGCCGAGTTTGTCGGCACCGCCGCGCTCTCATTCCTGCCTGTCTTCACATCTGTTATTATTTACTGCGCCGTACGCCGAGGCGTTCGCCGCTTCAAGGGAGCCGGTCGCGCCGGTCGGCCGTGGGATTTCTACGCCACGTTGCTGGTGCTGTTCTGCCTGTATGGTGTCGGCCTCATGCTCAGCAAGATGAACTCCCCGCTCGCCCTCTCGAAAAAGGGGGATACCCTGCAACTGCCGGTCATGGCGGTGCAGATTAACAAAGACCAGCAAGACCACATCGCCGAAAATCGCTCCCCACACCGCATCGAAAACCGAGTCTCCCAATACGGCATCTATCTGCGCGCCACGGTTCAGGGATTCAAGGATGTGCAGCAGGAAACCGTTAAAAAGGCCATGGCCAATCCGGAGCACGGCTTCGTGCAGCAGCTCCCCGTCTGGGTCGTGTGGCCGGAAAGCGCCATCGCCTGTCCGCTCTGGCGCAACACCGTCACCGGCAAGCTCGAAAAGGACAATTTCACCGATGGCATATTCCTCGGGAAAGAGGGGCTGCCCATGGTGCGCGATATCGTCCGAGACATGGGAGGCAAAGGGTTCACGCTTTTCAGCGGTGTGGATGAATACCGCCTCGACGCCTCGCTCACCCCGCACGGCATGTACAATTCCATGGCCTGCATCCCCGGGGATTTCGACAGCATCAGCACCGTCTCCAAGCAGCACCTTATGCCCTTCGGCGAGTACATCCCCCTCACCGATTCCATCGAATGGGTCGGGGAGTTGTACTCCCAAATCACCGGTACCCAGGTGGGCGACGGCATTCGCCCCGGCACCGGCAGCGAGCCCATGATGGTCGCCGTACCCGGAACGGATGAAAAAGTAGGCGTCATTCCCGCCATTTGCTACGAGGACACGGTGGGTGATTTGCTCACCAAGTTCGTGCGCAAGGGGCCGCAAGTCATCGTGAACGTGAGCAATGATGCCTGGTTCGGCAACTCGTGCTGCGGTGTACAACAGGCTCGCAATGCAGCGTTCCGCTGCATCGAGCTGCGACGCTCCATGGTACGCGCTGCCAACAGAGGCGTCTGCTGCGCAATCGCACCCAATGGAGCCTTTATCGATGCCCTGCTCAAGGCAGATGGCACCCCCCACCTGCCCGGCTACAGCTACGCCCTGCTGCCGGTGGACAGAAACGCCGGCTTCACGCTCTATGCTCTGCTCGGTGATTGGGCAGTCATCGCCTGCCTGCTCATCGTCCTCCTCGCAGCAGCCCCTGTCGCTATCAAAAAATTCGGTAGTAAACAATAACTTCATCACATGCGGCATTTTGCCGCATGTTACACCTGCGGCAAAATGCCCAATTGCGGCACTTTGTCGCAGGCATTGTATTCAAGCATCAGTGATACAACAAATCTTTATATTGATATTTCAACTACTTATGATTTCTGACATACAGTTGGCACAGTTGGCACGGTATTTGCAACAAAGAAAGTAAGCAGAGGGCTCACCGCCTGAGCCCAAAAACACACTTCAAAACAACAACAAACACAGAAAGACACACAACCATGAGCAAGATTCTCGGAATTGACCTCGGTACCACCAACTCCTGCATGGCCGTCATGGACGGCGGGCAGGCCACTGTACTTGAGAACAGCGAGGGCGCCCGCACCACCCCCTCCATCGTTGCCTTCACCAAGAATGGTGAGCGCATCGTTGGCCAAGCTGCCAAGCGCCAGGCTGTCACCAACCCCCGCAACACCATTTTCTCCGCCAAGCGTCTTATCGGCCGCAAGTATGCCGAGCTGACCGCTGACGACAAGAAGGTGCCCTACACCATCGTGGAGGCCGCCAACGGCGACGCCCACATTCAGGTAGAAGTAGGCGGCGAAACTAAAGTGTACTCCCCGCAGGAAATCAGCGCCATGGTGCTCAGCAAGCTCAAGGCTGATGCCGAGAGCAAGCTCGGTGAAACCATCACCGAGGCTGTTATCACCGTGCCCGCTTACTTCAACGACGCACAGCGTAACGCCACTAAGGCCGCCGGTGAGATTGCCGGCCTGAAGGTGCGCCGCATCATCAACGAGCCCACCGCCGCCGCCCTGGCCTATGGCCTGGACAAGGGCAGCAACGAGCAGATTGCCGTCTACGACCTCGGTGGCGGTACCTTCGATATCTCTGTACTCGAAATCGGTGACGGCGTGTTCGAGGTGAAGGCCTCCGACGGCGACACCCACCTGGGTGGTGATGACTGGGATAACGCCATCATCAACTGGATTCTCGCTGAGTTCAAAGCCACTGAGGGTATGGACATCTCCCGCCAGACAGATGCCCTGCAGCGCATCAAGGAGGAAGCTGAGAAGGCCAAGATTGCCCTCTCCTCCACCCAGAGCTACGACATCTCCCTGCCCTTCATCACCATGGATGCCACAGGGCCCAAGCACATCATGCTCAACCTGACCCGCAGCAAGCTGGAGCAGCTCACTGAGAGCCTGCTGGAGCGGACCGCAGCCCCCGTGCGTAACTGCATTTCTGCGGCCGGCCTGAGCACCAGCGAAATCAACGAGCTCGTGCTTGTGGGTGGTATGACCCGTATGCCCGCCGTGCAGGAAATGGCCAAGCGCCTCGCCGGCAAGGAGCCTCACAAGGGTGTGAACCCCGATGAGGTGGTAGCCGTGGGTGCCGCCATTCAGGGCGGTGTGCTCTCCGGCTCCGTGACAGACGTGCTGCTGCTGGACGTGACGCCCCTTACCCTCTCCATCGAGACCATGGGTAGTATCGCCACGCCGATGATTGACCGCAACACCACCATCCCCGTGCGCAAGAGCCAGGTGTTCTCCACCGCCGCTGACAACCAGCCCGCTGTTGACATCCGCATCTGCCAGGGCGAGCGCAAGATGTTCAACGACAACAAGCTGCTTGGCAACTTCAAACTCGATGGCATTAAGCCCGCTCCCCGCGGCGTCCCCCAGATTGAGGTGACATTCGACATCGATGCCAACGGCATCCTCAAGGTGACCGCCAAGGATAAGGACACCGGCAAGGAGCAGAACATCTCCATCCAGGGTTCCTCCGGTCTGTCCAAGGAGGAAATCGAGCGTGCCAAGCGCGATGCCGAGATGCACGCCGAGGAGGACCGCAAGAAGGCCGAGGATATCGAGGCCATCAACAAGGCAGACTCCATGGCTCACAGCGTCGAGCGCCAGATTAAGGAAATGGGCGAGCAGGTACCCGCCGAGGTGACCAAGCCCATTCAGGAGAAGGTAGACGCCCTCAAGAAGGCCGCCGAGGCCAAGGACGTCGACAAGTGCAAGACGCTCACCCAAGAGCTCGAAACCATGCTTTCCAACCTGCAGCAGGCCGCCGCTCAGGCAGCAGCTGCTCAGCAGGGAGGCTGCGGCGCCGGTTGCGATGCCGGAGCTGCACCGCAGGATGGTCCCCGCAAGGCCAAAGGCAAGGTAGTAGATGCCGAGGTCGTTGACAACGATTAACCCCTTACCACGCGGCCTGCGCCCGTTTCCGCACGGCGCAGGCTGCACCCCACCCCATTTCAACCAAATAATACACCATACAATCATGATTAAGCCCATCGGACAACGCGTACTCGTAGAGCGAGTGGAGGCAGAAAGCAAAACGGCAGGCGGTCTTTTCCTGCCCGACAGCGCCAAGGAGAAACCCCAGGAAGCCATCGTGCGAGCCCTCGGCACCGGCGGCCGCGACAAGGACGGCAAGGAAATCCCCTTCAACGTAGCCGTTAACGACAAGGTGCTCATCACCAAATACGGCGGCACCGAGGTCACGATGAACGGCACTACCTACACTATTCTCAACGAGAGCGACATCCTCGCTATCATCGACTAACACCATTACTCAACCCTACATAACGTATTTCATATTATGGCTAAGCAACTTTCTTTTGATGAAGCCGCTCGTCAGAGCCTTCTGAACGGCGTAACCAAAATCGCCAAGGCTGTCAAGAGCACCCTCGGGCCGGCTGGTCGCAACGTCGTTATCGATAAAAAGTTCGGCTCCCCCAACATCACTAAGGACGGCGTGACCGTTGCCAAGGAAATTGAGCTCGAGGACGCCTACGAGAACATGGGCGCCCAGCTCGTCCGCGAGGTCTCCAGCAAGACCAACGACATCGCCGGCGACGGCACCACCACCGCTACCGTGCTCGCCGAGAGCATCTACCGCGAGGGTCTTCGCAACGTCACCGCCGGTGCCAACCCCATCTCCCTGCAGCGCGGTATCAACAAGGCCGCTGCCGCCATCGTCGAGGAGCTCAAGAACATCTCCAAACCCGTCGACTCCGGCAAGGAAATCGCTCAGGTCGCTACCGTTTCCGCTAACTGGGACTCCGAAATCGGTGACATCATCGCCGAGGCTATGGATAAGGTAGGCAAGGACGGCACCATTACCGTAGAGGAAGCCAAGGGCATCGATACCTCTCTCGATGTGGTGGAAGGTATGCAGTTCGACAAGGGCTACCTCTCCCCCTACTTCGTGACCAACGCCGACACCATGGAGGCCGTTCTCGAAAGCCCCTTCATCCTCATCTTCGAGAAGAAGATTTCCAACCTCAAGGATTTCCTCCCCGTGCTCGAAAAAGTGGCCAAGAGCGGCAAGCCGTTCCTTATCATTGCCGAGGATATCGAGGGTGAAGCCCTCGCCGCCCTCGTGGTGAACCGCCTGCGCGGCACCCTCAACGTGGCCGCCGTCAAGGCTCCCGGCTTCGGCGACCGCCGCAAGGCCATGCTCCAGGATATCGCTATCCTCACCGGCGGCCAGTGCATCTCCGAGGACCTCGGGCTCAAGCTCGAAAACGTCGAAATCGACCAGCTCGGCATGGCCAAGCGCGTCGTCATCACCAAGGACACCACCGTCATCATCGAAGGCGCCGGCAAGTCCTCCGACATCTCCGCCCGCGTGTCCCAGATTCGCAAGCAGATTGAGGATACGACCTCCGACTACGACCGCGAGAAGCTCCAGGAGCGCCTCGCCAAGCTCGCCGGCGGCGTGGCCGTCATCAAGGTCGGTGCCGCTACCGAAACCGAGATGAAGGAGAAGAAAGATCGCGTGGACGATGCCCTGCACGCCACCCGCGCTGCGGTGGAGGAAGGTATCGTACCCGGCGGCGGCGTGGCTCTCATCCGCGCCCAGAAGGCTGTGTGCTCCCTCGACCTCACCGGCGACGAGAAGACCGGCGCCGCTATCGTCTACCGCGCCGTGGAGGCTCCCCTCCGCCAGCTCGTTGAGAACGCCGGCCGCGAGGCTGCTCTCATCGTCGAGAAGGTCAAGAGCCTGGAATCCCCCACCATGGGCTACAACGTTGTGACCGATGCCTACGAGGATTTGCTCACCTCCGGTGTGGTTGACCCCACCAAGGTGACTCGCTCTGCCCTGCAGAA
>JAUNRE010000156.1 GCA_030535795.1 Akkermansia sp.
GGGGGCTGTAGTTGCGCGGAGCGCTGCGGTTGTACGGGCTGCTGCGGTCGGGTGGGAGGCTGCAGGTGTTGCTATGGATTGCGCCTGCGCCACGGTCATCGTCTCTCGCGTCCTGGCGTTGGCCAGTATGTGTTCTCCGGTGATACCCGGTGTGGCCAATATGCTGCTCAACGGGTAGTGCGTATCACTCCACGTATTGCTTTGACTGTCTAAGATGAAGTATGTGGTCATGGCGTGTGGCGGGGGTGGTTCCTTCCTCATTATATACAACAGAACTCACTTGACAAGCCTTTTTTATATAAACACTATGGAAATTGTGTGAAAAAAATACAACAGGCAGGCGAGGCGAAGCAAAATAACCCCGGTGCGTGGCGCAGAATATGCTTGACTCGGCGCGGGTAAATGACTAGAATAACGCGAGCCGAAGGTAGACTGCATCCTGCAGAAAACCTTCAAAACATAGACAATCAATATGAAACTGAACAAATTAATGGCTTTGGCCTTTGCTGTGCTCTTCGCCGCAGGTGGCCTGAATGCTCAGTCGCTGTCGCCCGACACCAAGACCCATTGGGACAAGGGCACACTTGTCGTTGAGTCCCCCGCTCGCCCTGAGGGGCAGCAGCATGTCATCGGTCTCAAGACTCCTGCTCTGAAGACTGTACGCGTAGCTTTCGTTGGTCTGGGTATGCGTGGCACAAGCGCCATCCCCCGTTTTACGCACATCCCCGGTGTGGAGATTGTGGCTCTTTGCGACTATGTGAAAGAGCGCGCCGAGAAGTGTCAGAAGACCTTGCGTCAGGCCGGTCTTGCTCCTGCTTCCATTTACTACGGCGCTAAGGGGTATGAGGAGCTCTGCAAGCGCCCCGACATCGACCTTGTCTACATCGCTACAGACTGGGATCACCACTTCCCCGTAGCTAAGGCCGCTCTTGAGAACGGCAAGCACGCTGCCATCGAGGTGCCCAGTGCCATGAACCTTCAGCAGTGCTGGGAGCTTGTGAACCTCTCCGAGAAGCATCGCAAGCACTGCATGATTCTTGAGAACTGCTGCTACGACTGGTTCGAGCTCGATTCCCTCAACATGGCTCAGCAGGGTGTGCTCGGTGAGGTGCTCTATGCTAAGGGGGCTTACATTCACAATCTCGATGAGTTCTGGGATGAGTACTGGGTAAACCCCGAGAATGACCCCGACAAGCTCGGCTGGCGCATGAAGTACAACATGGAGAACCGTGGCGATGTGTATGCTACACACGGCCTCGGTCCCGTGGCTCAGGTGATGAATATTCACCGCGGTGACCGCTTCAAGACGCTGGTGGCTATGGACACCAAGTCCGTGCACGGCCGTGAGTATGTGGAGAAGAAGACCGGCAAGCCCTGCCCGAATTTCCGCAACGGCGACCACACCACCACTCTGATGCGTACTGAGAACGGCAAGGTTGTGGAGATTCAGCACAATGTGATGAACCCTCAGCCCTACAATCGTCTGTTCCAGCTTGTGGGTACCCGTGGCTTCGCCAACAAGTATCCCATCGAGGGCTTCGCTATCGATGCCTCTCAGCTCGCCGCCAAGGGCGCTGCCCCCAAGATTGACGACCTGAGCTCCCACAGCTTTATGCCCGAGGAGGAGATGAAGGCTCTGCGCGAGCGCTATCGTCACCCCATCATTAAGAAGTTCGGCGATATGGCCGAGAAGGTGGGTGGCCACGGTGGCATGGACTTCTTCATGGATGTCCGCATGGTCTACTGCCTGCAGCACGGTCTGCCCCTCGACATGGACGTATACGACCTGGCCGAGTGGTGCTGCCTGGCTGAACTGGGCTCCCTCTCCATGGATAATGGTAACTGTGCCGTTTCCTTCCCTGACTTCACTCGTGGTTACTGGAACCTGGTCGATGGCTACTCCCACGCCTGGGCTACCCCCGAACAGGAAGCTGCCGTGAATGATGCCTCTGAGGCCTACACCGCCGGTCAGAAAGCCGCTGTTCAGGCTTTTGACCTGTGGAACCTGTACGATGCCGCTCAGGCCGCCACCGGCGCCGAAAAGGAAGCTGCACAGAAGGCCTACGAGGAGGCCGCAGCCAAGGCTCGCGCTATCTACAACAACTGATAGTTTCCGGAAAATTATTCCATCCTCTGCCGCCGATTTGCTGATTGGCGGCAGAGTTTTTTATTTGTCCGCTCCGGAATATAAATATTTTTTCATTGCTGTCTCATCAAACAGTCATATAGATGATAATGACGCGAAACGTTTATTAGGACGCCTCGGTTTTCCGTCACCCCGCCAAGGCGGGGCTCTGTTCATTTTTTCCGTCCTACCCAGGGCGGCACTCGCTCACGCTCGTTTGCCCTGGGCTATGATTCTGTCGCCCTCTGACGAGGGCTTCTTAGTTCGGCAGCGCGGAGTGCTGCAAGATAGGTAAAACCCTGCGCCGCAGGCGCCGAATTCATGAGCCCGTCAGGGCGACGGAATGTTAGCCACGGGTAAGCGAGCAACGCGAGCGTCGCCCGTGGTTGGGAACAAAAATGAAAAAAAGCCCCGCTTCAGCGGGGTGACGGAGAGCGGTGGCACCCTAATTAACGGTATTTCGCCTAAGCTCTGCCACCCTTGCGCCGTCAGGCGCGGAATTCATCAGCCCCGCTGGGCGGGGCGAAAGTACAATAGTCAACTATGAAT
>JAUNRE010000070.1 GCA_030535795.1 Akkermansia sp.
ACTTGGGTTTTACCACAGCAATCTTGCCGGAGCGTGTCAGCATCGTCACATCGTAGTCCTGCATCAGGTTCAGGAAACGGTTCAGACGGAACGGACCTCCGTATATCTCAATCGTCAGCAGCTCGCGGGTGGCATCCAGTATCTTCGCACCGAAGATATTGCACAGCTCCAGTATCTCCTGCTTCTTCTCACCGAATCGCACTCGCATCAGCACCACCTCGCGCGTCACCGTCGGCTCGCTGCGGAAGTCGATGACCTCCACCACATTCACCAACTTGCTTAGCTGCTTGATTACCTGGTCGAGCTTCTCGCTCCCCTCGTTCACATCAATCGTCATGCGGGAGAACTTCGGATCCTCGCACGGTGCCACGTTCAGGGAATGAATGTTGTATCCACGCCCGGAGAACAGACCGGCCACGCGCGACAGCACGCCGAACTTGTTTTCCACAAGCACTGCAATCGTGTGAGAATGATTATCGGTCGGTAAGATGTTGTTTGACATTGCCCCGCCATCCTACCCTATTTCTCCCCACCCGTCAAGCTCTTTTGTCGTGTCTCTACCCATTTATGGCGCGATTTTCAGCTTGAAATAAACTCCCCCGCCACACAGGCGGGGGATGTTTGGTATGGAGTCACACTTATCAGCAAGTGAAGCTATGATACGCCGGTGGTGGAACACCACACGACAAGCCCGTTATTCTGCAAGATAGGCATCAGCGAGTACAGCCGTGTTTTTTGTGTTTTGCTCGCAGATCCAAATCACCGCCATTCAGCAAGACTGGCATCAGCGAGTACAGCGCCATCAGTCTGGGGCGCGCGTGTGATAAGGACTGCCGCCATTCAGCAAGACTGGCATCAGCGAGTACAGCCTCCACAGAGGCTTTACCAGAGGATGTGCCGGGTTACCGCCATTCAGCAAGACTGGCATCAGCGAGTACAGCCGGTATCGCCGGTGCTGTTGCTACTAAGGAGGTTTTCCCGCCATTCAGCAAGACTGGCATCAGCGAGTACAGCCAACACTGCTCCGGGTTCCTTGAATCTGAACTTCGACCGCCATTCAGCAAGACTGGCATCAGCGAGTACAGCTGACAAGTCGCCGCTGGATGGCACCGCCTCGGTCTTTCCGCCATTCAGCAAGACTGGCATCAGCGAGTACAGCTGCCATCATGTGCCGGTAAGAGAAAGCACTTGCCTCCCGCCATTCAGCAAGACTGGCATCAGCGAGTACAGCCAGATTTGTCCACGCAAGCTCGACGTCGGCAAAAGCCGCCATTCAGCAAGACTGGCATCAGCGAGTACAGCGCACACTGCTGAGCAACTTCCGCACCTCTACCATTTGCCCGCCATTCAGCAAGACTGGCATCAGCGAGTACAGCTGCCACTTCCGCAGCTGTTTGAACAGCAACGGTTACGCTAAGCAATTGCGAGCGATAGACGCCGAGTATCCGGAACGAACAGCCTTGTGAATATAGAAGTCGCTGCAAGGCACTGATTACGAAAGCGCGCGAGCGCGCGCAAGTAAAGTGACTGACAACGGGGCACTCGCAGATGTCAATATACTGAAGAAACGACCGAAGGCGGTAGCCGTTTCGAAGGGATGGATGAAACCGATGTGATAGTATCAATATTTTTAGAGCGCGTCAATCAAATAATGGTAATTCTGCTTTTTTTTATGTAGGGCAAGCCCAAAGTTTGCATGGAGAAGGGAGTTGATTCATTATCGAGGCCTAAATTGACAAATAGGATTTGGTCGTGGGCATGATTAATGATGGGTTCGAGCTCTGTTTTCAACTTGGCGAGCATTGTCTGAGAGAGGGAGGCTTCAAAAACCGATAATTGAATGCGAGAGCCGAACGACTCGCAAACGCGTGCGACCTGCCGCAGTCGTTTGGGGTTGGCAATATCATAGCAAATGAGAAATCTGTGGCGATTCATCTGGTGGTGAAAGGATGGAATGTTGCAATGTCATTTCGACAGAAACGCCAAAGTTGTTGCATTTGTACGGAAAGCATGCGTCTGTAGGACATTTTATAGAGAAAATGCGGGTGAGTAACCTCCGTGTCAAGTCTGCGAGTCCAAGCGCGCCAGAATTGACGTCTGGCGCTGTCTTTAAGGATAACGCCATGCGTTGTGGAAACGAAGTCATCTATCGTGATTTCCCCTCTGTTAATGAGGGAAAGGACTGTAGAATCCGCGATGAGAGGTCGAAATTCCTCCATCATATCGAGAGCAAGAGCCGGTCTACCATAACGCGGAGAGTGGAAGAAGCCGAGAAAGGGATCCAGCCCGACGACATGAGCGATGCCTGTTAATTCTTTACTCAGGACAGAGTATGCGAGAGAGAGAAGAGCATTGACCGGGTCTTTCGGTGGTCTTTTGTTTCTGCTATGAAAATCGAAAGGCGTGTCCGGTTTGAGCATTCCGGAAAAGTTTTCGAAGTATAGGGCTGCGGCTGCACCTTCCACACCGCGTAAGGAAGCAAGGGATGGTTGATGGAGACAGGAGTCCCGCAGCCGGGCAAGTTGCTTGAGGGTCTCATCTGATGCGTTGCCGTTGCGCATGAGCAAAACGCGTTGGTTGTGAATTTTGGAATAAATGATGGTAGAGGCAATGGATAGGCGTTTTTCCGGGCTGTTCCAGAGTCTGGCTTGACCGAGTCTGGCATCGACTCCGCTGGCCGGTAAGCCGTGTGCCGCCCCGATAAAGCGGCCGGCCGGACTGAACCAAGCGAGGGGGATGTTGTTTTCCATTAGGATTTGCTGCGCCTGAGCCGAAATCTGAATGGCGCCATACAGATTGACAGAAAGTAGTTGATGAATAGGATGTTTTGAAATGATTCCGCCGTCTTTTTTTACTAAAATTTCGCCCCCGCGCAAGCCCACCATGGCGGAAGGTGATTGAACGACCAAAATTTCACCATCATCTCCTTTGGGCATAGGCGGGCGAGGTGGGAGTTCGGCTTCTTGGTTTGCCTGCGTCCAGAATCTGCTTTCAAAGGGTAGGCAGACGGGGTAAGCCGAGCAAGCAAAACAGCGTGAAGAACAGAGTGGGGGAGGGCACGTGGCTGAGCAAGCCAGATTCCTGGCTTGTTGTAAATACCGGTGTAAAGAAAGGAACAACTCATCATTCAGCTCGACATAGATGCGGCGTTTGATTTCCGCATAGTAAATACCGGCTGCATCTACAGAGATGCCGGCTTCGCGTAGCAATAACGCATAGGCTGCGAGTTGTATGGAGTCGTTTTCTTTGACCTCCCATTCGCCGGAAGCATTGCGTCGCGGAGAGCCTTTTTTATAGTCGAGCAGATATCGTTTTCCATCTTCGCCGGTTTCAATCAAATCTGCGATGCCTGTGAGTTGGAGCGTGTCGGAAGTGAGGGAGACGGAGCGCAGTGTGCCTCCTTCTTCTAAGAGGGAGGCTTGCTTGAGTTTGTTGGGCTCATCGATGCTTTTATGCAAAGCAGAACCAAGAACGGTGTCTTCATTGGGTACAAAAATATTTTCTATCCATTGCAGATAGAAGAGTCTGGGGCAGTACACAAAATTATGCAGCCTCCTTACAGGCATGTAAGGAGGCTGCGAATCTGCGTCAGAGGGGGATGTCTGAGTCATCTTCCTGTAGCAGTGGGTGTTTGTTGAGGTGTCTTTCCTGTGCGGAGGTGTCGATGCCGATTTTTTGAAGAACTCTTATATTGTATTGGTGGCAAAGGTTCCACCTTTGTGATTTGATGTATCCCCAGAGCGTTTTGCCGTGCGTTAACAGGACGGGAGTTTGGGCTCCCGGTGCTGAGTAACGGGCTTCTGCCTCCAAGGGCGAGGAGGCTTGTGTCCAGAAGCAGGAAGCCAGACCATTGTCGGTTGCGATTTCTTTGTTCTGAGTAAACTCCCATTTTTTTTCGAGGGCTTTCTCGCGTTTATTGGAGTAAACGGGGGAGAGTTTGCCTTTTTTGCTGGCGAGCCTTACGCGGTGGAGTAAATGCAAGGCTTCGGGTGCTGCTATACCTCGCCATGCGATGTTGATGGCAGCATTGATATCGGCGTGGCGTACACGAACGCCGTTGTCGGTATGGCAGATAAAGTACTCTCCATTGTTTGTTTCGCCGGGCATGAGCAGCTTGACGTCATCGCGCCGTTCCTTGACTTGGGTAAGTAATTTATCGTACAACTCGCCTAGCGTTCGGGTGTCATTGAGGGAGCTTTCATACATTTTTTTCAAGCGCCAGTCGGTCATTTCGACAGCTCGGAAACCGGGCTCAGATGTGAGTGCGTCAAATTTAGAGGTATAGGCGGCATGGGTGCACAGCACCGGAATGCCGAATACTTCTTCGAGAAGTTGCTTGACTTTAGCAACTATCTGGCGGTGTGCCCACCTCATGAGAGAGGAGTTTTCTCTCGGAGACCTATCGATGGAGGTTCTGTAACGACTGAGGTTTTCCAGGATGACAAAATCAACGGGTCGCCGATTGGGGATAGCCTCATATTCGCCATGGATGACATCCCTGTGATGAACGTTTTTGTCTTTTCGAGGTGCCAGCAATTGCAGCCCCAGAGCCTTTGCGGTGATTTCGTGTGCGATTTTGTTGACGCGTTGCTCACGTATGTTTTCAATTTTACGCAAAATATCGGGGCAAGGGTCAATCACTCGGACATCCCTCAACGATGAGCCAAAATCTGCTCTAATGCCGGGTGTTTCATGCAGTATGCGATTCATAGACTGCAAGAGTCGACGCAAATCTTCTATCTGTGTAAGGCGCGGGATGGACAGACCACCTCGATGAAAAATATGGCGCCGGGGTGTTTCGTTCTGCCCCATCAACATGCGTCCGGCGCCTATATAGCCCGGTCTTGTTTCTGCTTGCCAGCTCCATTCACCATGCTTGCGCGGAAGAAGCAGGTTGGTGAGCTTTTCCGCGGCATGAGGCAGACTATCGCGCAGTTTAATTAGCTCGGTAAGCAGGATGTCGCATGCTCGCCGGACATCATGGTTGCGTAGGCTGTTCATAAGCTCCGTGTTGTTTTGCCATTGTTCCTTGTACCTGGGGTTTTCTTCCAGAGCTCTCTTAATAGCTTCTTGCTGTTGTCGCTCATCCTTTAATTTCACGAGCAGGGATTGCATGCGTCGGCATCTGGATATGAGCCTGCCGAATGCTTTGAGTGCCCTGTCGCACAGTTCCAGAATGTTACACGGGCGTTTGTTGGTGAACCCCGCGAGTTCTAATAGGTAGAGCGCCAGTTTTTCGTCCTCCGGTGTAGGCCTGCCGATTCCTGGCGGAGCTTGTATTGTATCGGGGGCGTGGTGATTGCTTTTGCCTTCACCATCTATGCGGATGAGGCCGTTTGCCGTGCAGAATCCATACCATTCGCGGGCGCCGTCGCTGCCGACATATCTACCTTCGATGCGTGTGCCCTTGGGGGTGGTGCTCTCAGGGGTAGGGAGGATGGTGGTGAGCGACCATGCGGCAGAGGTGCGCATGCCAAGGTCAATGCCTAATACCTGAAAACCGTTCTCTTGCACTGCTGTGTTTTCCCACCAAGGCTGAACCTTAGCTGTGTAGGTTGATGGCCAGTGCAGGTGGAGCTTTTCGTCTGTTGTCCCCAGCAGCTGGGCGTTCCAGATGGCGGCTTTGCCCAATTGTTGATGGATGGGTTCGAAATCGAAACTGACCGGGAAGTTGAGTAGGCATGTGGGTGTCGCTTGTGAATCGCGGTTTTCTGTGTGATACTTCACCTGCAAACCGACAGCCGGGGCTTTTTTCATGTGCAGCTGAGCCGGATCTAGATGGAGCGCTTTCATCATGGGTTGGAGCCATGAGGCTAACTCTGTGTTGGATTTTTTCTCATCAGGCCAGTAGGCGGAATCCGTTCCCAGTTCATCGCGTTCAAATCGAGGTGCCGCAAATTTTACGATAACATTCGTGGCTATCAGATGTCCCTTGTTGTTACGGACAACCGAGCGTAACCGAACCTTGCCGGGCTCTCCCTTAATGAACTCGTGTCCTTTGCTTTTGGGACCAAAGTTGTTGAGGTCAGAGAAAAGTAATTGGCGGGGCGATACGGTGGGCTCGGCCGCTGTGATGTTGACGCTTTCCTTGTATTGTTCGATTTCCTGCTTCAATTCTTGGAAGCGGAGATAATCTCTCAGTATGTTTTGTGAGCGGGGAAGGGTGGGGTTGGCTTCATCCACCCAGTCGTTCCAGATTGGCTGGTATTTTTTTTCACAAAGTGCTTCAAACAACACTCCCGAACCAAAGCGCTCAGCCTTGCTTTGGGCTTTTCTTACAATGTCGCGCAGCTCTGCTTCACTGCATTGTCCGGCCTTCTTGGCTTTTTGCCAGTTTTCTCGTATTTCTTCATACCCGCGCAGTGCTCTGGAGGATATGGTATACTCTTCGTATGTGTCGGGCGCAATTTCTTTCACTAGTTGCTCAAGAAGTATGAAACGGGGGTCGTCTCCCAGCACCGGCAGCGGGGATTCCTCGTCTTCCCCCTGGAGAGCGGATTTGCCTTTACCGCTCAGCATGTACTGCAACTCTTTTTCCAGCTCCTCAACGTGTTGGTTGCGTTCTTCCGTTTTAAGTTCAAATGAATGGAGCGTTTTGAGAGCTTCTTTGAAGGCCAGAACATCCCACTCGGCGGAGTACATCTTGTTATCGCCGGTCTCCCATTCGGGCAGGGCGCTGAAGCCTCGATAAACGAAGCCTCGTTTTCCTCGGCATAAAAGAATCGGGTCGTTTTCCAGTGCGGAACAATCGTAAGGCGAGGTGCTTTCCTTGGCTTTTTTCTCTTTGCCCAGCTTTCTGGCAAGCATCCATGCCGAAAGTTCACATGGGTAGTACATGAAAAAGATAGCAGCTTGTTTCAGCAGGGCATTGGCTTTGTTATTTTTTGCCAGGTGGTGCTCTCCTATAATGAGCGGTTTTGTTTGAAGTACTTGCACAACCTCGGTATAGAGATTGATATCCTTTTCTTCTGCAAGCTTCATCCACACCGGGTCATCATTTTGTTTTAAGGCCTGGCAAAGCTTTTCCATTGCTTCTTTGACTTTTTCCTGCGACTCGGCAGCCGTGAATTTGTCGGCATCCGTGAAATCTGCATTCGGTTGGGTTTTAATGCCGGCCCAAGATAAATCCATTTCAGCGGCGAGGGCTTCCAGTTCATTCTGCGTGATGTCTTGCCGCGATAACTCACGTTGGAGGCGCCGTTTGCCTATTTCTGCCTTATTTCCTTTCGCGCTGTAATCATAGTTGCCTTTGAAAGTTACAGAACACAATTTGGGAAGAAGACTGCGGCCTTCTTGTTGAATGGCTCCATCTCCGGAGCCGGTTCGTTCGATGATGAGTTGCAAAACGTAGGGAAGTAGTTCCCTGCGTGCGGTATTTCTGAAAATTTCATCAATGGCATCTTCAAAGCTCGATAGGGTCGGCAAATTGAGCGTTTTGCAGAGGGATTGCTGCAACGTTTGAGCCTTTGCATTGTCGCGAGGGGGCCTGCTCCATATCGCTTTTACCTGTGAGCGGAATCTACCCAATGTGCATGCAGGGTCAATGGTTGGCTCAATCATGCCGGCAAGGGCAGTCAGGTGGTAATTGACTGCGTCTTGGAATAAACTGAATGTGTATGCCAGTGATTCTGCCGCAGAGCCCTGTTGGGTGCGAAGCTTCGTGTCTTCAAATTCTGCTTCTGTTACGCGTCCTTGATAGATTCTTGTAGCCATGGGTGTGTTTTTGGTTGTTGGGTATAGTGTAGGGCAAATCTGAGTCGATGTCAATAAAAAACATCGTTAGATTTTATAAATGTGAAAATCTAACCCACCGCCCGCATAAAATGCGGTGTTGACCGAAGGTGGAAGCCAACGAACGACCGGATGAAACCACGGTTAGTTTAGCAAATGGGTCTCATTACGTCAACAAAACTTTTTGCTGCCACCCTTTCTCGCCCAAAGAAAAGCCCCCGAGCGGTGCGCACCACTCGGGGGAGGAGAGAAGTTAAAGGGAAATGGGCAGGGGGATCGGTAGCGACCCTGAGCCCCTGCGGGGGAGATTAGTCACCTACGCGGCTGTAGGGGTTCTTGGACTGGTAGCCGATTTCCTCGGGGAATTCGGTGAAGCCGGACCAAGGGTTGTACTCGCGCAGGCCGCTGCGACCGCAGCTGCCCTGATAGGGGGGGCGATAGGTGCACTTGTAGGTGGGAGCCCAGAAGGTAACGAGCTCGTAGAGGCCGTAGCCCATGCGGGTGAAGGTGCGGGTAAAGCCCTCTACCAGGCCCACGGAGTAGCCGGCGTAGTTACCCTCCTCGGAGTTCCAGCGGAGGATGGTGACGGGCAGCTCTTCGATGCCGTAGAAGATGTTACCGATAGCGCGGCCAAGCTTGCGGGTGGCCGTGTACTCAGACGCGGGGGGCGCCTGAATGTCGGCATACGTCGTGCCGACCATGGCGAGAAGAAGTGTAGAAAGGAGTAAGCGCTTCATGACATAAACAGAAATAGCATATTGGGCGGCTTGATGCAAGCAAAAAGGGTAATTTTTGCAGAAAATGGGGCATTTTTTTGCGGATAAGGGTGAAAAACGGCCGCAGTGCGTGCTGCGGCCGTGAAAAAGGGGGTGCAAATGCGCGCGCGCGGCGGTTGCGGCTCAGAGCAGGGAGTCGATGGGTGTGAGGCGCTCTTGCTCGGTGAGGTAGCAGCCGGGGTCGCTGCCGTACCAGTGTCCGTTGGCAAAGGCGGCGCGGGTGCGGAAGCCGCCGCCGCAGAGGGCGAAGTGGCGGCAGGTGGCGCAGGGGCCGCTGAGGAGCTTCTGGCGTTCGAGGGGGGAGTCGTCGCCACGGAGCTTGCGGAGCTCGGCGGCGGAGGGCTCGGAGGCGGCTTCCCACACGTCGGAGAATTTCTGTGTTTTGACGTTGCCGAGGGTGACGGACTGCCAGAACTGGTCGGGGTGGATGTTGCCCTGGGTGTCGATGTTGGCGATACCGCGGCCGGAGGAGTTGGCTCCGCCGCCGTTCCAGCTGAGCAGGCGGAGAGTCTGCGCGGCGAGGGGGCTGCCCTCCCTGAGCTGGCGCAGCAGGATGTAGATGCCGTCGGCCGGCTGGGTGACGGTGAGCAGCTCGCGGGTGTGGCCGGAGGCGTGCCAGGCCTCGGCGCGGGCAATGAGCATGTCGAGCGCGGCACGGGCTTCCTCGGGGCGGAGGCTGGCTACATCCACCCCGCGGCCTGTGGGGACGAGGTGGTAGAAGCAGACGCGCTGAATGTGCTCGCGCTCAATGAAATCGAGTATCTGCTCCATGCACTGCACGTTGTTGCGGGTAAGGGTGAGGCGCAGGCCGGTTTTCTGGCCGCATTCCTCGCAGCGTTTGAAGCCGCGTATGGCGCCGTCGAACGCGCCGGGCACGCCGCGGAAGGAGTCATGCACGGGGCCGATGCCGTCGAGCGAGATGCCGACGTAGGCGACGCCGAGCTGCTTGAAGAGGGCGGCGTATTCGGGGGTGATGCGGGTGCCGTTGGTGGAGATGGTGACTTTGAGGCCGCGGGCGGTGGCGTGTTGCAGCAGCTCGGGCAGGTGGGGGTGCAGCAGGGGCTCGCCGCCGGAGAGCAGCAGGGCGTTCACGCGGTAGTCCGCCAGGTCATCGATGACGCCGAGGCATTGCTCCAAGCTGAGCTCGCCGGGGTATTTCTGCGCGTGAGAGTCGGCATAGCAGTGCACGCAGCGCAGGTTGCAGGTGCGGGTAATGTTCCACACCACGATGGGCTTGCGGGTGCGGGATGATGTGGGGGAGCAGGCGGCGGTGCTGGCGTGGGGGGCGTTGCTGCCGTGGCCCAGGCCGTAGCGTATGTGGTCGGCGGGCTGCTCGGCACCGCACCAGAGGCGTGTGATGTTGATCATTGTTCGGAGGTGGAGGAAGCGTGGGTGTGGTGTGTGGGGGCGGCGCCGCGCAGGGCGGCGGGTATGTAGCTGCACAGGGGCTCGGCGGCCATCATGTCGCCGCAGCTGCCGTAGGCGCGGGCGCGGGAGCCGCCGCATACGCGCCGGTACTCGCAGCGGCCGCATTTGCCGCCCAGGGCGTCGTCGTCGCGCAGGCGCACAAAGAGGGGGTGGCTGCGGTACAGGGTGGCCAGGTCGTCGGTGCGCACGTTACCGGCGGTGAGGGGCAGGAAGCCGCTGGGCTGCACCTCGCCCGTGTGGGAGATGAAGAGCACGCCCTTGCCGTCGCGCGTGGGGATGAGGTGGCGCGGGGCGCTGCCGCCGCGGCGGGCGGCTTGCATGAGCACGCGGCGGTAGTGGTGCCCTTCGGTGGTTTTGATGGCGAAGGGCAGCTCGCTGCGCAGGCTTTCCAGGCGCTGCCATACGGCCTCGAGCTCATCGGCGCCGGGCAGGTCATCTGCCGTGGCGCGGCCGGTGGGCACGAGCACGAACACGCTCCACACATCGGGCCGCAGCTCGCGCATGAGCTCGATAAAGGCGTCCATCTCCGGCAGGGTGCTCTTGGCCAGCGTGGTGTTGATTTGCAGCTGGATGCCCGCCGCCATGGCGGCGCGGGCGGCTTGCAGGGTGCGCTCGAAGGTGTGCGGCACGCCGCGGAAGCGGTCGTGGCTTTCCTGCGTGGCGCCGTCCAGGCTCAGGCTCATGCTCACCACCCCCGCCGCGCGCAGGGCGGCAAAGTCGGCATGCACCAGGCGGTTGGTGGCGGCGGGGCTCAGCGCAACGCGCAGGCCGCGCTCGGTGGCGCGCGAAATGAGCTCCATGAGGTCGCGGCGCATCATCGGGTCGCCTCCGGTCAGCACCAGCATGGGCGGCGCCAGCTCGGCTATTTTGTCCACCAACGCCAGGGCTTCCTCGTGGTTGAGCTCCTGCGGGTGGGGCTGCGGCTGGGCTATGGCGCGGCAGTGGCGGCAGGCCAGGGCGCAGGCGCGCGTCACCTCCCAAAAGAGGATGAACGGGCGCTCTGCAAAATCGACGGTGGGGAATGTGGGGTGGCCGGCCATGGTGTGCAGTGGTTCAGGGGGGCGGTGCAGGGGGCGTTAGTCGCGCGGGGAGATGACTTGCAGCAGCTTGTGCAACTTCTTGCGGGTGCGGGGCTTCAGGGTGTCGTCCGGCAGGGTGTCGACGATGGTTTCTGCCTTGCGCACGATGGAGTCAATCTGCTCGCGATTCAGGTCGGTGATGCATTCGGTGTATTTCCGGCCGGTTTGCCAGTTGTCGAAGGGGAAGCGGGCGTAGGAGGGTATGGCTTTTTCGCTGCGGGCAACCCGCAGGCGGCGCGACCCGCGTTTGAAGTAGTCGTACTGCGCATCGGCTCCGTAGTACATCATGCCCGTGAGCTCCTTGTGGTCGATGATGGTGCGGATGTTGGGGGTGAAGAGTTCGGAGCGGCTGACGGTTTGCGTGCCGCATGCACTCAATGCTACCACACATACCAGCAGGGGAAGGAGCTTGCTTCTCATAACGCGCGCTTATATACCACAGCTCAGGGCTTGAGTCAAGCAAGAGTAAGCGCGGCGGCAAGTACGAAAGTCGAATTCCGAAGTACGAAGTAGAGAAGCTACGCGGCGCGCTGCGCCGCCGAATTTGAAAGCCCCGCTCGACGGGGCGACAGATGGTAGGCAGGGGTGAGCGAGCGACAGCTCGCGTAACCCCTGTTACAGAACAAGTAGAAATAGAGCCCCGTGGAACGGTGGCGACAGCCGATGGGAATGCGCGGTGGATGAAAATGATGACCGCGCTGCTGTCGGCCTCCTCAGCTTCGCTTCGTCGGGCTCTGATTTTCTTGTTTTCATCTATCCCAAGGTTTCGCTGCTACGCAGCTTCACCTTGGGCTACTATACTTTCGCCCCGC
>JAUNRE010000071.1 GCA_030535795.1 Akkermansia sp.
GGCGCGGGGTGGTGGGGCATTGTGTTGTCTGCGACAACACAGTTATATCGCCCGCATGCGGGCGGTTATATTCGGGCGTTGCCCGAGTGATATCGTGTTGTCTACGCCAACACGGTTATATCGGCGCAGCGGGGCTGCGGCGGTGGGGAGGTAGGCGCCTGCGGCGCAGGGGAAAGAGGGGGGGATAGTTCGGCTTACGCCTCACGGTGAAGAATACGCCCGGTGGGCGTGTGGATGAAGGAAATGAGGGTGAACTACAAAATTTGCGTAGTGGAACTACAAAGCGGATAGGGGGGGCGTAAAAAGGAGTAAATGTGTGCAAGGTGTTCAATATAAGTGTGCAAAGGAGGATATCTGTTGCGGCAAGCCGTCTATAAGGGCTCGATTTTACCCTTGAACTACAAAAAAATGCCCCTTGAACTACAAAATTACTCAAAAATACTAGAAAGAGGAAAACCGAGGCCTCCCAATAAACGAGTTTGGCCTCCGTACTTTTCGCCGGCTTTCTGTCACCCACTCCGCGGCGCTTCGGGGGGCGGACCTTTATCCTTTCTCCATGGTTAACACCGTGGGCTACCATCTGCCACCCGCGACAGGCGCGAGGCTGCGAATTCGGCGGCTATGCCGCGAGGATAGGAGGAGGGGGTATCGTGTTGCCTGCGCCAACACGGTTATATCGCCGTAGCTTACGCTGAGGCGGTGGATGGTAAAAAAATCCCTCGCCCGGGTGGGGCGAGGGATGGGTAAGGGTGGTGTGCATCAGAGCACGATATGGATGCCGCCGTGGTGGTGCCTGTGGCGGGGCGGGCTGGGGGGGGGACAGGGCGGCGGGCACGGGGGCGGGCAGTGCGGGCCGATGTGGATGCAGCCGTGGTGATGATGGCGGTGGTGGCGGTGCTTGTGGTGGCGGGGGCCATGGTGTTTGGCATGGCGGGGGCCGGGATGATGATGGCCGGCGCGGGGACCGTGGTGGCCGCGGGGACCATGCCCGGGAGCAGCCTGAGCTACAGCCGGCAGCAGGGCCAGCACGAGGAGCATTACGAGTTTCTTCATAATTTTTAAATGGTTAATGGTTGTTTGTTATGAATAGTTCAGGTTTGATAACCTTTACAAATGGGAGAACGTAGTATATCAGAAAATTCTACACAAAAAAATCTTTTTTTCTGTCAGAGGTTGAGAAAAGGGCGGGGAGAAGTACGAAAGTCGAATTCCTAAGTTTGAAGTAAAGCCGTTCTTCACTGTGAGGCGTAAGCCGAACTCAATGAGGATAGACAAGTTACAAATTACGATATACAAGTGAGAGTTCGTCGGCGCGGGGCGCCGATGAACTTTTAACTAGAAACTCGTAACTGCTTTTACTTCAGGAGCTTGATGCAGTCATTGTGTCCCTTGGCGGTGGCGCAGTGGAGTGCCGTTTCGCCTTCTTTGTCGACGGCGTTTTTGTCAGCTCCGGCTTCGAGGAGGAGGCGTACGCAGTCGGCGTGACCATTGGTAGCGGCCCAGATGAGAGGAGTTTCGCCGTATTCATCGGCGAAGTTGACGTCTGCGCCCACGGAGATGAGGTATTTGACGCAGTCGGCGTGGCCGGCGGAGGCGGCTCGGCTGATGGGAGTGACGCCGTAGGCACCGGGGGCGTTGATGTCGGACCCTGCGTTGCGGAGGGCGGCTACGCATTCCAGGTGGCCGTAGCCGGCGGCTTCATGCAGGGGTGTGGCGCCGAGCTTGTTTTTGGCCAGCACCCAGGCACCTGCGGAGATGAGTGCGTTGACGCAGTCTGTGTGGCCGAATTCTGCGGCGAGGTGCAGGGGGATTTCGCCCTGTGCGTTGCGTGTGTTCACCTTAACACCTGATGAGATGTAGTGGGAGAGCACCCTGAGGCTGCCGATGATGGCGGCGGAGTGGAGGTCGCGCACGGCATCTGCTGCGACGAGTGCGTTCACGCATTCGGTGTCGTGGTTGCGCGCGGCGAGGAGGAGGGGTGTGGCGCCGTCATTGTTGGCCTGGGTGGTGGTGGCGCCGCCGGCTATGAGAGCCAGGGCGTTTTCGGTGCGGTGGGTTTTGATGGCTCGGATGAGCGGCGTGTCGCCCACAATGTCGCCGAGGTCGGGGTTGGCGCCCTGGGAAAGCAGGAGCTTGAGGCAATCGGGTTCATCGAGCCAGGCGGCGAGGTGCAGGGCGGTGGCGTGTGTGCGGGGGTTGGCGGCATCGATATCGGCGCCGGCATTGAGCAGCAGGTCGATGAGGTTGGGCATGAGCTTTTTGGTAGCCCAGTGCAACACGTATTCACCGTTGGTGTCGCGCAGGTCGGGGTCGGCGCCGGCTTTGAGCAGCAGCTCTACCATTTCCTCATTGCCGGTATGCACGGCTTGCAGCAGCGCCATGGGGTACTGGGAGCTCTTGTAGCCTTTGGCTGCCAGCTCTTGCTGGGCAGCGGTGGCGGCGGCTTTGGCCTCGGCTGCGGCTGCCCGTGCGGCGGCACGTGCGGCGGCGCGAGCGGCGCGGCGTTGTTGGTAGGGGGTGAGGGCGGGTTGTTGGGTTGTAGCCTCCGGCGCTGTGGTGGCTGCAGCGGGGGATTGGGCATACAGCTGACCTGCACCGGGCATAGCGACCAGTGCGGCGATGAGGGTACGAGCGGTGTTTTTCATATCGGCTGAAAATGGGTGGAATGAGTGTGTGAAAAATAGCCTGTGCGGCATTTCCTTTATTACAGTATAACGGTGCATGGGGCAGAGTCAAGACAAATCGCCGCCGCCGCCCAACAAAATACGGGGAGGTAGCGCTTTTTCTGCCCGTCGGGTGGCGGGGGCTCAGCTTTGCGCCGGCAGTAGCTGCACATCGTAGCCGAAAATCTCGGTAAAGAGGCCGGCCTTGCTGCGCAGGGCGAGGTTTTCGATGGTGAGGTCGTGCACGCCGGGCACCAGCAGCTCCAGCTTGCGGCCGGTGTAGCGCACAGTGAACGAGGAGATGCGGTGGGAGTGTGCGCGCTCCATGGCATCTGCCACGCGCAGCAGGGCGGCCAGCTTTTGCACGCGCAGGCGGTTGGCTTGCTCCAGGTCGGCGTAGGTGTGTTCATCGGTGCTGGGGGCGCCGTGGCGGTGGTAGCGTGCCAGCAGGCCGATGATTTCGATATCCTCGCGCGAGAGACCGAAGATTTCGGAGTTGAGGATGATGTATTGGCCGTGGCGGTGGTGGTTTTTGGGGCTGATGAAGGTGCCGATTTCGTGCAGGATGGCGGCCACGGTGAGCAGCAGGCGGTCGTGGTGGCCCAGGCCGTGGAGCTCTTGCAGCTGGTCGAAGAGCGAGATGCTCAGCTTGCGTACTTGCAGGCTGTGGCCGCGGTCCACCTTGTAGCGGTTGGCCAGCAGGGTGGAGAAGTGGATGACCTCTTGCTCCATGGATTGGTTGTCCCTGCGGGAGGGGAGCAGGTTGCACAGGAAGGCGAAGGCGTATTCCTCGCGGGGCATCAGGATGCTGCGGGGCTCGAACTCGCGCGCCAGGCTCAGGTAGGTGACGGCTGCGGGCAGCAGGGCGCGTACGGAGGCGTAGTCCTCGTTGTAGCGCTCGATGCGTTGCTGCAAGGGGGTGGCGGCTATTTCATCCACCAGGGTATCGAGCTCATCGAGGGTGAACTCCCCGCTCTCCGTGCGGGCGGAGGAGATGTGGTGGAAGTCCGGCCCGAATATGACGAAGGCATCGGGCTCATCGGGCACGGCGGCTTCGGAGTCGTGGATAATCTGCTCCACCACGCCGCGTATGTGCTCGCGGATGAGCGAGCACTCGATGCGCGAATCCCCGAAATCCGTACCGCCCACCGCCATGGCGGTGCGGTGGGCGCCCATGCGGTAGTTGGCGTAGTAGTTGATGCGGCCGCGCTCGAAGAGCAGCAGGCGCGTGTTGCCCGGGCCTACGTGTACCACCAGCACGCGCTTTTTCTCCAGCTCAGCGTGCTGCTCGAGCATCTCGTGCATGCTCACATAGAGCAGGCGCGTCATTTCGCCATCGTCCATCACCTCCAGTTGCAGCCCGCAGATGGTGAGCAGGCGGTTGGTGATGCTGTCCATATTGTGCACGTTGAGCAGCACATTGGTGGCCAGCAGGCGCACCTGTACCTCGCCGCCGCTGCGGTATTCATCCAGCAAGCGGTTGTAGCCGCGGATGATGTGCACGCAGCGATCCATCGTCTCGCGCGATACGTTCCCCAGGCGGAAGATGTCCTCCGCCAGTGCCATGGGTTGGGTCAGCACATCCAGCACGCGCAGCTCGCCGCCGTCGTCCTCGGCCACCAGCATCGATACCGAGCTGGCCCCCAGAAAGATAACAGCCTGCACCCGTGTACGCACGGCCTCGCTCGTCTCTGCACTGCGCTTGTCCCTCATAGCCCTTTATTCATAGCACAAGCACCCCCATGATGGCAAGCACTTTTGAAGGTCGAAGGTCGAATTCCGAAGGTCGAAGTAAGGAAGTTCGGCGGCGCAGGGCGCCGCAGGGGGCGAATTGGAAAGCCCCGCAAGGCGGGGCGATAGCAGGTAGCGCAGGGTGACGCCGCCGAGCGGGCTCAAATACGGCTCGCCGTTGGCTCGTAAAGGCTCATCAATGTCTATTAACAGCCTGCGGCCGGGTGAAAAGCAGGTTTTGCCCGCGATGAAGAACAGGCCCGGCGGGCGTGTTGATGGAAGGCCGGCGGTGCGGGGCGTCTGTCAATCTTATTTTGCAGAAGCTTTACCCTTGTGCATTACACTTGCCTCAGGTGTTTCAGCTAACTGTGACAAGCGTTGCCGTATTCCGTCCCGGATTGAGGCATATATGGGAGAAGGGTATTGTTTTTGTATGTTTTTTGTGAAATCCTCCAGCACTCGTTCCATTCGGTTGAGCAGTTTATTGATTTCCCTGTTTATCAGCGCGGGAGATAGCCCCGCTTTTGCGCCCATTCGTACAAACTTTGCCCGGCTTATCCACTCCAGAGAATTGCGCCCTTCAATTTTCATTGCTAGTTTGGGCGGAAGATTTGGGTAGACCGCAGTGGATAATAAATCATATGCGGGTGATAGGTGGGCACCTTTATCGCTATAGAGAATGGAGAAATTCTTAGCGTGCGCATCTCCGTTTCCTATCAGAAAAATGAAAATAATTCGTCTCAGAAATTCAATAATATCGATAGCCGGGAGTTCCATTCTTCGCAAAAGTTCAAAGCATTGCAGTAGTCTTGGGCCTCCTTCGGATTCGTATTTTACTTCGGGTTCATAGCCCAGAAGCTGGCAAAAGTCTTCCTGATGAAGTCTTGTCCAGACACCATTTTGTTGCTGTCGGTCATAGCGAAGTGTTACGTAATATGGTATATCTTTAACCAGCAGAATGTTGCATTGAGCAGTATTTAATCCGCAGGCCGCAGAAAGCCGCATACAGTACAGTTCGTTAAAGACGCTTTCCGGGAATTGAGGAATGCCGGGCTTAATGATATGTGTTGAAGGGGTACCATTGAGAGGTAACCATATTTTGCCGTCTTTTACGCATGCTATGAGTTTTTCCTGCGCTCCTGCTCCGGAAATATGAAAATCTTCAGTGCCTACATTCAGCGGTCTTTCCGGTAGCGCGGATAGAATAGCGTGAGCTTCCTCTTCGCTCAGAGGTTTGTATTCAGCCGTGGCTCGTGCTCTTTGTTCTCGTTCTGAGGGAACAAGCGCTACCGCTCCGGCGCAGTCCTCGCCTATTCGTTTGAGTAGGGCGAAGGTGTTTTCATGTGATATGCCCAGATACTTGGCTATTTTGCGGCGTATTCTTTCATCCGGAAGCAGATTGGAGAAAAATGAAATAACAACCCCACCTTGATAGGTAGCTGAATCCAGCGGTAAGGTGTATGCCAGAGGCTCAGCTTGCGGATTACTGAGATACTGTTCATCATACGTAAAGCTCAGCCTTCCCTTATCGGTGCACAGGGTTCCCACCCTTATCCCTTTCAGATAGACATTCAGTGTTTCCATTATCTATTTTCCCAGCGATTGATGGCGTATAAACGGAGCCCGAGGGCTTCGATGACCTTAATCATTTTATCTACCTGGATGGTGCCCTTGCCATTTTCTAAATCAGAAATGAAGCGTGTGCCGGTTCCGGCTACTCCGGCCAGTTGTTCTTGTGAAATGCCTTGCTCCCGACGTCTAGCCCGTACCATTTCTCCTATGTCTGCCGAGCTGGTTAGCTTCTGTTTTGCCTGTAAAATCATTATTTTATTACCGTACGGGAACAAAATAGCAGAAATTAAGGTAAAAGAAAAGAAAAATATTCCCGTGCGGGAATAAAAATGGATATTTATGCTTCGGGAAACTTTTTTATTACCGTACGGGAATGAGTTCTGCTCCATAAAACAGTCATAGAACGCGTTGGA
This sequence comes from Akkermansia sp., assembly GCA_030535795.1. Classification (GTDB taxonomy): domain Bacteria; phylum Verrucomicrobiota; class Verrucomicrobiia; order Verrucomicrobiales; family Akkermansiaceae; genus Akkermansia. The sequence goes on from JAUNRE010000071.1 coordinate 6,380, forward strand.
GTAATTAGGGAAACGCTAATTTGTCGAGCTGTATTGGCGAACCGAAGGTGAGCGGAATTCAAAAGCCCCGTGAAACGGGGTGACAGCCGGACTAACAATAGCGGTAGCTTTTGGATTTGCTTGCATGCAACCGCCAGTCTACGAAAGGCTGTCGCCGCCGTATTCACGGGGCTCCAATTCTACTTATTCCTGTAACAGGGGTTACGCGAGCTGCCGCTCGCTCACCCCTGCCTATGTGCTGTCGCCCTCTGACGAGGGCTTCCTAGTTCGGCAGCGTAAAAAAGCAGCCCGTGCGCATGATGCTCACGGGCTGCTTGTAAACAATGAAAAACTGCGGGACCCCTCCCGCGGACGCCCTTATTTAACCACTGAGTTGATTCTATGTCAATCTTTTTTTAAAAAAAGATTCGCCCCGCCTCGGCGAACCGGGGCGGGGCTTGTCTTCACCTCAGCAGTTGCACTGTCAAAAGGGTTATTTTCAACAGTTGCACGACAACCTCGAGGATTGTCACCACTTGGGCGGGGGTGGGTTTGTTTTTCATGTTTACAAAGCCGCTCCCTACCGGCGGGATTGCCGCTTGGGGCAGCGCGGTTCCATGTCATTCCTCTCATATATTGACGCGTTGGAATAATTAGGGAAACGCTAATTTGTCGAGCTGTATGGCGAACCGAAGGTGAGCGGAATTCAAAAGCCCCGTGTAAACGGGGCGATAGCAGGTAGCGCGGGGTGACGCCGCGAAGCGGCGGAAACCCCGGGTATAGAGTAAAAAAATATTGAGAGCCCCGTGAAACGGGGTGACAGCCGGACTAACAATAGCGGTAGCTTTTGGATTTGCTCGCATGCAACCGTCAGTCCACGAAAGGCTGTCGCCACCGTATTCACGGGGCTCCAATTCTACTTATTCTGCAACAGGGGTTACGCGAGCTGTCGCTCGCTCACCCCTGCCTATGTGCTGTCGCCCGCCGAGCGGGCTCAAATACGGCTCGCCGTTGGCTCGTAAAGACTCATAAATGTCTATTAACAGCCTGCGGCCGGGTGAAAAGCAGGCTTTGCCCGCGGTGAAGAACAGGCCCGGCGGGCGTGTTGATGGAAGGCCGGCGGTGCGTTACGCCGCCGGCCTTCGTGTTCAGAGTTCTTTCAGCTTTTCGGAGCCGTAGTAATTGTTTTCGATGAATTTCTTCTTGAGCTCTTGTTGTTCCTGGGAGGAGGGGATGAGATCCTGAGTGCACTCGCGGATTTTGTCATCGTCGATGCTGCTGAGGATTTCGTGTTCCTCATCGGTCAGCCCCAATTGCTCCCGAGATTTCATGTAGTCAGCGAAGGCATCGGCTGAGGCTTTATCCTTCACGGCGCGCATGAGCTCGCTTGCCTTGCGAATCGAGTCGCACAGTTTATCCAGCACAGCCTTCTGCTGCTCGGGGGAATAGGCTTTGCAACCTGCGCTGACGTCCACCCACACTTCCGCGAGGTATTTGGTGTCATCGCGTACCACTTCAATGGAGATACAGCGGTATACCTTGCCGTCCACTACCTGTTGGGAAGCCTTTACCGGATTCACTCTGCCGGGGATTTTCATGACGGCGATGTGGTGGGCGTGGATGCGGGCTGATTCGGAGTCGGAGGCGGAGCTTACCCAAGCTGTTTCGCGCGTGAGGCCGGGGCCGCCGGTGAGGGTGATTTCCTGGTCATTGAGGGTGAATTCGTCATCTTCATCCTCCTCTGCCTCTGCCTGGATTTTCTCTGCCAGGGCGGCCTGCACCTCGGGGGTGATGGGTTGGGGCTTGAGAGCCGCTTCCTCGCTACCGGTTACGGCTTTAGCCAGAGCCTTTGAGCCGTAGAAGTAGACCTTCTGCAGCGCGGTGATTTTCTCCGGGATATTGGGCAGGGAGGTAATGAACATCCGGGCTTTATCCGCATTGGTTTCGTGAAGCTGCGAGAGGATTCTCATGGTCTGCATCCCCATCTCCGGGTCGAAATCCGCCCCATAGGCTTCGGCAGCGGCATCGGCTGTGGCGAGGTCTTTCACGGTATCGAGCAGGTCTGCTCTCTTTTGGAAATGAGCCGACAGCTTTTGCAGCTCGGTATCGATTTCCGCCTCAGTGTAGGTGCGTTCGCCGGGGTCTTCGTAATCTTCGCCGTAGTCTTCTTCTTCGTAGTCGGCCTCCAAATCAGCATTGGCGTCAGTATCTGTGGTATCTGCCAGGCAGAGCGGGGCTGCCAGGAACAGGGTAGCAAGGAATCGGTGCATCTTCATAGCACCACCTTTTTAGCACAGCAGCGTGGGGGGCTCAAGCAAAAAAACAGGGGGCGCTTCCTTTTTGGCAAAATCCTATGTCATTGACGGAACGCGGGCTTGACAGGAGTATGGGCGCGGGGGTAAGATGTCACCCCTATAGAATTTCATAACGAACACGTATCTGACAGTATTATATGGAAAAGATCGTATATCATTTCGGCGGCGGAACCGCCGATGGCGATGGCAGCATGAAGGCGCTGCTGGGTGGTAAGGGCGCGAATCTGGCCGAGATGGCTCGCATCGGGCTGCCGGTGCCTCCCGGCTTTACCATCACGACCGAGGTTTGCACATATTACTATGAGAACGGGCTGAGCTACCCGGCTGAGCTGGATGGCTTGGTGCATGAGGGTATTGCGAAGATGGAGTCGCTGGTAGGGCGCAAATTCGGCGACACGGCGGCCATGCCGCTGCTGGTGTCGGTGCGCTCCGGTGCCCGTGAATCCATGCCGGGCATGATGGACACCATCCTGAACCTGGGTCTGAATGATGAAACGGTGGAAGCCATGGCTGCCGCCACGGGCAACCCCCGCTTTGCTTGGGACTGCTACCGCCGCTTTGTGCAGATGTACGGTGATGTGGTGATGGGGGTGCAGAAGCAGGAGGGCGAGGATCTGGAGCCCTTCGAAAGCATCATCCACCAAATTAAGAACGAGCGCTACGGCAAGGACATAGCAGACTCTGAGCTGACGGCCGACGACAGCCGCGAGCTGGTGCGCCGCTTTAAGACCCTGGTGCTGGCCCGCAGCGGCCGCAACTTCCCCGCCGACCCGTGGGAGCAGCTGCAAGGGGCCATCGGCGCTGTGTTCGGCTCATGGAACAACGAGCGCGCCATCACCTACCGCCAGAAGTACGGCATACCCAGCGAGTGGGGCACCGCCGTGAATGTGCAGTGCATGGTGTTCGGCAACACGAGCGATGAATCCGGCTCCGGCGTGGCCTTTACCCGCAACCCCGCCAGCGGTAAGAATGAGTTCTACGGCGAGTTCCTGATGAATGCTCAGGGCGAGGACGTGGTGGCCGGTGTGCGCACGCCTGACCCCGTGGCGCGCCTGGCTGAGGTGATGCCCAGTGCCTACGCCGAGCTGTGCGATATTCGCAAGACCCTCGAAAACCACTTCCGCGACATGCAGGACTTCGAGTTCACCATTCAGGACCGCAAGGTGTACATGCTACAGACTCGCAACGGTAAGCGCACCGGTATCGCCGCTTTCCGCATTGCCTGCGATATGGAGAAAGAAGGGCTCATCGACTGGCAGACCGCCGTGAAGCGCATCCCCGCCGACCAGGTGGACCAGGTGCTCGCCCCCGTGTTCGACAGCGATGCCGTCAGCAAGGTGCAGCCCATTACCCGCGGTCTGAATGCCGGCCCGGGCGCAGCCTCCGGCCGCATTTGCCTGAATGCCGCCCGTTGCGAAGAAGCGGTGAAGCGCGGCGAGAAGGTGCTGCTGGTGCGCCTGGAGACCTCCCCCGAGGACCTGCGCGGTATGATTGCGGCAGAAGGCATCCTGACGGCTCGTGGCGGGTTGTCCAGCCATGCGGCACTTGTTGCCCGCCAGATGGGCAAGGTGTGCGTATGCGGCGCGGGCGACATGGATATCGACTACCACAACCGCACCGTGACCATCGCCGGCAAGGTGTACAAGGAGGGCGATTACCTCTCCTTGGACGGCACCGGCGGCTATGTGTACGCCGGCAAGATGCCCACGGCACCGTCGGAGGTGATTCAGGTGCTCATTCGCAAGACGCTCAAGCCCGAGGAAAGCCACACCTACCGTGACTTTGCCCGCGTGATGGAGTGGTGCAGCCGCGCCGCCAAGCTGGGCGTGCGCACCAATGCCGACTCCCCCGACCAGGTGGAAGCCGCCATCGCCTTCGGCGCTCAGGGCATCGGCCTGTGCCGTACCGAGCACATGTTCTTCGGCGGCAACCGCATTGACTTCATGCGCCGCATGATTCTTGCCACGCACGAGGAGGACAGCCGCGAGGCCGTGGCCAACCTGCTGCCCTTCCAGAAGAGCGACTTCAAGGGCATCTTCAAGGCGCTGGCCGGCAAGCCCGGCACCATTCGCCTGCTCGACCCGCCCCTGCACGAGTTCCTGCCCACCACCAAGGAGCAGCAGCTCGACCTCGCCAAGAAGTTCAACATCCCCGTGGAGGTCATCATCCGCCGCGTCAGCGAGCTGCACGAGTTCAACCCCATGCTCGGCCACCGCGGCTGCCGCCTGGGTATTGCCCACCCCGAGATTACCGAGATGCAGGCTCGCGCCATCATCGAGGCCGCCATCGAGGTGCAGGAGGAAACCGGATGCGAGGTACACCCCGAGATTATGGTGCCGCTTGTTTCCTTCAAACGCGAGCTTGATTTGCAGAAGGAGGTGATTGACCGCATCGCCAATCAAGTGTTCCGCGAGAAGGGGCGCCGCATCACTTACAAGGTGGGTACCATGATTGAGATTCCCCGCGCGTGTGTCACGGCTGACGAAATCGCCGAGACCGCCGAGTTCTTCTCCTTCGGCACCAACGACCTCACCCAGACCGGTCTGGGCATGAGCCGCGATGACTCCGGCTCCTTCCTGCCCAACTACCGCAACCTGGAAATTGTGAAGGCCAACGTCTTCGCCAGCATCGACCAGGAGGGCGTCGGTAAGCTCATGAAGCTCGCCGTCAACCTTGGGCGCACCACGCGCCCCGGTATGAAGATGGGTATCTGTGGCGAGCACGGCGGCGACCCCGCTTCCGTGAAGTTCTGCCACGGCCTGGGGCTGGACTATGTGTCCTGCTCTCCCTACCGTGTGCCCACCGCTCGCCTGGCCGCCGCTCAGGCCGCATTGGCCGATAAGTAAAGAAATTTACGCGTTGGAATAATTAGGAAAACCGCCAATTTGTAGAGCTGTGCGGCGAACCGAAGGTGAGCGGAATTCAAAAGCCCCGCTGAGCGGGGCGAAAGTACAATAGCCCAGGGCAAGCCACGCAGTGGCGCTGCCCTGGGGGTGGTATCATAAATAAATGTGAGCCCGAGGAGTCGGCGCGTCAGCGTCGGCGCCGAGGCCGACAGCCTGCCACGGCGTAGGGCGTGAGCCCGGAGACGGCCGCGCTTG
>JAUNRE010000072.1 GCA_030535795.1 Akkermansia sp.
ATGCGGCTGATCAACGCAAACACAGGCGTACACCAAATCCCAGTTGCCACCGGGCTTCTGCGGCGTCGCGTAAGTGGCGCGGTTGACCCCATCGGGGAATACGGGAGTGAGAGTGGTATCGGGAGACACGCCCTCGGAAGCGAGAGCACCGGCGGTGGTATGGGATGTCGTATTCATGACGGTATTGGTGTTGGTTGTGGCACAATCGGTGCCGGAGTTAAGGTTGGCAGAAGCGAGAGCTGCTGCGTTGGCGGGAGTGATGTTGGTAACATCGGCGGCATTCACGGCAGAGCCGGAACCATTGGCGGGGGTGTCGTTATTAGTAGACATATTTGGTGTAGTGTTGGAATGATTGTTTTTGCGAAGCGAGCTGCGTGTGCAGCAGGTGCCCTATTTTTTCCGGATGACTCTTTCCCACCCCACCGTCGCCGCAAAGCGGCGATGGGGTGGTTTGTGTTGCCTACCATCTCACAAGTTCTGCGGCGAGACTTGACGCGGCAGGGGGATGAAAGGCGAGCTGCCCGGAGGCTGCTGACTCAGAGCGGACGCCCGAATGCCAGGCGGTCGTACTGTTCGTTGGCATAGCGATGGCGCGGATGCGAGGTGCGCATGTAGGCCTCGTGCAGCGGGTGGGTGGGGTCTCCGGCGATGCGGCGTGCCTCGGCACGGGAATCGGTGGGCGCGCCGGTGTGCAGGGGCGCCTCCTCCAACAGAGATGCGGCGGCAAGCATGAGGCGAGCGAAATCCGCGTTGGCACGCAGAGCCGGATTGGTGACCAGCTCGCCCACATCCACCCCGGTGCGAGCACCCAGGTGCGAGAGGAAATCGCCCACGGTGCGCATGTTGTCATCGTAGTTGCGGCCCCAGTCCTGCTGTAGCTCGGCATCAGCGCGGGCGATAGCATCTGCCTGGGCCTCGCGGTGGGCGGCGAGCATGCGGCGTCCTTCGGTGGTGTATTTCTCGCAGAGCGCCCCCATGGCGAGGGGCGGCACACCGTACTCGTAGGCCACGGCGGCCATCGAATCGGCCAGTGAGGAGTCCCAGAGTTCATCCGGCGTATCGTCCGGGCGCGAGAGCGCGAACTCCGCCGGGCTGTCGGGCAGGCCGACGGCAGAGCGGAAAGCGGCCATGCGGCGAGAGTCTGCCACATCGGGGTATCCCTTCATACGCTCCAGCATGGCGTAGCTCTTGGCCAGGGCCTCGGGGCGCCGGAATTTGGCGAGGGTGGAGGCATAGGGACGCAGCTCCTCGAAGCGGATGTACCACTCCGGGGCGAAATCGCCATCATCGTCCATGAGCGGGGCGGTGGTGGTGGGCGGGACTGAGGGCGGATTGCCGGTAGCGCCGTCTGCGGCGGGGGTGTGCATGGTAGCGGGAGCCGCATCTGCGGCGGGATCAATCATTGTTATCATGGTATTATATATTGTTTTGTGTATGTGTTGTTTGTGTTTCTTCCCGCTCAGCAAGCGCGAGCCTGTGGCGGATGAGAAGGAATACTTCGCGGTGGGCGTCGCGACGCATGGCGTCGAGCGGGTCGTAGCCACCGCGTTTGCCCTGAAAGACGGGCAGGTCTGTCTCGAAATGGTGTTCGAGCTCGGCAAGCACCTGCAGCCCGGCCGGGGTACCCAGCACGGAGCGCAGGCGGCGGCGTGCCGCGCGGGCACGCTCTACGGCTTCTGTATCAGCATTCGGGCTCATGCAGCAGCTGTGGGGGTGAGGGGTTGGGGCTGTGCTTGCATGAGGGCGGGAGCCGGCCCGGCATCGCCGGTGGGGGGCACCGGGGCGCTCTGCCCGGCGGCTGCGGCTGCGGACTCCTGCCGCTCGCGGCGCAGGCGCTTGACGCGGTGCTCCGGGCGCAGCATCTGCTCCGGCACGCCATCCAGCCTGGCCGCCAGGCGGAACGTGGCATCGAGATCCACATGGTCCGCCAGAGCGGGCTCGAGAGCCGCCATGGAATGCAGGCGAGCCAGCGAGCGTTCGATACCCTCGGATTGCAGGCGGCGTATCACCATAGCGATGCGCCCCTGGTAAACGACGTGCGGCTCAGCGATGGAAGGCTCGCCGCGCGTACCTGGCACCAACACGGTGGAGGGAGGCTGCGGGAAGCGCCCCAGGCGGAAGAGCAGAGCGAACACGCGCTCCATGAGCGGCTGAAAATCGCTGGCGAAGAGCGTGAATGAAGGCGAGAACTGCATGACTCGCTCGTTTTCGCGAGCGTAGACCTCGGCGGCGGTCATGAGCTGCTTGCGCTCGCTCCAGAGCTCCAGCATGGGGATGAAGAACGCGCGGTTGATGCTCTCCTGCTTCTGGCGCAGGCGGTCCATACCGACATCGTAACGCCCCTGGGTGGCCCACTCGCGTGGGTAGCCCAGGCTGGCGCTCTCGGGGTTGATGAGGGTGCGCCCGCCGGCTCGCAAATCCACCTCGCCCACCTGGTTGGCGAGCTCGAGGATGCGAGGGAAGGCTGCCACCTCCCCCAGAGTATCGAGGATGCGGTTGAGGAACTGCGCGCGCTCGATATCCGGGTAGACGAGGCGCGCCGGTGCCAGGCCGTAGGGGCTTTCGCCCCATTTGAGGAAGCGCGTGACCATGTAGGGCATCTCGCGATAGCCGCTTTCCTCCACGGCCACGTTGTCATCGAGGCTGTAGTAGAGGCTTTGCCATGCCATGTCGCGAGCGGTGCTACGGGAGCGGTTCCGCTTATCGCGCGGGCGTACGGCGTGCAGGAAACGCAGGCAGGGCGAGTGGCGATCGGCAGCCTGTTCGCAGAGGGTTCGCGCCCGTGGCCCCAGGGCAGCGGCGCCGAAACGGCTCTCGGCCTGGTGGGGCGAGAAGGAGAACTCGCGCATGTAGGTGTCGATGCATCCCTCGTCATTTTCGGCGCAGACAAATTGCCCGCAGGGGATGTGGCGGAACAACAGGCGGCCGCTGCGGGAGGTGCCGCAGAACATGCTGCCTGTGCCCAGCCCCACGCGATCCAGAAAACACTCATGCAGCTCGGTGTAGAAGTTGCTGAGAGCCAGCTCGCGGTTAGCGATTTCGGAGCAGCGGTTGTACCAGCTCTGCGCCTCATCGCCGGCGGCGGGGTCGGGGCTTGTCCACTTAAACCACATCTCATGCCCCGGGGTAATGTAGCTCATGTGAGCCCCGGCCAGTTTCTGGCAGGCCTCCACAGCCGTGGTGTCGCACAGCGGCTGCCCGGCAGCCCCCGGTGTGTCATCGGCAGGCAGCAGCGCATCCTCGCCCGGCTGCCGCGAGGGCAGCACATAGTGGCGCAGGCGCTCCCACCAGCCCTCCCAGGGGCTTCTGGCGGCACGCAGTGCGTTGTAGGTGCTCAGTATCGGGTCGTCCGGCATAGGCAGGCGGGCATCAGCCCAGGGTTGAGTTGCCTGAGTTGCCGGTGGAGGCCGACATGGCGCCGCCGGTGTTTTTCTGATTGCTCAGAATCGTCGAGAGGAGCCCCTTGCGAAGCGAGGCCTTCTGGTCGTGAGCATTGCGGGTATCGTCATCTGCCACATCGGCCACAACGGGCGGGGTGGTATCGACGGCGGGTGTATCGGGGGTCATGAATCCCATGTGTTTTATTCCTTTCTGTGTTAGTGTGTTGTTTGGTTGGTGGGTAGAAGAGGGGTAAGGTATTCAGAGGTGAGTGCGGCGCAACAGGCGCTGCCAGCGGAGGCGGTGCGGGGCAGGGCTGCGCCGCCCGCGCTGAAAACATGCCCAGTGCCGGCAGGGTACCTCGTGTGCCAGGCGGCGCGCCAGTGCCAAATCCCCCACCAGTAAGTGGACATACCAGCCATCCGCCCCGGGCGGGCTCACGGCCAGGTTCTGCCACTCGGCGGGGGCGGTGCTATCGGCGGCTTTCATCAGCACCACCAGGCGGGGAGACCACACCACCACCCCTTGCGGATTGGTGGCAAGTGCCTCAATGTCTGACTGTAAATTGCGCCCTGAACCTCGGTAATACCGCAGGGCGATGTAGCGTGAATCGTTGCTCATGTCATTCAGCTTAGCGTAACTACGGAGTTGAACCAAGATAATTTGTAGTCCGCAGGACGGGTGCAGAAAACTACACAGGAACGACGGTGGTTCATTTTTTTCTTGGCTATTTGTCCGAAATGTGCAACGATGAAAGCACTTTACCGATATTTCATTATTCATCACTGATAACCATGACTCAAGAACCGCCATCCAAACTGCTGACCGCGCTCGATATCTGCAACCTCGCCCTTTCCAAACTGGGTGAGGCACCGCTGAGCGAGATCAACCCCAACGGCTGCCCGGCCTCGCGCCTGTGCTACCTGCACTACCACCCGGTGCGCCGCGAAATCCTCTGCACCAGCCGGTGGACCTTCGCCTGTAAGCTCATCACGCTGCATTCCGAGGACGACAGTGTCCCTTGCTCCCATGCCTGTACACTACCCCATGACTGCCTGCGCGTGCTGGAGGTGAACAGCCGGCAATGGACACTGCGAGGCCGCAGCATCTACAGCCCGAACCAATCGGTGCGCGTGCTCTACATAGCCGATGTGGAGGACACCACCACCTTCGACCCGCTCTTCGTCGAGGCCTTTGCCACGCGCCTGGCCTGCAAGCTGTGCATACCGCTTACCAGCAGCACAACCGCTCGCGAGGCGCTCACGCAGGAGTACCACCGCATTGCCCTGCCGAGTGCCGCCCACTTTAACGCCGTGCAGTCACACTCGAACGATTCTCACCCCCTCTACCAACTGTGGAAAAATAGAACCCATTTGTGAATAAGTCTGTTCACAACTCTGCTAACAACTCATTCAAGCTATTGATTACAAGACAAAAACAAACGCGATACGCATTGTGAATAACTTTGTGAACAACCCCACCTGAAAACATACCATGAGAGCTATCGACTTCAGTTGCAACCTGCTGAAAACACTCAACGAGTGCGAGCTGAGCAGCTCCGAGATTCGCATCCTCTTCTGTGTAGCCGCCGGGCTGCAGTACAAAGATGATATTGCGAGGTTTCTGGAAACAGGCTCGGTGAGCGCCTGCATCTGCACCATGAAACGCCTGAGCGACCGCGGCCTGATACACGGCATGGGCCCCGGCAATGAATGCCATGTGCTCACCCACGACGGGCGCGCCCTCATCAAGCACTTGCTTCGTTTTCTGCCCCCGGCTCAGCCATGAGAAAGAAACGCCACCTAACTATTGACGAAAAGCGCGATTGGCTGGCACAGGTGTTCCGCGATGAAAGCGGGGACTACAGCCAGGCCGACAAATTCAAGGCGCTGGTGGAGGATACGCGGCTGGCCCAACTACAGCAGGAGCAAACTCAGAGCGAGGCCGCCCGTGCGCCTCATGCCCCGGCTAATCCCTTGCCCCTGCTGGCAGAGCTATTGCCCCCGGCCATGACAGCTGATACGAGTTGGAACAATTAGAAAGCAATTTGTGGAAGTACGAGAGTCGAATTTCGAAGGTCCCGTCTTCGCGTCTCGCTACGCTCGCTTGCTACGCCGTGGCAGGCGAATTTGAAAGTTTGGCGGGCTTTCGCCCGCGGGTATGCGTTGCTAAGTACTGCCACCCTTGCGCCGTCAGGCGCGGAATTCAAAAGCCCCGCAAGGCGGGGTTTTTGAGCTCGGGGTGTCAGTCGATAAGAAGAAATAACGCAAGGATTTACAATTCAATGCTTTCCGGGAAGGGGGTGTGGCGCATGATGCCCCACATTTTATCAATGTAGGCGAGGGTGTAGAAATTCTCGAAGTAATGGAAATAGTAGGCGCCGCGCGGGGTGAGGCGGTAGCCGCCCTGCTCGCGGCGTATGTAGCCGAGCCTGTGTGCCAGCCAGAAAGCGGAGCGGAATTCGGTCTCCGGCTCCGAGCCGAAGAAGTCTTTGAAATCCGCGCTTGATACAAAGGTGCTGTATGCCCGCCAGAAGAGGTAGTACACCATGCGCTGCCGCCTGGTGAAGCGGGTGGTCAGAGCTGTGGGGAGTTGTCCCTTTTGAATACAATCGATGTAGGCGGCTACAGAGAACGTGTTGATTTTGAAGCTGTCGCGCAGCAGGGTGGTGGCGGAACAACCAAAGCCCAGGAAGGTGTCGCGGGTCATGCTGGAGTAGCGGTGGTTGCCCGGCAAGGCGAAGGTCCAGATGGAATCGCGCACCAGCCCCCGGGATTCACAGTAGGCGGTCAGTTCATCCAGCAGGCGGTGTTTTTCGCGTCCGGGCATGGCGTGCACGGGGCTGCCGGTAAAGGAAAAATCGATGAAGGGGTATACGGCCACATGGTTGGCGCCGTGCGAGAACGCGGTGTCCAAATCCTGCCGTATGTGCTCCAGTTTCTGGCCGGGCAGGGCAAAGATGAAATCCATGCTCACCGTCTCGAAGGGGACTTGTGCCAGAGCCGCCGCCAGTTTTTCCGGCAGTGGTGCGGGTCTGCCCAGGCAGCGGGCAAACTCCGGTAGGAAGCTCTGAATGCCGATGCTGATACGGGTCACGCCTGCTTCTTTCAGCAGGGTGAGAGTGGGCACGTTCACATCGGCCGGGTGTAGTTCCGCCCCGATGCCGTCAGTTATGTCGTAGTATTGCCGCAGGGTCGCGATGATGCTGCCGAGCTGTGGTGCCAGCAAGGCGGGGGTGCCGCCGCCGAAGTAAAGGCTGCCCACCCGGGTGCGGCTGCTCTGCATCCGGCCAACCATGTGGATTTCCTGGAGGAGGGCAGAGGTGTAGGCCTCGGCGGCTTGCGGGGTGTAGCGTTCCTTGCAGTAGGGACAGAAATTGCAGATACTCCGACAAAAGGGGATGTGCACATAGAGCCCCAGGCCGGGGCAGTCATCATAGCGGAGTACCGCGTCATTCTGAGCCGTGAAGCGGTAGGGAGCCGTGGAGTGTGTAAGCCAGGTGCGGGCAGCGGTGGTGAGCAGGTTCATGGCTTACACGTAGCGGGTGTAGGTGCGCAGCATCTCGAAAATGACCCGAAGATTGCCCCGGAATACCAGCGCATACTCGGCAGCGAAGAAATAGCCGCATTCATCGCACAGGCCGGGCACATGGATGCAGCGGCCGCAGGTGGAAAGCTGCCCGTTTTCCATGACGACGCACTGGTGACAGGGGGTGGGGAAGTTGTTGTCAATCACATAGGGGAAGGCACTGCGCAGGTTGAAGATGGGGTAGCCTTCATCCATGAGCTGCTCGATTTCGGCACAGCAGGCCACCTTGTCCTCGCGGGTAAGCACCAGCTCGCGGGTGTCGGGGTAGGGGGTGTGGAAATTGAAGGAGACGGCGCGCACCTTGGGTTGATTCTTTGCCACATCGCACACGGCGCGGATGCACCCTTTGTTGATTTGATTCACCGCCATGTACAGGCAAATGTTGTCGGCGGTGGCCTGCTCGATGTTGCGCATGATGAGGTCGTAGGTATTACCGCGAATGATATTGTGATGCTCCTTGTCGCCATCCAGACTCAACAGAATCAAATCGGCCTCCGGCAAATCGAGCCCCTGGGTGCCGTTTGTTACGATATTAACGATGCGGAAGCCCATCTCCTTGGCCTCGCGTACCAGGTCGCGCAGGGTCTTTCCGCTGTCTTTCCACAGGAAGGTCTCGCCGCCGCAGAAGAAGAGGATGCGTACCCCCATGGCATACAGCTGCTCCATTTCAGCCTTGACCTGCTTGTAGGGGTGAATGATGGCCGTCAGGTTATTGACGGAGCAATGCTTGCAGTGCAGGTTGCAGCGGTCTGTTACGATGATGGTGCCCAGAATCGGCTTTTTGCATCGGAACAAGACTGTTGTGAGGCCGAAAAGAGAGAATTCAAGGAGAGTTGATGTTTTCATGTTCCAACAGATTACTCCTTTCGCTTGTTGAAGTAAAGCTCAAATCGTATCATCGATTGACGCGGCGGCAAATATATGGCATACTGGCGGTATGCGGAAGCTCGCCTTCACCTTCCGGCTGGCCGGACGCCTGCTTTTTCCCCGCCGGAGCGCCCAGCGGGTAGTGGCCTGCATGTGTGTGCTGGGCATGGCGCTTGGGCTGATGCTCCAGATACTGGTGCGAGGTGTGATGGATGGCATGATTCTTGAAATTGAACGCGGGGTACAAGTCATACTGCCGGATTTTATTGTGGAGGACATAGCGGGCGGCGCGGAGGGGGTGCGCGGCATTGCGGGCATTCGCAAGGTGACGGAGTGCCGCATGGGGGCAGCCGCTTCATCGCATGGGCTCTGTCGCTTCAGCACCTGGGCTGCTGAGGCCATGCCCGCCGAGCTCCTAGTGGCAGGCTCGGCCTCGCCGGCCGGGGGGCAATGCTTGGTTTCGCGCAGCTTTGCGGAAAAAACAGGATTGGCTCCCGGGGATAAGTTCGTGTTGCACTTGCCGGAGTCTACCTGCTGCCTGAAGGTGGGCGGTATATACCGAGTACCCGGGCGCATGCTTTCGCCCGATGTGTTGCTGCCCCACAGCAGCTGCTGCGGGGCAGAGTCGCTGGCCGTTCAGCTGGAGCCCGGGGCTGATGCGCAAGCTATTGTCGCCGCCATTCGCCAACGCGCACCGAAAGCGCAGATTCACCCGGCCAATGGCGATACCCAGGCCTGGCTGGCTATTATCGCACGCGCCAAGCAGACGATGGGGTTCATCCTCTACTTCTGCACGCTGCTTTCGGCATTTGCCTGCGGGGCGTTGTTTTGGGTTATCTGCCTGCAACACCGACAACAATTTGCCGTGTTGTTTGCCATGGGGATGTCGCCGAGCCGAATGCGAGGCCTTGTATTGATGATGGCCGGCATGATTGCCTGCACCGGGCTGGCGCTCGGCATCCCCCTCGCTGTTCTCAGCCTCGCGCAGCGGGAAAGCATACGGCTGGCATTCTCTGCCATCGGGTTCGATGCCTTCCCCGTGCATGCGCTCGATATGGAGCTGCCGGCGCACGCTACCCCGCAGCTTTATATCATTCACAGCCTTATCAGCCTAGCCTTTGTCTTTCTGGCGGCAATGCCGACTTTCCTGTCCCTCCCGCGTGTTGCCGCGAAATTGCCGGGCAAATGATAAAACGCAACCACCGACCATGGCCGGTGGTTGCGGGCTGCAAGAGGAGTGCCGCTTCGTTTAGCGGAAGCGGATGGTGATGGGCTGGCGGGCAGCGGTGCCGGGCTCGGCCAGCGGGCTCACGTCTTCCGTTTTGACCCAGCCGCGTACGCCGGTGAAGGTCTCCACATAGCTGTAGCTGCCGCGTACGGCCAGCAGATGCAGGGGGGTGGATGGCGTGAGCTCCATGACGGTCGGCGCATCGGCAGCAGCGGCGGTGCGCGCTGTGGTGGCGGTGATGACCACGGCGCAATCCGCTGCCGGCAGGCCGCTCATGTCGGGCACATTGCGGGTGGCGTAGTAAAGCCAGTCGGCGGCGCAGAGCAGGCAGAGCAGTGCCGTGGTGGCAGTGCCGGCATGCAGCCAGGGCTTGCTGCGGCCACGGAGCAGGGCGTGCAATGCCAGGCAGAGCAGCAGAGCCGCGCTGCAAATGACACTGGCCAACCACAGTTGGCGGCAGTCGAGCAGGGTGAACACTTTGTCCACACCGGCGGCTCGCGGTACTACAGCTCCTTCTTTGCGCCGGATGAAGTCCAGGTTCGCTTCCGCCTCTGCCAAGGCGGGGTCGACATGGAGGGCGCGGGTGTAGTACAGGGCGGCCATGCCGGGCTTGCCGAGTCGGTAGTAGCAGTTGCCTATGTTGTAGAGCAGCTCGGCGCTGTCGCGGTCGGCCGTGGCGTTTTTCTGCTCGCTTTGCAGGAGCTCTAACGCCTTGCTGTATTGCCCGGCGGTGTAGGCGTTTTCTGCGGCATCCTCGGCGGCTTGCGCCTGTGGCAGCAGCCCCACAAGCAGGACGAGAACTGCCGTTATCCTTGTCAGCGCCTTGCGCACGGCGCGCAGCATACGCTGGCGTTCCTCTGCCGATACCGCGGGTGCAGCATCGGGGGTGAAGGCTTCGGCATCGCGGCGTTGCAGGATGGCGCGCAGGGCTTCGCTTTGCTCTGCCGCAGGAATGCGGCTTTCGATGAAGGCGCCGATACCTTTCAGGAAGGCGAGCCCATCGGGTGCACCGGCTATGGCATTGAGCTCTTTTTCACGGGCGCGGTTGCCGGCACCGGCAGCGATGCGGCGCAGCAGGGCGCGTATGCCCAGCCAGGCAAAGATGCCCAGTCCCGGCAGGTAGAGCAGGTACCACAGGTTGCGGGACAAGGCAAGCTCTCGGCCGTTGCCTCCTGCCGCTGCATTGGGCAGGAAGTGGTAGATGTCGGTCAGTTCTTCCACCGGCACGGTACCGGCAGGCGGCGGCTCTGCTGCCGGGGCGGATACGAGCCCGCTGCCGGCGTCATCTGTCTCTCGCCATTCCAGCGGTATGGGCTTGGTGGAGGCTGTGCGGTAGGCCATTTCCTGCGGGTCGAAGTAGCTGAAGCCGAAGGCGGGCAGGCCGCTCACCTCGGCCGTGGGGCGCATGAGCTGCGAGAACACCATGCCGATTGTTTCCCCGTTGGCACCGAGTATGGGCTTGCGGGTGGCCGGCACCAGGCGCCAGTTGAGTTCATCCTCGGGCTTGGGGCAGGCAAGCTGTTCCAGATTTCCGCTGCCGCGCACCGTGATTTCCACTTCCACGGCCTCATTCATGGCCAGGCTTTTTGCATCTGTCTTGGCGGAGATGGTGTAGTTGCCCACCGTGTCGGCAAAATCGGCCGGGGCACCGGGCGGCAGGGGCAGGGCACTGACTTCGAGCGTGGGCAGGGGGAGCTCCTGCTGGGCTACGGAGAAAAAGCCGCGCTGGCGTACCATGACAACCTTGCCCACAATGTCGTTTTTACCCTCGCGGAAGGGAGTGTAGCTGCCTGTAAAGTCGGCGGTGCGCCAGGTCTGTCCCTTGGCATAGGCCTGGGGCTCGGGCACGTAATTGCCGTGCAGTTGGCCCACGATTCCTTCCACCGCCGGGCGCAGGTTGCTGACTTTGACGCCGACCGAGCTCAGCTGCGGCGGGTAGGGGGTGGCGCAGTCGCCGGGCATGAACAGCTTGATGCTGGTGCGCACAGGCTGGTGGACATAGCCATCCGTCACGGCGGTATACCACAGGGCACCGTAGGGGATGGGGGAGGAAAACCACTTGATGTCGCTGGTGGGGCGTACCGGCAGCGGGGGGATGCTGACAGTCTCTTTGCGGCCGGATTGATATTCTACCTCGATGGGGGCGGGCGCAATTTCTCCCGCGCGATCCGCTTTGAATATAATGGGCTGCACTTCGACCATCTTTCGATCCGGATCCAGCGGGTTGGCACCGGCCTTGGGCTGCTGCACGCTCAGGGTGGCGTCTTTGACCCTCGGCTGGTTTTTTATCATGAAAATGTCCTGCTGCTGTTGGGTATCCTCCTGTGTTTCCACAAGGTAAAGGACGACCTGCTCGCCCGGAACGGCTACGCCGGTGGACCACACCGGCACGATTTCGGCCCGGACAAGCCCACCGAGGGTGAGCATGGTGCAGAATGCTGTGATAATAGGTCTCATAATGCTGTGTTTTTAGTAATCTTTGGCGGGGCGCACGGCGGGGATTTGCTGCGGTATGGGGGAGCCCGTCTCTTCGTCGAGGTGCATTTTCAGAATGCTGGCGGCACGCTGGCCGGCTTTGTCTTGTTCCTGTGCGTCAGTGGGGTGAGCTTGTTGCTGCCGGTCGTCCTGCTTCTGTTGGTCGTCCT
>JAUNRE010000157.1 GCA_030535795.1 Akkermansia sp.
CGTTCTTGTATACTGCTTTAACTTCCATTGTAATGGTATTTGTTGAAGATTAATCGTTGTTTGTTACGGAAACACTGTCACCGACGGCAATGGAGAGGCCGGTATTGAGCTGGCGCTGAACCAGCAGACCTGCCACCTTCTTGCGGACATCGGTCACGACTGCACGGGCGATTGCCTGGTCACCACGGGAAATCTGCATGGGCATGCCTACTTCCACGCGAGCCTCGCGGCCTGCGTTGATGACGATGAGACCACTCTCTGAGTCGATGCTCAGCACGCGGGCGTCCGTCATGGTGCCGGCATGCTCGCTCTGCTGAGCCTGGCGCAGCCCAAGGGCTACATCCATCTCGCGCACAGCGGCCTCCAGCGCCTGGCGGGCAGCGGTGTCCTCCACCAGTGCGCCACGCATGTAGGTGGCAACAGCGGTCGAGAGCACCAAGCTGGCCTGACGCAGAGCCTCCAGCTCGGCATTGGCTGCCTCCAGCTGGGCGGCGGTGTCAATCAGGCGCTCCTCGCCATCCCCCAGGGCTGCACCGCCGAGGGCTTCGAGCCGTGCGCGAATCTCGCGCAGCTGGCGGCGGGCCTGTTCGGCGTCTGACCTGGAGAGAGCATAGCTTTCACGCAGAGTAGCGACCTGGCGTTCGAGTTGTGCAATCTTGTGTTCCGCAGCACCACTGCCCCCCTCGCCTGCACCGGCAGCCATACCTGCACCACAAAGGGCGAAGGTAAGGATGGCAGAGCTGAGACGAGGTGCGAGCATGTGGCAGAATGCGGGTTAATATTACTTCTTGCCGATACCGCCGTGCGCCTTGAAGATGCGCGTCGGGGCAAACTCACCGAGCTTGTGGCCCACCATATTCTCCGTTACATACACGGTGGCAAAGCTCTTGCCGGCGTGTACGAGGAAAGTGAGACCGACGAAATCCGGAATCACCATGGAGGCGCGGCTCCAGGTCTTAATCGGCTTGCGATCCCCGCTCTGAAGCTGGGCGTCAACCTTGTCGAGAAGAGGCTGGCTTACGAAGGGTCCTTTTTTGAGGGAACGTCCCATTGTTCTAAGTGATATTGAAGGTTAAAAATTACTTGCTCTTGCGGCGCTGTACGATGAATACGTCGCTGGGCTTGCGAAGACGGCGGGTCTTCTGGCCCTTGACATGACCCCAGGGGGACTTCAGGTGCTGACGACCACCACCGGACTTGGACTTACCCTCACCACCACCGTTGGGGTGGTCGACGGGGTTCATACACATACCACGCACGGTCGGGCGGATGCCCATCCAACGGGTACGGCCGGCCTTACCGGAGGACTCGTTCATGTGCTGGGTGTTGCCCACCTGACCGATGGTGCAGTAGCACTCCACGCGGAACTTGCGAACCTCGCCGGAGGGCATCTTAACCAGGGCGTAGTCGCCGTCGCGGTTGGAAAGCACAGCCTGCTGACCGGCAGAGCGGGCAATCTTGCCGCCGGTGCCGGGGCGCACCTCGATGTTGTGAATGGCGGTACCCAGGGGTACGTTCTTCAGGGGCATGGCGTTGCCAACCTTCGGGGCAACGTTCTCGCCGGCCTGCACGGTCATACCGACGGTCAGACCCACGGGAGCGATGATGTAGCTCTTGGCACCATCGGGGTACTGCACCAGGGCGATGCGGCAGGTACGGTTCGGATCATACTCAATGGCGAGCACCGTGGCGGCCTCCGTGCGAGTGCGGCGGAAGTCTACCAGACGATAGTGCTTCTTGTGGCCACCACCGATGTGACGGGTGGTGATGCGGCCATTGTTGTTACGGCCACCGCTCTTGCGGATGGGCTCGAGCAGGGACTTCTCCGGCTTGCTCTTGGTGATCTCGTCAAACGCGGGCAGAACCTTGTAGCGGTTGGACGGAGTTGTAGGCTTGAATGACTTGAGGGACATGATAGCTTACTTCTATTGTCTTAATGGGTTCTCAGATTAGACGAGGTCGAGGGTCTCACCTGCGGCGAGGCGCACGTAGGCCTTCTTCCAGGCCGGAGCGGAGCCGGCGTCCTTGGTGCGCTTGCGGCGCACTTTACCGTCATAGTTGGCAGTGCGAACAGAAGCCACCTTCTTACCGAGGCACTTCTCCACAGCCTGCTTAACTTCAAGCTTGGTGGCCTTTACCGCCACTTCAAGCACAAGCTCACCCGTTGTCTCGTGCAGCACGGCTGCCTTTTCAGACACGCGGGGCTTCTTGATTACGTCGTAAATGTCGTTCATGATTACTTGGTGCGGTTGGCGATGGTTTCGAGAGCGGACTCAACGATGACGACCTTGTTGGCGTGCAGCAGCTGCTCCACGTTCACCTCGGCAGCGCTCATGAGCAGGACCTCCTGCACGTTGCGGCCGGCGAGCTTGGTCTTCTCGTCGAAAGAGTCGGCGATGATGAGAATCTTCTTACCGGCGGCAATCTCAGCCACAGCGGCGATGAAGCTCTTGGTCTTACCATCCTCAATGCTGAAGGAAGGAACGGTGCAGACCTTACCGGCGGTGATGATGTCACCAAGCACGCGGCGCAGAGCCAGCTTGCGGGTGGACTTGTTCACCTTCTTGCTGTAAT
>JAUNRE010000158.1 GCA_030535795.1 Akkermansia sp.
CGCTGACGCGCCGACTCCTCGGGCTCACATTTATTTATTATCCCACCCCCAGGGCAGCGCCACTGCGTGGCTTGCCCGGCCCACTTACCTGCCCTTCAGGTTATAAATCTCGGGCAGGACTTCGTGGAGGTCGACGGCGGGGGCGATGGCGCTGCGGATGAGGTGCATGGGTTTGTAGGCGTCGGGAGCCTCATCGATGGCGTAGGCGAGGCTGGTGGTGTAGACGCCGTGGTCGGCCATGTCTTTCTCGGCGGCAGCGCGGTCGATGCAGGCGCGGGCCTCTGCCCGGGTCAGCAGGCGGCCGGCGCCGTGCGGGGCGCTGTGGTTCCACTCCACGTTGCCGCGGCCGGAGCCTATGCCGATGCCGTCTCTCATGTTGAAGGGAATGACCACGGGCTCGCCCTCGGCGGCGCGTATGGCGCCCTTGCGCAGTACCATGCCCCGCAGGTCCAGGTAATTGTGCATGGACACCATGGCGAGGCCGTCTACATCCTTGAGCACGGGCAGCTTGTGCACATCGGCAAAGTAGCGTGCCACGGCCTCGCGAATGATGAGGTGGTTGAGACGCGCGAACTGCTGGCAGGCATGCACGCAGGTGAGGTAGTGCTCGTAGTGGGGGCTGTTGCGGTCGAGGTAAGCCATTTCGGGCGTACCGCCGTAGCCCTGCTGAGCACGGTACTCGGCAGCGAGGTGTTGGTAGAGCTTGTTCACGCGCAGTCCGAAGTTGCGCGAGCCACAGTGCACGCCCAGGTACACGCCCCCGCTCTGCTGTGAGCGGTTGAGCGATATGAAGTGGTTACCGCCGCCCAGAGAGCCCAGCTGGGTGAGCGGGGAGATACCGCGCCCGCGCTCGCCATCCTCTGCCAGCAGACGCTCGGCGTCCTCGATGAGCTGCACCGTGTCCTTGAACCGGGTGCGTATGCTGCGCAGCGGCAGGGTGGCACGGTACTCGCCCACGCCCACGGCAACATTGGCCCGTATGTAGGAGTCGAGCGCCGGGAAGTCTATGCCACCGACCTCGCCCAGGGGCAGCAGCGATACCGTGCAGCCGATATCCACCCCCAGCATGTTGGGGGAGACAGCACCGGCGGCATTCAGCCGCTGGGTGAAGCCTACCACACAGTTGTTGCCGGCGTGGGTGTCGGGCATGATGGCGATGCGGCTCCCCTCACTCACGGGTGCGGCGAGAATGTGGTAAATCTGGCGGCGGGTATCGGCATCGATTTCATCAATCATGACACGGGCCGCCGCATATTGGCCTTGAATGGTAATCATAATATCTAAGTTTGGTTAATGGTTAGTCGGGGTGAGGTGGGGTAGTCTCATGCGGCTGCGTGCGGAAACAGGGCAACAAAAAACCGATAGCGTTGGGGTGCTACCGGATTATCGAGAAAAATCTGCGGACGGAAGAGCCCGCCGAGGATACATGCCCAGCTTTGTTACGACATGCGGCAATGCATGTCGTAGCGGGCTGTAACGGGGGCGCTTAGCGCACCACGGCCACGGGAGCCTCCGGGGTGGGGGGCAGAGTATTGGCGGTGGCGGCAACAGCGGTGAGACCCAGAATGATGGCGATTGTCTTGATCATTTTGCTTGTATTCCTTTCTATCGATTTCCCTCGTTACGGTGAGGTGCGCCAATAATACTCCTTTTTACCGGGACGTCAAGCGTAATTTTTGAAAAAAAGAGAAAAAATTACAAAATAACGCAAAAAAATGTAGCCAAGCGGGCAAAATGGCGTTACGCGCACACGCAAGGGGCATGCCCCCCCATCCACCGCCCTTTGGGCGGTTTTTCACCATGCCCTGCAAGGGCATTTTTCACTACGGCTTGCAAAGCCGTTCTTCACTACAGGCGCATGCCTGTTTTTCACCGTGAGGCGATAGCCGAACTTACAGAGAAGCGGGGCGCGGCCCCGCTGTGAAAAACTCGCCCGGCGGGCTCGTGGTGAAAAATGAGCCGATGGCTCATGGTGAAAAATCTGAGCTTTCGCTCAGAGGGTGAAAAACGCCCCTTGCAGGGGCGTGGATTTTAAGTAGACTTCGCTGTGTTCAGCGACTTAATCAACATATAACGCAAACGGTTACATTGATTCATCAGAGGGGAGGCCACCTCGTTCGTAATGGTTCCCGATTGCACCAGTAATTCCAGCCAGTAGCGAGTCTCGTTACATTCTTTCAACGACAGCTGCAATTTGTATATGAAGTCTTCACGACTATAGCCGTATTGAGCCTCGTGAATATTGGCTCCAATACTGGTGGCTGCGCGGAGAAGTTGGTTTTTGAGTGGACCCCTGTTGTGGATATTGTCACACAGGTGTATAACATCCACTGCAAATATCATTGATTGTTGAGCAAGAGGGCTTGTCATATTATGGTGAATATATCAGATTGAGCTGCACAGCGCAAGACAAAATTAGCTAATCCGTCGTGAGGGCTTAAGAGTAAGCGGGGCGTGGCTCCCCATCCACCGTCCTTCGGGCGGTTTTTCACCATGCCCTGCAAGGGCATTTTTCACTACGGCTTGCAAAGCC
>JAUNRE010000073.1 GCA_030535795.1 Akkermansia sp.
CTGTCAATGTAGGAGACCCCCGCTATGACCATGTTTTCTCCATAGATGACCTGCCGCCGCATTACCTGCAGGAAATTCAGAACTTCTTCCGTACCTATAAGACACTGCAACACAAGGTGACGGAGGTGGGTGAGTTTTTCGGCGTGGACAGAGCCGTGGCGATTCTGGATGAATCGTTCTCCCGCTATGTGGAAAGCCTGCGCCCGTGAGATTTTTTTGCTCGAAATCGACTGAAAAAGATTGACAGACACTCTCAAAAATGTTATCTGATAGTTGTTCTTTTGCGTTGGGAGCTTAGGTGTATTTATTAGCTGTCAAAGAAAGGAGCATCGTTGGTTTTATTGATTCAAAGACTTTGTTTTAACTCGATTTTTCCGATATGAAGAAAACACTCATCGCATTATTGACTGTTGTCGGCCTGGTGCATGCCGACGGTATTAAAATTGATTTCGGCCGATTTGATTCTCAGACGGACGGATTTTATAACATACATACTGCCAAATCTATTTATAGAGGGCAGCAAGGAGCAAACTATGTAAATGATGAAAGTTCCGCTACGACAACTCATAAACTAAAGTTAGACGGCCAAAATGTGTTGTTGTGCTATGAGCATACTACCGGTGTTAAAACCGGCGGCCTTGGTATGATGCCAACGTTAATACAGAGTGAAGAAGAGGAATGGAAAAATCCGTATTCAGGAGAGCTACCCGATGGTGTAACAGGTAATGTTAATGATAGCCTTACCACACAAGCTGAACATGGTAACGGCACACATCGATTAATCTTTACCGGCCTTAAGCCCGGTACATATTCTCTCACAGGCTTCGGCGCATACTGTGGTAAAGACAAAATGTCGTCTGTTCGTGTGTCACTTGATAATCATCTGACAGCGGATTGGGTATGTAAAAGTTGCATAAACAATGCATGGCATGACAATGGCTCTTTAAATAACTCATCCCTCGTCTTTTTCCGGGGGGGAGGTGATGTGGTGGGAAACAAGGGCTATTATTTTTGTGCTAACGATATTACAGTCGGAGAAGATGGAATTCTTTCTCTGACGATTGCCGGTGAGTCCGGTGTGTGGAGTAGAACTCCCCTTAACTACATCGCATTAAGAAAAGCATCTGCATTGTCGACAACCGGACTTGTCTTAATATCTGTAGCATCACTTGGGGGGCTTGGCTTCATAGCATGGTTAATTTACCGTCGCCGGTCGAGCTGCTCAAAAGGGTGAGAATGAGACCGAGGTACGGGCGATTATGGAAAGCCTTCGCCCGAGAGGCGGCGGAAACTGAACCTGATGGTTGCGAAGTAAAGCGGGTTTCGGGCGCTCTGATGAGAATCGGGGTGCCTCATTTTTTTTGCGCTGCCTCAATATAGACTTGTAAGGCGGGCCGATGTGGTGTATAATGCGGCGCGCGCATGATAGGTGAAACGCTTCAGTTAGGCCTGGCAGGCCTTGGTACTGTGGGTTCAGGGGTATATGAAACCCTGTGCCGTAATCGTGAATTGCTTGAGGCTCGGGCTCAGATATCCTACGCCATTCGCAAGGTGGCGGTGGGCAACCTTGCCCGTAAGCGAGATGTGGAGGTGGATCCCGCGTTGCTGACGGATGATTGGCGCGAGCTGGTGAACGACCCCGATATTGACATCATCATTGAGCTTATCGGCGGCACGGATGAAGCATACCGACTGGTGAAGGCTGCCCTGATGGCCGGTAAGCCTGTTGTAACCGGCAACAAGGCCGTGCTGGCCGTGTATGGCAGCGAGCTCTTTAAGTTGTCCTCCGAAAAGAATGTTCCCCTGTATTTCGAGGCTTCGTGCGGTGGTGGTATTCCGATTATTCAGAGTCTTCAGAACTCGCTCATCTGCAATAAGGTGCAGAGTATTGCCGGTATTATCAACGGTACCAGCAACTACATTCTTACCAGCATGAAAGAGCAGGGGCTGCCGCTGAAAGATGCGCTTGCCAATGCTCAGAAACTCGGTTTTGCCGAGGCTGACCCCTCCTTCGACATCAATGGCTGGGATGCAGCTCACAAGGCGCTGATTCTGGCCATGCTTGCGTATGGCACACCTCTCTCACCCGACAAGATTCATGTGCATGGTATCGAGAAGGTGGAGACCGTCGATATCGAGATGGCGGAGAAGCTGGGTTATACGGTGAAACTGCTGGTTGTCATTAAGCACCACGAGGATATCGATTCGCTTGAGCTGCGCGTGCAGCCGAGTTTTGTGCCGCAGCAGCACCTGCTTTCCAGTGTGAACGGTGTGTTCAATGCCATTGCGGTGAAGGGCGATATCGTGGGCGAAACGATTTTCTATGGCCGTGGTGCCGGTAAGAATCCCACCTCCAGCGCCGTTATCGGCGATGTGGTGCTGGCCATGCGTGAATGCCGCCTCAACGGCTACCACACCGGGTTCCAGCCCTATACCAAGGATTTGTCAGTACTGCCGATGAGTGAGACGGTGACGCCGTATTATGTGCGTTTTGTGATTCATGACCGCCCCGGCATGATAGCCGCTATTGCGTCCATGTTTGCCAAGTACGATGTGAGCATATCGGCCACCAGCTCGAATTTCGGCTATGTCGATGATGCGGGGGTACAGTACAACCACCTCATTTTCATGGTGCACGCCTGCAAGTGGGTGCGCCTCAAGTACGTGCTGCGCGAACTGCGCGAGAAGAATATCATCGACCACATGCCGGTCGTTTTCCGCATCGAAACATTTAACGATTAACACACTTTATGGCACTCATCGTACAGAAATACGGCGGCTCCTCGGTGGGCACCATCGACCGCATCCGCAACGTCGCCCGCAGGCTGATTGAAACCCAGCAGGCCGGCAATAAGGTCATGGCCGTCATCTCGGCCATGAGCGGTGTGACGGATAAACTCATTGGCCTGGCTCACCAGGTGATGGATAATCCGCCCGAGCGAGAGCTTGATATGTTGCTGGCTACCGGCGAGCAGCAGTCCATTGCTCTTCTCTGCATGGCTATCTCCGATATGGGCTACAAGGCTCGCAGCTTCACGGGTGCCCAGGCCGGCATCTGCACTTATGGTAGCCACACCCGTGGCCGTATCGAGAGCATCGACCCCAAGCAAGTTCTTGCAGCTCTTGATGAAGGCTGCATCGTCGTCTGCGCAGGGTTCCAGGGCGTGGCTCATGATGGCACCATCTATACCCTCGGGCGTGGTGGTTCCGACCTCTCTGCCATTGCCATGGCGGCTGCGGTGAAGGCCGATATCTGCCAGATTTTCACGGATGTGGACGGCGTCTACACCTGTGACCCGCGTGTTGTGAAAGACGCGCGCAAGATTCCTGTCCTTTCCTACGAGGAGATGCTGGAGATGGCCTCCAGCGGCTCCAAAGTGATGCAGGCCCGCTCCGTCGAGTTCGCCAAGAAGTTCGGCGTGGTGTTTGAAGTCCGCAATTCCATGAACAATAACCCCGGTACCATCGTGCAAGAAGAAAACTCTGCTATGGAGAGCCTCGTCGTGCGAGGCGTCTCAATCGAACGTAATCAGGCTCGTGTAACTGTCTCGGGCATCACTGCCCCCGTAGCCTATACCGCCCTCATTCTTTCCGCCCTCTCCGAGGCTGAAATCAATGTAGACATGATTGTGGCCAACACCGCTCACGACGGTCAGGCTCGCCAGTCTTTCACCATGAATATGAGCGACCTGGGTGCTGCTCAGGCTGCGCTCAAGCCCCTGCTGCCCAAGCTGGGCGACAAGGCTCGCCTGGAGACAGAGGCCGGGCTGGCCAAGCTTTCCGTAGTGGGTGTGGGTATGCGCTCGCACTCCGGCGTGGCAGCCACGGTGTTCCGCTCGCTGGCAGATGCCGGCATCCAGACCGGCATGATTGCCACCTCCGAGATTCGCATCACCACAACGGTAGAGGCCGGCGATATCGAGCAGGCTGCTCGTGTGGTGCACGCCGCTTTCCATCTCGATCGCGCCTGATTTTTCCCTACTCGCAGAGCGAACAGTTATGCAGTCACCCGGCGAGCAGCAGAATCCTGATATCGAGGAGCTGAATGACGATGACCTTGAGTATAAACCGATAGTAAAATATGCTGCTATCGGGCTGGGTATCGTGGCTCTGCTCGGGGTGGAATACGCCACCTACAGTCTGGGCTTTAGCCGGGGCTTTAACGAGGGGGTGACTTCCGAGGTCGTGAGCGAGGCTGTCAATACGGCGGCGGTGGAGAATCTGACGCATTTCATGCAGGCAGCCACGGCCGATGAAGCCACGCTGATGGAGGCCGTGCGCGACCGCAAGAACGGGTTGGCATGGATTAAGAATCCGGAGGTGCACCGCGAGGCGGAGTGGATGCTGGCCGTGGCGCTCATGAACCGAGGCCGCGTGTCGGCTGCCGGGGAGATGCTGCGCGAGCTGTTTCCGCGTGATGCTGTGACACCGCTGTGGGGGCACCGTGCCATGCTGGTGGCGCGTGCATACGCCGGGGAGGCTGCGCTGAAGCCGGCGGCTGCTTATTATCGCTACTCTGCCCGTTGCTACGGCAAGTTGAAGCGAGCTAAGGATCAACTGAAGGCCTATACCGAGCTGGCGGATTTGTTGTCCACTGCCGAGATGGAGCCGGCCAAACAATTGGCCGAGCTCAAGAAGCTGCGCGAGGAAGTTGCTCGCCTAGGTGAGCCCGGTAAGTTGTTGCAGGCGAATCTGCTGGCCTGCATGGGGCGTATTCATCGCGTCAACGGCGACCACGATGCCGCGCTTGCCTGCTTCGAGCAGGGGCTGGCTCAGGTGGAGCTCGATAAGGTGCCGACACTGGCCGGTGCTGCCGTGAGCCTTGGCTCGGTGCTGCTGGAGAAGGGCGATATAGAGCGTGCCGGGCGCCTGCTGCGCGAGGGACTCAGCCGCTTGGGCGAACACCCCGGCGATGCTGATTATCTGGCCGCCGCTCTGCGAGATCTGGCGCGCATCGAGCTCGAAACGGGTAATCCGGACAACGCGCTTGCTCTGCTGTACCGAGCAGAGGGCGCCGCCATGGGGCGCATCGAGCAGAATAGCCCCTACTGGTACTTCCTTTATGACCAGCGCGGCTGGATTCATTTTACCCGCGAAACCTGGGATTCCGCTCTGGCGGACTTTAACCGCGCCCTCGCAGCCGAGAATATGCCCGAGCCGCATCGCGTTCAGCCGCTTGAGGGCGCAGGCCGCTGCTGCATTGCCCTAGGGCGTGCAGAGGAAGCTGTGGCTTACTTGCAGGATGCTGTCCTGATGCGTGAACGCCATTTTGCCGCCGACAAACCGGCGCTGGGGCGCGTGTATCTCGCGCTGGCTCAGGCCTATGATATGGTCGGCAAAATCCGCGAGGCTGCCGATA
The DNA here is from genome assembly GCA_030535795.1 of Akkermansia sp. Taxonomy (GTDB): domain Bacteria; phylum Verrucomicrobiota; class Verrucomicrobiia; order Verrucomicrobiales; family Akkermansiaceae; genus Akkermansia. The sequence goes on from JAUNRE010000073.1 coordinate 5,360, forward strand.
CCTATGCGCTGGCTGTCAATAATCTGCCGGTTGAACAGGGCGAGGAAAATGACCGTTTTAACGCGCTGATGGGGCGTGCGTATGCGCTTTCGCAGCTGAAGGATTGGAACAATGCCATCATGGTGTGGCAAGAGCTCCTGCAGAATGCGAAGCAAGGCTCAGCCCGCCACCGTGAGGCGCAGGAGCAATTTGACCACTGCCGCCGCTTTGGTGCTACCCTGCCGGGTGAAGAAGATGCTGAGGAGAGCCCCGAAACTCCTGAGCCATAAACTGACCGCTAATATCAAACCGTTTCTATGTATCGCCGTTACAAACCCCGCCGAAAATCCGGCAGCCATGCCTTGCCCCTTACGGCTGTCGGGCTTACCTTGGCCGCCCTCGCTATCTGGGGGCTTTTCGCCAAGGGCGCTGACATTATTCGCTTCTTCAAGGGCGAAACAATCTATGTGCATGATAATTCTGAGGCCAATGAGAACCTGGAGCGCCTGCTGGCAGACCTCTCCGGGGATAAGTCTCGCTTGCTGGAGCTGGCCGAGGACTCTAAGACCCGCCTGGGCTGGATAAAGAATGCCGATACCCGCCGCCAGTTCCTCTGGTTCCTCATGAGCCGCCTTATCGACAAGGGGCAGTGGGATGAAGCCGTGCGCATTTTGCCGGAGGTGGAGGCGCTGGCTCCTGTGGAGGGGCTGGACAGGCTGGCTGATGCTGCTCTGGAGCATGAAAATTACGACTTGCAGCTGCGCTTGGATCGCCAGCTGCAGGAGAAGGTGCTCGACATGCCGCATGCTACCCCGCTGTTGCTGCGTTCCATCCGTCGTTCCGCCGGTACCTACATCCGCATGCACAAAAATGACGAGGCTGTCAAGGTCATCTCGCGCCTGGAGATGGCCAGCGTGCTGGCACGCCTGACGGAGCCGGCTCTGGCTGCCGAGGCTGCCGACCTGCAGATGCTGCGTGCCGAGGTGAGCGGGGTGAAGGAGCATGCCTTGCAGATGGTGCGCAACATTTTGGAGCGTGCCAAGTGGCCGTCTTGTCCTGCCACGGCCAAGCTCATGCTGGAGGAGGTGGCCAACACCCTGCGCGATAATCCCAATCTCAAGAACGGGGCGCTGAAGGATGTGGAGGCGAAGCTTCTGCGCTGCCGTGACTCGATGCTGGAGTTCCCCGACCGCGAGCACAAGCTGCCGCTTTGCTACACCATGCTGGGCGAGCTGCGCTACCGCATGGGTAACTATACCGGCTGTGCTGAGGCGCTCAACCTGGCCGGTGCTTTTGCCTCCGGCTATGGGGAGATGACCCCTGAGCTGCAACTGCGCCTCTGCCGCATGCGTTCCCGCGCTTATGAGGCCAGCGGTGCGCTTTCTTCCGCCATAGCAGACTGCCGCTACCTGTTGGAGCATGAGAAGGACAATGCCGAAATCTTCCGCTGTCTCAACTTCCTGGCGGCTCAGTCTGAGGGCAGTGAGAAGATAGCGCTGCTGACCCGCTGCTGGGATATGATATCGGCCGATGCCGAGCTGGCCAAGAAGAGCCCCGTCTCGCGTGCCGACATTGCCCGAGAGCTCTCATCCTATTACACCGAGCAAAAAGAGTACGGCGATGCCATCCGCTGGCTGACAGAGAGTGTGAAGCTGGCAGAGCAGAGCAACCCCGACCTGACGGACGGTAAGCTGCTGCGTGCCCGTGTGGAGCTGGCTCTGGTGGAGCGCAAGACCGGCCGCCATGACTGGCCCGCCGTCGTTAAGCTGCGCGATGTGGTGCGTGCTATCGAGAATATGAGCGAGGATGATCGAGAGAAGCTCGATGCCGCGGCTCCCAAGCTCTACCGTACTGCTGTGCGTGAGTTCGCTCGCACCTACCTCTTCACCGGCGATACGAAGCTTGCTCGCCAGGTGATTCGCAAGATTAAGGAATCCGTGCCCGAGAAGGTGCGTTGATATTTATCCTTCCGCTGCTGCCATGTCGTCCCTGCACAAAAAGAGCCTGATTGCCACTGCCGCCATCTTCTGTTGCCGTTTCACCGGCCTGCTGCGTGAGGTTGTTTACACCGGCCTGTTCGGTGCAACCGGCGCGTTGGATGCATTCCTGACGGCTTTCCGCGTGCCCAACATGCTGCGCGACATGTTCGCCGAGGGGGCTCTCTCCCAGAGCTTCACCAGTGTGATGAGCAAGGTGGAGAAGCAGGACGGCCCCGATGCTGCCTGGAAACTGGCGAACCAGGTGGTTGCGCAGCTGGTGTCGCTCATGCTCTGCATTGTGGCGTTGGGCGTGCTGCTTTCCGGGGTGTTTATGCAGTGGCTTTACCCGGAGCGAGCCCGCTTGGTGCTGGATTGTCCTGCGCCCGCTGCCGCTGTGGCTCCTGCTGAGGTGGTGCAGGCTACCTACAAGGGAATCGCAACCGATGCCGACGGACGCTCTGTGGCTACCTTTGCCGTCTCGGCTCCGCTGGCTGCCGCTACCCCTGATAGTGTGGTGCGAGTGAGCGCGCTGGAGAAGCTGCAGCCGGGTGCCACCGTGCAGCTCAGTGCAGCGCGCACTCCCGGTGCCCTGCGTGTGGAGCAGCGGGATTTCCTGGACCTCGCCGCCGATCTCTGCCGCATCATGTGGCCGTTCATTCTGCTGGCTTCGCTTTCGGCTCTCAGCATGGGGGCGCTCAATGTCTTCGGTATTTTCGGTCTGCCGAATCTGGCCAGTGCCGCTTTCAACCTCACGACCGTCGCGTTCGGCTCTCTTATCGGCTGGCTTATCGACCCTGCCTTCGGTCCCGATGCTCTGTACGGCTTCGCCATTGCCGTGGTGCTGGGTGGCGCCGCCCAGGTGCTGGTGCAGGTGCCGGCATTGCGCCGCAAGGGCTACCGCGCTGCGTGGAATTGGGGGCTGCGTTTGCAGGCGGGCAAGCTTCTTTTTACCGACCCCGCTGCACGGCGCATCTGGCTGCTCATGGTGCCCGGCGTCATTGCCGCCGGCATTACCCAGACAAACATTTTCATCAACACCGCCTTTGCTCTCTATTTGCCCGGCGGTGCCGTCACGGCCATGTCAAGCGCGTTCCACCTGTGGCAGCTTCCGGTTGCTCTTTTCGGTGTCGCGGTCGGTATGGTGGTGCTGCCCTCTGTTTCGCGTATGGCACTGGAGCAGGGCGGTGAAGGCGGCCGCACCATTGCTTCCCATCTGGCGCAGGCCATGCGTTTCGTGGCGTTCTTTGCTGTTCCCTCAGCGGTGGTGCTGGGTATCTGGGGGCAGGAAATCGTGAGCATTTTCTTCCAGCGCGGCAGGTTCGATGCCGCTGCCTCTGCTCTTACCGGCCAGGTGCTCGGTGCCTACTGCCTCGGTCTGCTTGCCTATGCCGGTATGAAGGTGCTGCAACCTGTCTTCCTGGCTCTGGAGAAACCCTGGGCGCCCGCAGGCTTGGCTCTGGTGGCGGCCACCATCTCCATTACACTGAACTACTGCTTCGTGCACGTCTTCCATTTCACCGATGCGGCGTGGCTGGCTCTCACCACCTCCATCGTCACCACGCTGAATTTCCTCTTCTACTTCTTCTATCTGCGCCACTTGCTCGGCACCATGGCCACCCGTACCCTGTTGCCCGGCCTGCTGCGCATCATTGCCGCCGGCACCGTTTTGGGGATTATCTGCTGGCAGATTCGCGGCCTTTTCTTCACCGGCTTCCTCTCGTGGGATTTCTTCTCCCGCGTTGGTGCTCTGGCTCTTGCCGGCGCCGTCGTCGGCGGTATCTATCTCGCCGCCTGCTTCTTCTTCCGTGTGCCCGAACTGGAAGCCTTCTCCCGCCGCTTCCTGAAAAAGAAGCGAAGCTGACGGCGCACACATGAATAGAATAAATATCCGTTTCTCCATGGAGTAGGATGCATTTTTAACTTGCAATTATATTTATATGCGTTAAAACGTCGGTGTAGTTATGGATATAATAGACTCTCTTAACCAACTCTCTTCGCGACTTCCTCGCTTGCGTGAAACAGTGCAAACAGAAGAGGCTACGAAGAACCGAGCCGTAGGTAAGCGGGATTGTACGGAACTAAATACTTGACAAATACTAAAATCGGGGGTATAGAAGTGTGTAAAAGGATAAGGTTAGTATGTTAATAAATTTTACTTTCAGTAATTATAAATCGTATAGGGACGTTACCGAGTTCTCGATGGTGCCCCTTGAGAGCATTAAAGATGATAGAGAAAGTTTGGTAAACATCTCCGGGATGGAGGGGGAAAGCGTGTTGCCGCTGGCCGCTATATACGGAGGAAATGCTGCGGGCAAAACATCGTTTGCTCAAGCGTTGGCTCTTTTGAAATATATGGTTAGAACCGGTCGGGTGGAACATGTGACGCCGTTTCGACTGGATGAGGAAAGTCGAACCAAATCGACTGATTTTAAGATTACTCTGGCAACAGAGAAAGAGGTGTGGGAGTATGCGTTGAGCGTATTGAACAATAAGGTGATTGAGGAGAGTTTGTTCTGTGTGAACTTATCTCAGCAGGTGTTTTCCCGTTCATCGGATGGCTCAGTTCTGTTCAACGAACAATTTTTTGCTGGGAAAACGAAAGATGAGCTGAAGATTGCCTGCGACATGGCTGGAAGCGTACCACAAGATAATGTGCTGCTGTCGACGTTGCGTCGCCACCAAGGAGTGATGCTAGACATGGCACGAGTTTGTGAGAAGATATACATGTGGTTTGACGAAGTGCTTCAAATCAAAGAGTCAAATACGCTGGGCTTGATACCATCTGTCGTATCGAGTCGCGAAGCTTTTTCTCAATTGCTTAGAGAGGCTGGCGTGGGAATGCAGGAGCTGAGTATTCGTCAGATTCCGATACAGGAGATGGTGGGTATGGCGGAACCTCTTTCGTGGATGGAACGTTCGATGAATGATGGTGAGTTCCGCTCTCTTGGTGATACGATTGTAACGAAAGAAAATGGTGAAATTAAGGTATACAAATGCGGAGCTGTTCATGTGTTACCTTCCGGCCGTTCAGAAACATTCGAGATGAGGGAGGAAAGTGATGGAACATTGTGTTTTATTAATCTGTTGCCAGTGTTGACGAATCCTAATTCGAAGAGTCGGGTATATGTAATAGACGAATTGGACAGAAGCCTTCATACAAAATTGTCACGTCGTTTGATAGAACGTCACCTTTCAATGGTGCGCAGTGGTGTGCCGCAACAACTTATCTACACGACGCATGATGTGTTACTGATGGATGATGAGTTGTTGAGGAAGGACGAGATCTGGCTTGTTGATCGCTATCAGGATGGTATATCGGAGTTGACTGCATTTATCGAGTTTCAAGAAGCTGCGTCCGAGACAGATATAAGAGGGAGTTATATGCAGGGACGCATGGGGGGAGTGCCGGATTTTAACCTGTAGTCGAGTGATAACATGAGTGGACTTTCAGAGAGAAAAAACAATCGGAAAACGTATAAACAGCGTTTTCTGATTGTACATGAGGGGAAGGAAACGGAGGGGAGGTATATTCAGCACATTAAAAAATTACTTACTATCGAGAGGACGTGCCGAGTTGATACCTACAATCCTAAGCATACATCTGTTACTAGCATGGTGCAGAAAATGCAGAGGGAATCCGGAACGATTCAAGCGCGCGATTATTTGTGGATTCTGATAGACCGAGATGAGAAAAACCACATGCGTGAACAATTTGCAGAATTGGCGCAATGGGAAGGCTTACGAGAGCGGAATCATGTGGCTATCAGTAATCCGCGTTTTGAGTATTGGTTGCTGTTGCATGTGCTCGCTCATCCGAATGCAGCCTCTGCATGTGATGATAAGTATGTGAAGAATCATATTCCTGCGTTTACTAAAAATTTAAGCGATTGTCTTCATCTGTTTACCTTGGATTCCGTGGCTGCTGCTATAGCTCGTGCGCAAGAGGAAGGTTGGCCGAGTTGCTTGAATCCCGATAAGGTAGGCTCCGGTGTTGGGGTGCTGGTGCAGCAAATGATGAAAGAAACGCGTTGGAATAATTAGGAAAACCGCCAATTTGTGGAAGTACGATGGTCGAATT
>JAUNRE010000159.1 GCA_030535795.1 Akkermansia sp.
GCTGTCGGCCTCCTCAGCTTCGCTTCGTCGGGCTCTGATTTTCTATTTTCACCTAACCCAAGGTTTCCGCTGCTGCGCATCGTCACCTTGGGTTACTATACTTTCGCCCCGCGTTGCGGGGCTTTCCAATTCGGCGGGCTGTCGCCCGCACGGGGATGCCGTAGTTCATGCAACCGTCAGTCCGGGAAAGGCTGTCGCCGCCGTATTCACGGGGCTCCATTTCTACTTATTCCTGTAACAGGGGTTACACGAGCTGTCGCTCGCTCACCCCTGCCTATGTGCTGTCGCCCCGCTGTTCATGAAAGAAGCCGCTGCTCGTTATCGAGCAGCGGCTTGTAAATGCGGTGGAACGCACGGTGGCGATTACGCCTCGTCGGTGGGCAGGGAGTAATCGATGCCGGCAAGAGCCTGATAGAGACGCCAGCGGCGTGCGATATCGGCAGCCTCCATGTCGAGCAGCTTGTCGAAGTTGGCCTTGTTGTTCTTGGCCAGCAGACGGAAGCGGTTCTCGCTGAGCAGAGCCTCGCGCACGTCCTTCTTGGGCTTCTTGCTCTTGAGGGTGAGCGGGTTCTTGCCTTCCTTGGCGCGATCCGGGTTGTAGTTGTAGAGCAACCAGCGGCCACAGTCTACGGCGTCCTTCTGGCGGTCGAGCCCCTGTGCCATGTTGATGCCGTGGTTGATGCAGTGGCTGTAGGCGATGACGAGGGCGGGACCGTCGTACTCCTCTGCCTCCATTAGGGTGGTGAGGGTGTGCTGGTCGTCGGAGCCCATGGCGATGGAGCCCACATAGACGTTGCCGTAGGTCATGGCCATGTAGCCCAGGTCTTTCTTCACCTGGTCCTTACCGCGGGTGGCGAACTTGGCTACGGCACCGCGCGGGGTGGACTTGGAGCACTGGCCACCGGTGTTGGAGTACACCTCGGTGTCGAGCACGAGCACCTTCACATTGCGACCGGAGGCAAGGATGTGGTCCAAACCACCGTAACCGATGTCGTAGGCCCAGCCGTCACCACCGAGAATCCAGACGCTCTTGCGCACCAGGTAGTCGGCGTGAGCCTTCAGGGTGGCCAGGTCGGCGTTGTCGCCGCAGGCTGCCTTGATGTCCGCTACCGTGGCGCGGGCGTTGGCGATGTCGGCCTCCGTCTTCTGCGGGTTGCTCATGAGAGCCTCTACCAGCTCGGTGCCGATGGCGGGAGCGGCGGCCTGCAGAAGCTCGATGGCGAACTGCTGCTTCTTGTCGAGCGAGACACGGAAGCCAAGGCCGAACTGGGCGTTGTCCTCGAAGAGGCTGTTGCACCAAGCCGGGCCGCGGCTGTCGGCATCATGCGTCCACGGGGTGGTGGGCAGGTTGCCGCCGTAGATGGAGGAGCAGCCCGTAGCGTTGGCAACCACCAGGCGGTTGCCGAAGAGCTGACTGAGCAGCTTAATGTAGGGAGTCTCACCGCAGCCGGCGCAGGCGCCGGAGAACTCGAAGAGCGGGCGCAGCAACTGGGCATCCTTCACCTTGGAGTTGTCGGTTACGGTGCGGTCGTTGTCCGGCAGCTTCTCGAAGAACTTCCAGTTCTCGGCCTCGGGCTTGAGTGCCTCGGTAGCCGGGGTCATGGTCAGGCTGGCCGTGGGGCATACGCGGGAGCAGAGGGTGCAGCCCGTGCAGTCGGAGGCGGATACCTGAATGACGTACTTCTTGCCGGCCCAGTCCTTGTGCATCTTGCTGGCATCGGCGGTCTTGAAGGACTCGGGGGCGCCGGCAAGGTCGGCCGGGTCAATCATCTTGGCGCGGATGGCGGCGTGGGGGCACACCATGGTGCACTTACCGCACTGAATACAGGCTTTGCTCGTCTCGGTCTTCTCAGGCGTCCACACGGGGATTTCGAGGGCGAGGTCGCGCTTCTCGTACTGGGTGGTACCGCTGGGGAAGGTGCCGTCGGCGGGCATCTCGCCCACGGTGACGGAGTTGCCGTTGCCGGTCACAATCTTGCCAAGCACGTTGCGCACGAAGTCGGGCGGGTTGCCGGCCAGTGCCTCGGGGATTTCGTGGCCGGTGATGGTGCTGCCGAGCGGTACTTCGTACAGGTTAGCCAGCGAGGCATCCACGGCGGCAATGTTCTTAGCCACCACTTCTTCACCCTTCTTGCCGTAGGTCTTCTTAATGGCCTCCTTAATGTAGCCGAGGGCCTCCTCTGCGGGAATAACGCCGCTGAGGTTGAAGAAGCAGGTCTGCATGATCATGTTGATGCGGCCGCCCATGCCGGTAGCCTTGGCCACCTTGAAGGCGTCGATGCAGTAGACCTTGATGTTCTTGTCGAGAATCTGCTGCTGCATGCGGGCAGGCAGGCTGTCCCACACCTTTTCGGGTGCCACGTTGGTGTTGATGAGGAAGGTGGCGTTCTGCGCAGCGTTCTTCAGGAAGTCGAAGAGGTTGAGCAGGCTGGGCTGGTGCAGCGCGATGAAGTTGGCGTTGGTGATGAGGTAGGTGCTGTGAATCGG
>JAUNRE010000074.1 GCA_030535795.1 Akkermansia sp.
CCCGCTTCAGCGGGGTGACGGAGAGCGGTGGCACCCTAATTAACGGTATTTCGCCCCGGCAATTCCTAAACCTTTTTTTCAAAGAAAATCTTCCATACATCCGGCAATCATGCGCTATAGAGGCGCGTTATCGAGACTCTATGGGATGTCAATGATTGTAGATTGTATATGTATACAAACTCCAATTTAGCTGATATCATAGGTCTAAAGCCTAATTGTTCCGACGCGTAGCCGCGACGTCCTATTTCGGAGGTCGCTGGTTGTTACGGGGACTGGGTGCCGAGAGGGTGTGTCTGCGCGCGTCAGTTAGGCCTTACATAATCCTTGCCGCAGTAGCGGTCCAGGATGCGCTGAGGTGCTTTTGACATGTCGACAAGCACGAGGCAGTCGAGCGTGCCCCCGAAGTCGTTGTCGATGCCGAAAGAGAGCATTTCGCCACCGAGGCGGAGATATTGGCGCAGCAGTACCGGGATGCTCTTGTTGTCAGGCTCGAGGTCAGCCACCATGCCGGTGAGCAGCCTGAGCTCCGGCAGTGCGGTGGGGATGAGGCGTGCGTCTTCGCTGAGCAGGTCGCAGTCTGTCGGCGGATAGAATGCCTTGGCTTCACCCACGAGCTCTTGCTGCATGCAATGCGCCTTGAGGTAGGAGAGAATGAGCGCGCGTGAGGCGGGCGTGTACTCGCCGGATATGCTGACGGTGCCGTACAGGTAGCGGTACTCGGGGTGGCGGCGCAGGTAGTGGCCGATACCCATCCAGAGCGTATCGAGGGAGGCTGGGTGGCGCTGGTATTCCTTGCAGATGAAGGCGCGCCCCATTTCGAGGCCGCGGCGGAGCACCTGTTGCAATTTCTTGCTGAAGCTGAAGAAGCCGGAGTTGTAGATGCCCTTGAATCCCTGTTTATCCATGATGCGGTCGGTACGACCCATGCGGTAGGCGCCCGCAAGGCGTTCGGCTTTGGAATCCCACATAATGAGGTGGGTGTAGGTGGAGTCGAAGGCGTCCAAGTCGCAGGCGTTGCCGGAGCCCTCGCCCACGGCGCGGAAGGTGTGCTCGCGCTGAATGCCGATTTCGCGCAGGAGTTGCGGAATCTGCTCTGCTTCCGCAGCGTAAACTTTCAGTCCGCCGGAGGTTTCGGCATACAGGCAATCTGAGGGCAGGGCGGCAATTTCCGCCTTCAGCACATCGGCGGGGGCGGACTCGGCGATGGGGCGCATGTCGCGGGGGGCTGCACTTGCCGTAGCGGTGGTGCGCGGATAGCGCAGCATCATGCTGCCCAGGCGCAGGAAGTCGGAGAGCGCCTCATCATTGGGCGTGATGGCGATGGTGGCCGGGGTGATGGGGCGCCCGAGGCTGATGGTGTGGCGCATGCGGCCATCGCGCAGAATTTCTCGCGCCAGGAAGTTGCCGCGCAGCCCTTTGTTGAGCATGGACACCACCTGGAAGAAAATGCCGGTGCGGCCGGAGATGTGCATGGGTACCACGGTGGCACCTGTTTTGCGGATGATGCTGGAGATATTGGCCTGCCAAGGGTCGTCAATAACGCGTTTGTCGCGGTGCGAATATGTGGCCGCAGAGCCGCTGGGGAATACCAAGATGCAGTGCCCGGCTTTCAACCAGCGGAGTATCTCTCGCATGCCGGCCATGTTGGCTCGCTTGGCCGCCTCGCCGCCGTACACATCCACCATGATTTCGTAGGGTACCATGCCGCGCACGCATTGCAGGAACTCATTGACGACAATACGAATGTCGCTGCGCACCTTCATGGCGATATCGCCGAACATGAGGCCATCGGACATGCCATGCGGGTGGTTGCACACTATGACGCACGGACCTTCCTTGGGGATATTCTCCAGACCGCTCAAATCATAGTTGAGGCTGAGGTGCTTACACGCCAGCTTGAAGAAGTTATCCGTGCTGCCCGCCTCCCAGTCGTCTTCGATATGGGCGTGCGCCACGTTGAGAGCATGGAGCCCTAGCTTTTTCTCCCCCCAGAGCACCAGCCAGTCGGGCAGTTTGTCGCCACCTTTGACGAGCTTTCTGAGGTCGGTGATTTTTTCTCGTTTTGTGCTCACAGCTGTATGTGCTAATTCCGTTTCGATTACTATAACACAGAATGAACTATTCGTCAAACAGGAATTAAGAAAATGCTAACAATTTTTCTGAAAGCCTGTGCTGCTGAGTGCTACTTGTAAGGCTCGCAGGGTGCTTGCGGAAGAGGCTATTCCTTTGCCGGCTATGTCGAAAGCTGTTCCGTGATCGGGGCTTACCCGCAGGCGGGGCAGACCTATCGTTGCGTTGACTGCGGTATCGAAGTCAATGAGCTTAAGCGGGATGAGTGCCTGGTCGTGGTAGGGCGCCACTATGCCGTCGTAGCGTCCGTTGGCGGCTTCTCGGTACACGCAGTCGGGCACGCAGGGTCCGTAGAAGTGCGCTTGGGGCAGGGCGCGTTGCAATGCTGCCAGAGCCGGGGCTATGATAGTGCGTTCCTCGCTACCGAAGGCGCCGTTTTCGCCGTTGTGCGGGTTGAGCCCGGCCAGGGCAATGCGTGGGTTGGGCTTGCCGGTGCGCATCAGGAAGCGTGCCAGCAGGCTGCCCACGCGCACGATTTCTTCCGTGCGCAGCAGCTGCGGCACTTCCGACAGGGCAACATGTGTGGTGCACAGGGCTACGGTGAGCCGCTCGCCGGTGAGGCACATGGCAAAGTCCTTTACTCCCAGTCGATCGGCAAAGAATTCCGTTTGCCCCGGGTAGGCAAAGCCCAGGCGGTGCAGGGATTCCTTGCAGATGGGGGCTGTCACCACGGCGTCAATCGTGCCGGTGCGCAATGCTTCCGCTGCCAGTTCCAGGTGCTCCAGTGCTGCGGTCGCCGTTATTTCGTTCGGTTGCCCGGGCGTGCAGCATATCTCTTTGCCTATCAATCGATACTCCGCCCCGGACGGGGCTTGTGCCAATGCCGCACGCATGACCTCGGGGCCGATGCCGGCCTGGTCTCCCAGCGTGTAGCCGATAACCGGGTTTTGCACACTCATTTACTCTGCTTCTTCAGCGGCATCGTCATCCTGCATTCGGGGGAGAACGGATGGCGTGACGATGGATTTGGGTTTATCTTTCTGGCTCGGCGGTCGGTAGGAGCGTTTGGTGTTGATATACTCCGTGTTGGAGTCGCGCGGCTCAAATTTCAGCTCGCCGTTGACTGACGCATGGTAGACCACTGTCAGCGCTACCGCTGCCAGCGTGGGAATGAGTAAAAGGCTACCCAGACACGTCTTCATGCGTTCTATTCTACACATTCGCCCGATGATTTCAAGCCCCAATTCAGCAATTCCGGATTTTCAGGAGACTATCTTGTCGGCACCGAGCGAGGTAGGGGCGCAAAAAACGCCGCAGCTCGTGCTGCGGCGTGACTTGTCACTCACTGTGTGAAGCGTTACTTCACTTTGGGAATCTTCGGGGTGGGCGCAGCCTTGCTCTTGGGCTTGAAGGTGGTGTTCTTCTGCCAGGTCTGGGTGCGGAAGAAAATGCCCAGCTTGCCGCGCATTTTCAGCGTATCGCCCTCGCGCCACATGGAGCAGCGGTAGACACTGCCTTTTTCCGGGTCGAGCACTTTGCCGCCGCTGTACACGTCGTCATCCTTCTCCAAATCCCAGATGATATCCAGCCCCAGCGTGGGTGGGTTGCCCGGTATCTTTGCCGTGGCGTTCTTGTTCTTGAGTAGCTGTACGACTCTGCCGTATACCTTGCCGTTGTGCTTGTACACCTGCACCACGCTCTTGGCTTCGTTGGTGCTGTCGTCAATCGTGGTCCAGAACCCTTCCACATTGGCAACAGCCTGTGCCAACAGTGAGCAGGTCGCTACTGCTACGCTCGTAATAAGCTTTCTCATCTTGTGTTAAGTTGTTGTTTCCTTGCCCCTTTTTCTCAAAGCTAGAGTGGGGTCGAACTTATGCTAGCACAAAGCTCAGCATGAGTCAAGTGTTTTATTTTCTTGTCGTTCGCATTGTATTGTGTTAAGATACCGTCCAACATGATGAAACACGCACTTTATACTCTCCTCGGAATGGTGGGGCTGCTGGCTTCACCGGTGGTTGCAACAGCCGGCGACTCTGTGCCCGGGCACATTGTGTATGAAAGCAACATGTTTGCCCCCGGCGACAATGCACCGCAGTTTAAGAAAACACTCAATGACAAGTACGGTACCCAGTTTATCGTGGACTTGGTGTTTGGTTATTGGACACTCGACAACGGCATGCCCGGCTATACAAAGGATACCAACATTGCCATTCTTTACACCATCCTCAACCAACGCCTGTTCAGGGATGATATGAACGGCGGCACCTGGCTGCGTGTGGATTTGGCCGGCTCCTGGGGGCTCGACAATCAGTCCGATGACCCTCGCTCGCTGTATGTGGGCGGCTTCGGTATGTGCTCGGGGCTGCATACGGATGTGCTGGATGCGCATGATGCCGCTCTGCTGGAGGTATCGGTCAAGCATTTCTTTGCCGGCAAGCGAGCCATGGTGGCTGCGGGCATGATAAAGCTCAACAACTACTTCGACCGCGTCAGCCACGCCCGCTTTACGAACGACAACTTCGAGAGCTCCGGTGTGCTGCCGTTGCCGTACAATAATCTGGCCGTCGTTGGCTCCTACGAGCTTGACAGCCGTAACTGGGTGACCGGAGCCGTGACTCGCATGGGCACACGCTGGGGCGACAACCCCTTCGATGCTTCCAAGGCCAACGGCTTTGCTGTCGTGGGCGAGTGGGGGCACCTCTTTCATGAGGGCAAAGGCAAGCTGCGCGTCAGCCCGTTCTTCTGCAGCCAGGATGCTATGGGGCGCGATGGCCGCGAGCACACTCACAACGCCGTGGGCATTTTCGGCAGCATAGAATACCAGCTCGATGATATGGTGAAACTGTACGGCCGCGCCGGGTGGGCCTCCGGCAGCTACCTGCGCTGCTCTGCCGAGGCTTCGGTGGGTGCCACCATCAAGCTCATTCCCTCTCGCCCGAATGACTACTTGGGTATCGGTATCGGCCTGTTCAAGGGTGCGGAATCTCCCACCAACAAGCTCACCAACGAGTTCGAGAAGATTGTGGAGGTAATGTACCGCTACCAGATAAACGATTACCTCTATGCATCAGCCTATTACCACATGGTGATGGACGCCGCCTATCGCGACAGGAACTTCGCCGCCGCTACCGGCCTGCAACTGGGTATTTGCTTCTGATTTCTCCCCTCTGCGCGGAGTCTTTGGGCTCCGCGCTCCGCTACTCTTTCAGCCGCCGTAAGGCGGCTTTTTGTTACAGCGGGAGCTCGTAGAGGTCGAAATCGGTGCAGACGGCACCGGGGTAATTGAGCTCGTAGCGCCCGAGGAAGGAGAATCCCAGGCGGGTATAGAATTGACCTGCGGCGGGGTTGGTGTCGATGACATCCAGGCGCATGCACTTGCAGCCTTTTCGGCGTGCGACGGCGATGGCCTGCTGCACCATGGCTTTGCCGACACCTTGTCCCTGAACACGCGGGCTGACGCCGAGGGTGTGAATGGCCATGACTTCATGCGGCTCGCACGTTACCTGCCAGTCGGCTTGAGCATAGCCGGGGTTGCACTCGGCATTCAGTACCATGGCGGCGACGATGGTGTTGTTTTGCTCTGCCACCCACAGTTCGCCGATGGCGGCTCTGGTTTGCAGGAAAGCATCTGTGGGGTACCCGCCGCGGTGCCACTGGGCGTGCGAGGTTGATTTGTCCATGGCGTCGATGATTTCATCGTACATGTTGCGCAGGGTCGGCAGGTCGAAGGGTGTGGCTTGACGGAAGTTGAGGGAGTGCATGGGGATGGGGGGAAGCGATGGTTTATCTGTCAGACAAAGCGGGATAAGGCAAACGGGGGTGAGGATGAGACACCATATGGCCGTGAGAATGGCCCATCCCATCACCTCGCCGTCGGGTTGTCCTGTGGGAGCCAGGCTCATCAGCCAGCAGCCGATTGCGATGCCGATGGGGATAATGAGCAGGGCGTTCTGTAGGTGGCGTGCCGGGCGGTTATGCTTGCGGAAGGCGAGCAGAATAAAGGGGGCACAGTATCCCGTGGCGTAAAAGGTCAGCAGTGCCGGGCCGGAGCCCTCATGCCGTATGGTACAGGTAATGAGGGCAGCCAGCGTGGCGATAGCACAGAGAATCAGAGTTTTGTGATACCCGCTCATGCGGAATGTCGGTGTTTGTTGATGAATGTGAGCATGAGGTGAAGCAGCCAGCCCGGCAGGTGGAAGAAGAGCGACCCGTAGAGGCTGAGGAGGCAAAGGAATGCGCCGTAGCCCCAGCCGAGCTCCGTTTCAGCACCGCTGAGCGCGCAGGCAGCTATGGCAACCAGCAGCGGCAGCACCAGCCCGATGAGCTGGAGCAGAGTACTGCGCCCGGTGCGCGCCGGCAGGAGCAGGAATACAAAAGCCGTTGCTTCAACCATGGCCACGTTTAAAACGCCAACGATGAGGTACAGGATATGGGTGAAGATGTTGATATCGGGTGCTGCATGTGCCGAAACGAGACGAAAGTAATAAATAGAATTCCCCAGCAGGGTAAGCAGACCGGTGATGAGCAGGAATCTGTTAATGAAGCGTCTGCGCGGTGCCACGCAGGCGGGCGGGGGCTCCGGCGGTGTCGGTGCAGGTGGCTCGGGGTGGGTGATGGTGAGCTTGCCGGGGAGGATGAGTTTGCGGGGTGTCGGTGCGGGTGATTTCATGGTGTGTGGGGGTTGTGTTGTTCGATACGAGCAAAGAGAATGCAGAGCTCGTAGAGGGCATACATGGGGAGCGCCATGATGAGCATGGTGGCAGGATCCGGCGCGGGAGCCAGGAAGAGCGCAGCTCCGAAACAGGCGATGAGTGCGTAGCCTCGCGTCACTTTCATGCGTTCGTAATTCAGAATGCCCAGCTTGATGAGCGGGATGATGATGACCGGGAGCTCGAAGACGGCACCGAATACGAAGACGAGCTTGGCCGCAAAGGTGAGGTAGTAGCCGATGCGCCAATCGTTCTCAATTCCCATGTCGAGGGAGTAGTTGTAGAAAAAGCTCAGCACCCGCGGCAGGACAGCCCAGTAGGCAAAGGCACTGCCTGCCAGAAACAACGCTACCCCGAAGCCGACGCTCTTGTAGAGCAGGCGTTTTTCATGCTCCAGCAGCCCGGGAATGATGAATTGCAGCAGAAAATACATGAGCAGGGGGAAGGAGACAATGAGGCCGCAGAAAAAGGAGAGCTGAAGCGAGAGCATAAATGCCTCGCCGGGGCGGAAGGCGCCCATGAGCTTGAGCGCTGCGCGCCCGCGGCCTTCTTTCAGCTCCGCTCCCGCTGCGTGCAGAGCTAAGGCTTGCTCCCGCTGTGGCCCGGCTGTGGTGCTGCGCGTCAGGTAAGCTTCCTGTTGCTCGGCCGGAAGCAGGGTGGCGGCATGTAGCAGGGGCACCATATCGGCCAGCTGCTGTATGGCCGGGCTGAAGTGGTGTTGCAACTGCTCCCGCGCCTCTGCCGAGAGCTCTGTGCGTACTGCCGCCAGGCTTTTGGCGGCTATCCAGTCCTCGGCCGAGATACCGGACGGCAGGTGGCTGCGTTCGTGGTCTTCCCATACGCGATCCACGGGTTGGCGCAGAAGTGCCATCATGGTATCGGAGAACCCGAAACAGAGAATCATGGCGGCCAGCAGGGTGAGCGCCATGCGAATGATGGTGCTGCGCAGGGCTTCCAGATGCTCGATAATGCTCATCTCGCCTTCATCCGGAGATGATGCAGATTGTCTGCGCTCGCGCGCGCGAAAGAGCTGTTGCAGCCAGAACATGGCGGGTTTACTGGTAAATGTCGATGCCCAGTTGGGCTAAATCGGCCAAGGAAATGGCGCATGGGTCGGGGGCTACCCAGTGGCCGGGTTCGATTTCCACCGGCGTGAGATCCATGCCGTAGGTTGCTTCGAGGTAGGGGTGGTTGATGCGGCGGCCGAAAGCACTGCCCGGTGGCGGGTCGATGGGGGAGGGAACGTCGCCCGGCAGTACCGCCGAGTGATTGATGCGAGTGGGGTCGGGCATGGGAATGGCGGAGATAAGGGCGCGGGTGTAGGCGTGGCGCGGGTTGTGGTATATGAGGTCGCTCTCGCCCATTTCCACGATTTTGCCCAGGTACATCACCGCCACGCGGTCGGCCATGTGGCGCACAACAGAGAGGTCGTGCGAAATAAACAGGTAGGAGAGCCCCAGCTCCCGTTGCAAATCGAGCAGCAGATTGAGTACCTGCGATTGAACCGATACATCCAGCGCACTCACGGGCTCATCGAGTATCAGCAGGCGGGGGTTCTGAGCTAGGGCTCGGGCTATGCCGATGCGCTGGCGCTGGCCGCCCGAAAACTCATGCGGGAACTTGGTGGCAGCCGTCTGCGGCAATCCCACCAAATCCAGCAGTGTGCTGACGCGCGTTCGGCGGAATTGGCGGTTGCCGGTGCCCTGAACCTGAAGCGGCTCGGCGATGATATGGCGCACATCCATACGCGGGTCGAGCGAGGCCGCGGGGTCCTGAAAGACCATCTGCACACTGCGGCGCAGCATTCCCAGCCGCCACTGGGAGCGGTGGGTAACATCCGTGCCCATCACGCGGATGCTGCCGGCGGTGGGCTCCGCCAGGCGTACAATGCAGCGCCCGATGGTGCTTTTGCCGCATCCGCTCTCGCCCACCAGCCCCAGGGTTTCGCCCGGGGCTATGGTGAAGGAGACATCATCCACCGCCTTGACGATACTCTTTTTGCGGCTCAGTATGCCGCCATGCACCGGGAAGTGCATGCTGAGTTTCGAGACATCGAGGATGGTGTCGCTCATGGCGGTGCGGCGCGGCGGCTGCTTTAGTAGTCGCGGTTGAGCAGATAATCGCTGATAGCCAGCAGAGCCTGGCGACGCTCGGCAGGGAAAATCTCCAGCGCGTTGCGGCCTGTCTCCGTCAGCTCGCGGGCTTCGGCTCGTGCGGCATCCATGCCTACCAGGGCAGGGTAAGTGGCTTTCTGCACAGCGGCGTCTTTGCCGATGCTCTTGCCGAGCACCTCGGGGGTGGAGGTGATATCGAGGATGTCGTCGATAATCTGGAAAGCCAGCCCCAGGCTGCGGCCGTAGGTGGTGAGTGCCTGCAGCTGCTCCGGCGTGGCGGCTGCTGCCATGGCACCCAGGCGCACAGCAGCGGTGATGAGTGCGGTTGTTTTGCCGTTGTGGATGGCGCGCAGTTCATCAACGCTCAGGCTGCGCCCCTCGCCTTCCAAATCCAGCACCTGACCACCCACCAGCGTGAGGCTGCCGGTCTGGTAGGCCAGCTCGGCCACGTAGTCGCCTACGTTGTAGCGTGCGTTCGCCGGTACTTTGGCCAGCATGGCAAAGGCTTCTGTCAGCAGGGCATCGCCCGCCAGAATGGCAATACCCTCACCAAACACCTTGTGGTTGGTGGGGCGGCCGCGGCGCAGGTCGTCGTTGTCCATGCTGGGCAGGTCATCGTGTATGAGCGTGTAGGTATGCAGCACCTCCAGCGCACAAGCTGCATTCAATGCCGGCTCGGCATCGCCGCATACGGCCTTGGCTGCCTCCAGACAGAGCAGGGGGCGAATGCGCTTGCCTCCGGCAAATACGCTGTAGCGCATAGCCTTGTGCAGCGTGGTCGGCGATACGTCCTCCCCGGGCAGCAGCTCGTTGAGGCGAGCCTCTGTGAGCGCAACACCGTTTTTGATGAGAGTCTTGATGTCCATGTGCTTTCCGGTATGTTATTTACCCTTGACAAGCAGCTCGGCAATCTGTACGGCATTGAGCGCGGCACCCTTGCGTACCTGGTCGCCCACGACCCACAGGTTGAGAGCGTTGTCGATGGCCAGATCCTTGCGGATACGGCCTACGAAGCAGGTATCGCCGTTGGTGGAATCCAGCGGTGTGGGCCACACGTTGGCTGCCGGGTCATCCATCAGCTCCACACCGGGCTTGCCGTCGTAGCAGGCGCGGGCGCCTTCGACATCCACCGGCTGCTCGAACTGAGCCACGCAGGAGATGGAGTGGCTGCGGTAAACCGGCACGCGCACGCAGGTGCAAGTCACTTTCAGCTCCGGCAGGTTCATAATCTTGCGGCCTTCATTGAGCATCTTGAGCTCCTCCTTGGTGTAGCCCGTATCGGTGAACTTGTCAATCTGCGGCAACACGTTGAACGCAATCTGGCGCGGGTAGGTGGAAATTTCGACGGGATGGCCGTTACTGATGGCGTGCACCTGGTTCTCCAGCTCGGTGATGCCGTGCTGGCCGCTGCCGCTCACAGCCTGGTAGCTGCTGGCAATGATGGTCTTAAGACCATATTTCTGGTGCAGCGGGAAGAGAGCCATCAGGGTGATGATGGTGGTGCAGTTCGGGTTGGCGATGATGTTGCGCGGGTGGTTGAAGGCGGCCTCGGGGTTAATTTCCGGCACCACGAGGGGGACATCCGCATCCTGGCGGAAAGCGCTGGAGTTATCCACAACCACGCAGCCCGCAGCACCCGCGATGGGGGCGTATTCGCGCGAAATATCACCACCGGCGGCAAACAACGCCAGGTCCACATCTGCAAAGGAATCCTTCGTCAGCTCTTCCACCGTAAGCATCTCACCGCGGAATGCTACCTGTTTACCGGCAGAACGTTTGGAAGCCAGAAGTTTCAGCGAGGCCAGCGGGAAATTGCGGCTCTCAAGGCAGGTAAGAAGCTCGACGCCTACCGCTCCGGTAGCGCCAACGATTGCGACTCGGGGATTTGTCATCATGTGTCGATTTCTGGTTTCGGGGTTCTGCGGCGCGGCTCTGTCTCTTGCAGGTGCGCCCGCGCTATTATAGCTGATTCATCATGAATGGCAAGCCAAAAGAAGCCATCGGCAGGGGCGATTGCTGATTTTTGCCATATTTTTGCGTGTGTTGCGTCTGCTTATTGTTGACCTTAGTGGGTGTCTATGGTACCATGCGGGTGACCCATTCTGCGGCGCTTGTTGTGCCGGGGCATGGAAAACTCAAACCAGACAAAGAGATGAAGAAAACTGCTATTCTTGCCGTTGCCGCCCTTGGCAGCGCTTTCGCTATGGCTCAGGAACCGGCTCCCGCACCCGCCCCTGAGGCTGCCGCCCCTGCTGCTGCCCCGGCTAAGA
>JAUNRE010000075.1 GCA_030535795.1 Akkermansia sp.
CTCACCCCTGCCTATCATCTGTCGTCCCTTGCAGGGACGTTGATGTACGGCTCGCAGTGCTCGCGGGGGTGGAATAGCGGTAAGCAAACGCCTGCGAGCCGAATGGCGAGCCTCATTCCAATGCACGCTTGCGGGCGAAAGCAGAAAGGCAGGGGTAAGCGAGCGTGAGCGAGCGCAGCCCCTGCTGGGGAGCAAAACAAATATGAAGCCCCGTGGGAACGGGGCGACAGCGGAAGCGGATGCCATGCGGTAGCCGCCGCTATATTCCATGCGGCTGTCGCCACCGTTTCACGGGGCTCGATGTGTTTTTTTGTTGTTGAGCAGGGGCTGCGCGTGCGGCGCACGCTCACCCCTGCCTATCATCTGTCGTCCCTTGCAGGGACGTTGATGTACGGCTCGCTGCGCTCGCGGGGAGGCGAAACGCCTGCGAGACGAATGGCGAGCCTCATTCCAATGCCCGCATGCGGGCGAAAGCAGAAAGGCAGGGGTAAGCGAGCGAGAGCGAGCGCAGCCCCTGCTGGGGAGCAGTGCTTGCGGGGCGACCTAATCATCGAGCAGGGCGCGGAGGGAAGCGATGGCGTCCTCGCACTGGTCATCGGTGAGCGGCGTTTTCATGAGTTTATCATAATCAATAAACTCGTAAAGACGGTGGGGGATTTCGGAGATGAAGCAGGAGGGTTGGCAGCGCTCCTGCTGGCCGTAGCGCGTGCGTTTGGCGCAGTAGGTCATGGTCAGGCGCTCGCGTGCGCGGGTAATACCCACATAGAAGAGGCGGCGCTCTTCATCGAGGTTTCCCTCATCTACCGAGCGGGTATGGGGTAGGAGCCCTTCCTCTACGCCGACGATGTAAACTTGGGGGAACTCCAGCCCCTTGGCGGCGTGCATGGTGATGAGGCAGACCCCGCTTTTGGCTTCGATGTCGTCGTCATCCCGATCGTTGTCCAGGTTGATTTTGGAGAGGAAATCGGTCAGCTTAGCGCCGGGGAGCCAGAACTGCCGCAGGGCGGATTTAATGTCATCGATAGCGGATTGACGGCGGTTTTTCTCCTCTTCCGTCTTGCAGTTTTTGGAAATGTATTCCTCGTACTGTGTTTCCTTGAGGAAATCGGAAATAATATCGACGAAGGGGCGCTCGCTCTGGGCAAACTCCGTACCGTAGCGGGTCACCAGCTCGGTGAAAGCGGCGATGCTGTTCTGGGAGCGTGTGGAGCACTCGGCGAGGAAAGAGAGGTCGAGCAGGGTGGCCCAGATACTTTTTTTGTTTTCGCGGCTCCAGTCGATGGCAAAGGATGCCGTGTTGGCGCTGATACCGCGCGGCGGCGTATTGAGCACGCGCAGCAGGTGCAAATCCGCATCCGGGTTATCCATCATTTGGAGGTAACTGATGAGATCCTTCACCTCGCGGCGGTCGAAAAAGCTCTTAGTGCCGACCATGCGGTAGGGGATGTGGCGTTCGCGCAGCGCCATTTCGAGGGCGCGGCTTTGAGCATTGGCTCGGAAGAGCACGGCAAAGGATTCCCACGGCAGGCGGTCACGCAGGTGAATCTGTTCGATTTCATCGGCCATGAACTCCGATTCTTCCTCCGGCCCGGGCATAGCCAGCAGACGCACAGGATACTCTCCTATTTTGTTGGTTCGCAGCGTTTTTTCACGGCGTCCTGCGTTGTTGCGGATGAGGATATTGGCGCAATCGAGCACTTGCTTGGTGCAGCGATAGTTTTCCTCGAGCTTAATGACGGTGGGGTTGGGGAAGAAACTCTCGAAGTCCAGGATGTTGGAAATCTGGGCACCGCGCCAGCCATAGATGGATTGGTCATCGTCCCCCACCACGCAAACGTTGTGCTCCGGCCCCACCAGCTGGCGCAGCAGGCTCATCTGCAGTGAGTTGGTGTCCTGGAACTCATCCACCGTGATGAAATTGAAACGGCGGTTCCACTTGTCATGCACATCCGGGTAGCAGCGTAGGAGGCGTTCGGTGAGGATGAGCAGGTCATCGAAATCCACCGCGTTCTGAGCGCGCAGCTCGCGTTGGTATGCACCGGCCACAGCAGAGATGAGCGTGTCCTCTATATCCTTGTAATCCAACCCCATGTTGCGCACACGGGAGTATTCGGCTATCACCTGTGCCGGTTCCAGCTTTTCGCGGCGGGCGCCGTATTCCATGATGAGGCGCTTGAGCAGCCCGCTCTGGTCGCTGCCGGTATAGATGGAAAAGTTTTCCTTGTAGCCGAGCTTGCCGATATCCTGCCGCAGGATGCGCACGCAGAGGGAATGGAATGTGCACACCGTCATTTTACGGGCGGCTTTGCGGTCCACCAGTCCGGCTACGCGGTCAGCCATTTCGTTGGCGGCCTTGTTGGTGAACGTGAGGGCGAGGATGCCGGCGGGGTTCACCCCCTTGTCAATCATGTTGGCAATGCGGCAGGTAACGGTACGCGTCTTACCCGTGCCGGCGCCGGCCAGAATGAGCACCGGGCCGGTAAGAGTCTGCACAGCTTGCCGCTGTGCTTCGTTTAAGCTGTTGATGTCGAATTTTTCTGCCATGGTTTCACTACTTCAATTAATTAATTCGCTCCACTCCGTGATACGCGGGCGTGGGTTACTCTGCGTTTCTGTCATGCACGGGGAGCATGAGCAGGCGCAGCAGGGCGAGCACCGGCAGCTGAGCCCACAGGTAGTACCAAGGGGCGGGGCCGAGGTAGTCGAGCAGGGTGCCGGGGATGGGTGGCCCCATGGTGTAACCGTAGTTGGTGTTGAGGTACAGGTTGATAGGGTGTACCAGCAGCACATAGGCATCCATTATCAGCAGAGTGCGCAGATCATCCCACCCGCGAGCGCGCCATCCCAACAGCACGGGGATAGCCAGAGCCACAATCAGCAGCAGGCTGTGGGCTATGAAAAACACAAAAAAAGCCATGCTCGGGTACCCGTTTGCCATGGCCGGGGTGATAAGCCCCTGAATACTGCCTGCCAGCACGCCGAAGTAGACGATGGCACACGCCCAGCGCACGCGCCACCACAGCGCGATAAAGGCAAACACGCTCATGAAGGAGCAGAAATGCAGCGGCAGGTTGTATTGCCAGGGGCCATAGTCATCCACCAGTGCGCGCCAGATAAACTCGCTCACCAGCTGAAAGAGAACGATGCCGCCCAGCACGCGGCACAGGATGAAACGCTTGTGTTCCTCCATACGGCTGCCCTCCCACAGCACGATAACAGCTACCAGCACCGTCAGAATAAGTGCCACAATATGCGGTGTCGACCAGCGAATGAAGGGGTAATACATGGCAGGGGGGTGGGTCAGCTTTCGTATACGGTGGGGTCGGGCACGGATGCCGCGGTAAAGGACTCGCGGCGCTCACGGCAGGTGGCGCAGCAGCCGCAGTGCAGCTCCCGCCCGCAGTAGCAGGAATATGTTTGGGAGAAGTCGACCCCGAGCTCTGCCCCGAGGGCGGTGATTTGCGCCTTGGTGTGGGTGATAAAGGGGCGCAGGATTTGCAGGTTGGCGTAGGTGCCGCGCGCAATGGCGGCCGCCATGGCATCCATGAAATCCTCCCTACAATCCGGGTACAGGGCGTGGTCGCCGCCGTGAGCTGCTATGACGATGCCCTCGGCACCATTGCTTTCGGCAATACCGGCGGCAATGGCCAGGAAAATGCCGTTGCGGAACGGGACGACGGTTTGCCTGAGATTCTCCTCGGCATAATCGGCCGTGGGGATGGCATCCGCGCCGCTGAGCAGGGCGCTTTGCAAGTGGGCAGAGATAGTGCGCAGGTCAATCTCATGATACGGGACACCGAGCAGGTCAGCCTGCCGGCGGGCGCAGGCCAGTTCTCGCGCGGCGTGGTTGCTGCCGTAGTCAAAGGAAAGGGCACACACCACCTTGTGGTGATGGTGTGCCCAGTGAAGTGCGGTGGTCGAATCAAGACCGCCGGAAAGCAGGACGGCTACGTTCATGCAGGGCGGTTCTCGGGCTTGTGCTCCGCAGTGCAGGTGAGCTGAATGCCGCCGCGGGCGCCAAACTTACCTACCACCTTCATCCATGCCGGGTCGACCGCAGCAACGAGGTCATCGAGAATGCGGTTGACAACCTGCTCATTGAACGCGGCGTAATTGCGGAATGATACCAGGTAGTACTTGAGGCTCTTTGTTTCCACTACCTTATCGGCCGGTGTGTAGGTGATGGTGAGCTCGCAGCTGTCCGGCTGCCCGGTGACGGGGCAGAGGGAAGAAAACTCGTGCGTGGTGAGCGTCACGACGTACGGGCGCTGCGGGCTGCGGTTCGGGAACGCCTCCAGCTTAGCCTCCTCGGGGGTGCGGTAGAACTCGGTGTGTTTGCCGAGCAGGGAAAGATCTTTGTTGTCCATCGTCTGTTATGCCTTGGTGAGTTTGTAACCGTCTTTGCCGTCCTTCATTGCCCAGCCGAGCTCCGCCAGCCTACCGCGCAGCGCATCTGCCGTGGCCCAGTCTTTGGCCAGGCGGGCAGCCCAGCGTTCATCCGCTATGGCTTTGATGTCGTCGGGCACCTCAATATCGGCATCGGGGTCAGGCAGCTGCAAGCCCAGTGCTTCCATGATGAAGCGGAAGGCTTTCCAGGTGTCGGTGGCCGCTGCGGCATCCAGCTCTGCGGGCTTGATGCCCTTGATGGCGCTGAACACATGGCCGAGAGCTTCCGGGTTGTTCAGGTCGTCCTCCAGGCTATCCCAGGCGGGTTGGAAGACGCCGAGAGCAGGGGCTTTCTTGACGAGGTCGCGGTATGTGGGCTCCTTGGCGCCGGAGGCCTTGGCAAGCTCCTTGTCGAAGCGCCCCAGCTTGTTCAGGGCGCTGGTGGCGTCCTTCATGCCCGAGAGGGTGAAATTGAGCGGGCGGCGGTAGTAGGCACCTGCCAGCACATAGCGCAGGGCTGCGGGGGTGTAGCCCATTTCCTGCAGCTGGTCGAGCGTGTACATGTTGCCGAGGCTCTTGCTCATTTTGGCGCCATCCACCAGCAGGTGGGTGACGTGGAACCAGTGGCGAGCAAACTCGCCGCCGCAGGCGCATCGGCTCTGCGCTATCTCGTTCTCATGGTGCGGGAATACCAAATCCACACCGCCGGAATGCAGGTCGAACGTGTCGCCCAAGTACTTGTGGCTCATAGCCGAGCACTCCAGGTGCCAGCCGGGACGCCCCTCGCCCCAGGGGGACGGCCAGTAGTTGGGGCCGTCTTCCGGGCGGCGGGCTTTCCACAGCACGAAGTCGGCCACGCTGTCCTTTTCGTACTCATCCGTATCGGCGCGAGTGTTGGCGGTTTTGCCAAGGTCGAGCTCCTGGCGGTCGAGGTGTGCCAGGCGGCCGTAATCGGCGTAGGAGGAGATGCGGAAGTAGACGGAGCCGTCGTCGCTTCGGTAGGCGTGGTTGGAGTCGATGAGCTTCTGCACGATGTCGAGCTGCTCCTTGATATGCCCCACGGCGCTGGGCTCTACATGCGGGGCAAGGCAGTTGAGAGCCTTGCAGTCATCGTGGAACTTAGCTGTCCACTTAGCCGTGTATTCGCCCAGCGGCATGCCCTGAGCCTGAGAGTTGCGGATGGTTTTATCATCGACGTCCGTGAGGTTGCGCACATGCTTGGTGCGCAGGCCTCCCAGTTCGACAACACGGCGGAAGACGTCCTGCACCACAAAGGTGCGGAAATTGCCGATATGAGCTGCGGCGTACACGGTCGGGCCGCAACAGTAGAAGCGCAGCTGTTTGCCGTCTTCTGCCTGCACGGGCTTCATCGCCCCCGACTGTGTATCATAAAGGTTTAACATAGCACAGCTGAGTATGCGCCTGAACGGTTGTGATGTCAAGCCTGCGCGACGTCATATCCGTGCAAGCTGACGAGTGAAAAGGGCGAAGGTCGAATTCCGCAGTTAGAAGTAGAGAAGCTCCGCGGCGCGGGGCTCGACTAACTTTCAAAATCGACCTCGGAATTCGTCCCTCGTACTCCTACATTGTAATTGTTGCCTCTCGTGACTTTTATTCTTTACCGCCTGTGAGGGCTGTGTTAGAATGGAAGCATGAAGAGAATCGCATGGACTCTTGTTCTACTCAGCCTTGCGGGGTGTGGAAGTTTGCCATCGCCTGCGACGGCGGTGCCTGCGGGCGGTGTGGTGCCTGTGCTGGCTACGGATGCTCAGGCGCTTCGACATGCGGAGAAGCAGTTGGATGCGTTGTCGGCCGCCATCAGCTTTCGTTTACCGGGGGCGGATACCTACGGGCGCGCTCGGAATCTTGCTAATCACCTGCTGAAGGGTGGCGTGGCTGTAGCGTTCAATATCCGTACTCGCGGGGAGGAAGTGACGCTGCTGCCCTGCTATGCGGATGGAGAAATCATGCTGCGTGCCTATCGCAACCCGTCATTGCGCAGCAAGTTGACAGCCGCCCAGAGCCGGGCGCTGGGCGTGGCCGAGGCTGCGGTGCGCGATGTGCGTGCCCGCTACCGCTCCGACTACGACCGCGCATTGGCCTTGCACGACTTTCTGGTGCAGCGCTCTGAGTACGCAGACTCGCACGCTGTGCATGATACAGCCAATGCGACGGCCAACCTGCTCAATGGCGGGAGGGGGGTGTGCGATTCCTATACCCGAGCCTACCGTTTGATGCTGACTATCGCCGGTATCGACAATAAATTCGTAGCCGGCACCGTCAATGGGGTGAACCACTGCTGGAACCTGGTGCGGCTGGAGGGGAAATGGGTGCATGTGGATTGCACCTACAGCGACCCCCGACCGGATGACAGAGGGCGCATTTATCATACGCATTTTGCCTTACCTGACACCCTGCTGGCGCGCGACCACCGTTGGAATCGTTCGCTGTATCCCGCTGCTACCTCACCCGAGTTGTATTACCCTATGCGCCACAGGTCGTTCGGAACCGTGCGCGAGCTCGCAGAGTGGGGGCTTCGCCAACCCGCTGCGGATAATAACTACATCACAGCCTATGTGGAGGAGCTTCGTGCCGGGGGCGGACGTAACGCTGCTGAACACCTTATCCGCAAGGCTCACGCCGAACTGGGAACGCAGGTGTTTGCCTCATACGCTGTGGAAAAGGTGTTGCCCGGGGTTATCTGTGTGAAATTGCTCCGCTGAGGTTCAGGGGCGTTCCGGCCCTTCCCATATCCCCATGAAAAGCGGCGTGCTGTCCGGCTCCAATGTGCCGATGAACCAGACGAAGGGGCGCGTGAAATAGAGGCAATTAGCCTCCTCGCCCTCATCATCCATCTCGGCAACGGTGAGAGCCGTTGCGGTGGTGCCGTTTTCCGTTATTTCCACCGCTGCTTTCTGGCGAACGGATGCCAGCCGGATCGGTGCGCTCGTCCACGGAGTGAAATCAGCCTCGCGTGAAAAGATGTGGCGAAGCCCGAGCTCTTTCAGGGTGGCGGAAAAATCGAGCAGTTTGCTGCGAGAAGAGAATCGCGGAAGCCCCACCCGAGTGGTGTAGTGTTTTTCGCGGAGTTTGCGGCGTATGATGTTCAGCGCGTCATCGGTGAGGTGTTGCGCGAACCCGGCGGCATCAGCTCGGGGGAGGATGGCAACGAAATAGACCGGTTGCTTCGCTTTGTCGGCGCCGCTGTAGGGCAGAGCCACGGCTCGCCAGTTGCGCCCGCCTGCTGCCGCGAACTCTCTGTCGCCGGTCATCAGCTGCACTGTGCCTTCCTCTCCGTCGCTGTAGGTAAAATCCATCTCCTCGGTGCCTTCCGGCGGGAAGGCATACTGCCAGTCGGCCTTCAGATGAATGGCATTGATTACCAGCAGCCGTGAATTGGGTGAAAGGCATGCGGCGCTGTCGAGCAGGGGATTTATCTGCCCCTTTGTCGCCATGTTTCCCCAAGCATTGATAGCCTCCACGGCTTTCTGCGGGGCTTGGGTGAGCGGTATGCGCTTTACCTCCCCGGCGGCGGGCGTCAGCGGCAGTGTTTCATCTGCAAACACGGCCTGGGTTATCAGGGGCGCCACATTGCTTTCTGTCGCGATAAAGGGCTTCCCGAATGGCAGGGAATCGAGCTGCGCGCGGGTGGCGCCGCCTGTGCCCGGGGCTACTTGACGCAGCGTCTGTTCGACCCCGATGGGAGAAAGAACAACGCTCTTTCCATCGGCGGTGCGAGCCGCATGGCGGAAGAGTTGCAGGGCAAACGAATCCTGCGCGGCGCAGACTGAGCCGGCCAGTATAAGCATTACGGAGAGTAGTTTCGATATCATACTCGGGTTATTAGCATAGATAACGGTGCAAGTCAAGCGGAAAATGACTGCTTGACAACACAGGAGGCAATGCGTATAATAACCGTCGCAAGAGACGATATGGCAAGTTTGATTTCCTCCATTTTCCGCCCTTCCGAAGGCGGCTCCCGTATGTCGCAGCACATGCTGTTATTGGCCGTGCTGGGCATAGCGGTGCTGTGTGTGCTGGCCTACAGCGTGGGCGAAACGCCGTTGCAAAGCGCCTACCGTGCTGTGTGGGTGCTGGTTTGTTCGTTCGCGGCGGTATTCTACTATGGGCTGGGGCATCGCAAGGGCGAGATGACGAAAGGCCGCGCCATGCTGTGTGTGCTGTGCGTGCTGGCACAGATGTTCGCCATCTATGTGGTTAATTCCCTCTGGCCCCGCGTACCGGGGGTGGTAGAGTGGCAGAAATTGCTGGTGTTGCCGTACATGCTGGCGCCGGCGGTTGCGGCCGTGCTCATCAACCGCTCCATGGGTGTGTATGTGGCGCTGTGTTGCTCGCTGTTCGGTATAGCCCTTTTTCCTGCCTCGGGGGCTCCGTTTTTTGCTGTGGATTACGTAGCCATCAGCCTGCTGACAGGTGTGGTGGCTGCTGCTATCTGCGGACACCTCCGCAAGCGCCAGCAGATTCTCTACTCCGGCTTTAAGACTGGCTTTGTGGTGTTTGTCGTCACCCTCGGGCTGACGGCACTGCATAAAGGCGGTTTGGAAGTTCGCGGCGGGCTGGATGCTACTTCCATCATCACCATGCTGCTTATGGCACTGGGTGTCAACTTTCTGCTGGCGGTCATCGTGAATGGAGTCATGCCCATGCTGGAGAGCCTCTTTGCTATCTCCACTCACATTACCTGGTTGGAATGGGCGGATATGAACCACCCCTTGCTCAAGAAGCTGCAGATTACCGCGCCCGGCACCTTCCACCACAGTCTGTATGTGCAGCGCCTGGCAGAAGCCGCGGCTGAGGCCATCGGCGCCGATGTGACACGCGCCGGTGTCTGCGGGCTTTACCACGATATCGGCAAGGTGAAGAATCCCCAGTATTTCTCGGAGAATATCGTGGACCAGACCATGACTCCCCATGTCGACCTGACCCCCGAGGCCAGCGCCCGCATCATTACCGGGCATGTGGCAGAGGGCGAGCAGCTGGCGCGCGATTTGAAGCTCAATCCGCGTATCATCGACGTCATCCGCGAACACCATGGCGTGACAACGGCTTATTTCTTTTACCGTAAGGCTCTTGACAACTACGAGAAAGAAAAGAAGAAATTTGATGACGGCCTTACGGATACCTGTCCGGATGAGGTCGATAAAGGGATTTTCACCTATCCCGGCCCCATACCGCAGAGCCGCGAATCCGGCATTGTGAGCATGGCCGATGCCGTGGAAAGCGCCACGCGCTCCCTGCAACACCCCACCGAGGATGATATCCGCAACATGATTGAGGGCATCTTCAAAGGCCGCATACTGGATGGCCACTTGCAGGACAGCGGGCTGACGCTTGGCGAAATCTCGCGCATGAAAGAGGCATTTTTCGTGACCCTGCGCACCATGAATCACAACCGCATCGCCTATCCCAAACCCGCAGCCGGGGATGCAGCCACGCTGCTGGCGGCACGCCGCAATGCTGAGGAAAAGAATGATAACTGATTTATGAAGCAGCAGTTGCGCAGCTTCCTGATGGTGCTCTCGTTTCTGGTGGGCGGATTTTTGCATGCCGAGATTCATGCGTTTGGCTGGCTGCTCCCCATTGGTATTACCCTGATGCTCTCCATCACCTTCCTGGGGTTGGATGTGTCGCAGCTTAAGCCCCGCCTCATGCACCTGTGGGTGCTGCTGGCGCTCCAGGTCGTGTGGATTGTGGGCTGGTTTGCCGCTCATGCAGCGGGGTACCCTGTGCTGGCAGAGGCAGTGTATTATTGCGGCGCGGCACCGATTGCCTCGGCTGCGCCCATCATCGTGCACCTGCTGCGGGGCAATGTCGGGTTTATCACGACAGCCATGGTGCTCAGCCAGGCTGTGTTTGCCGTGTTGACTCCCTTTGTGTTGCCTTTCATTGTGCAGTCACCGGAATTGAGTTATACGGAGCTCATGCTCATGGTGGCTCAGCAAATCGGCATCGTGCTGGGTATCCCGGCTCTTGTTGCTTGTGTGTTGCGCCTGGCTTATCCCCCCTGTAAGCAATGGGCCGGACGCCTCAAGGATGTCTCGCTCGGCATCTGGAACTTTAATCTGATTATCGTTTCGGCCATCGGAACTCACCGCATCCTTGCCATGGATTATTCGCTGATGGATATGCTGCCCATGGCGCTGGGAGCCTCGGCTGTGTGCGCGGTGGGCTTCTTTGCCGGCTACAGGCTCGGCTATCCCTCCCTCAAGCGAGAGTGCTCGCAGGCTCTCGGCCAGAAAAACACCATTCTCACCCTCTACATCGCCGGGCAAAGTTACGCGACGCCGCTGGCTTATATCGGCCCGGTTTTCTACGTGTTCTGCCACAATATGGCCAACGCTATTCAGCTCTCACTGGCCGCAAGAGAAATAAAGAAGCAAGCTGCGCGTTGAAATATGCAGGAAAATAGCAATTTGTGGAAGTACGATGGTCGAATTCCGAAGGTCGAATTTGAAAGTTCGGCGGGCTGTCGCCCGCGCGGGGATGCGTAGCTAAGACAACCGCTTGTGCCCGCGGCTTAAAGCGCGGGCAGTAACTGCAGCTAAGCTCTGCTACCCATGCGCCGCCAGGCGCGGAATTCATCAGCCCGGAGGGCGACAGCACACCTCGGCGTAGGGCGTGAGCCCGGAGACGGCCGCGCTTGCTCCCCCAAAAAACACCCTGAAATGACTGAGAACCACACTGCTGTCGGCCTCCTCAGCTT
>JAUNRE010000076.1 GCA_030535795.1 Akkermansia sp.
CTTTGTCAATTGTAAATTGTAGATTGTAAATGTAGAAAAACACCAATTTGTAGAGGCACCGATGAGCCGCATGGAGTGAGGGTGACGTTTTTTTTGAGGAAAATGACTGTTTTGTGCAACAAAATGTGTTGGTGAAACGCCTCTAATAGATAGAAGAATATGAAATTGTGGGTACAAATGGGTGTTGCGTTGGCTGCTGTGCCGGGGATGCTCGGCGCGGCGGAGGAGTCGTTTTATCAGGTGACGGAGGAGTCTGAACAGTTGCTTATTCGATTCGAGGAGCCGGTGGTGACAAGCTCGGCTTTGTATACGAACGATGTGGAGAGTGCGGAGGGCTTGCAGGTGTCGGCCGGTAGCAAGCCCGTGTTGCGATGGACGGATCAGGATGAACTGACCGTCACGTTTGAGCGGGGAACGGTACCGGGGGCGACCTACCGTCTGGAGCTGCCGGAGGAGAAGCGCCGCTATCTGAGCGGTAAGGCGTTGCCCGGGGGTGTGGTCGAGTTTGTTGCACCGCCGTGTCGGGTGAAGGAGGTGGAACGGCCGGGGGTATCCTGGGGGATTCCCGGTGGGGCGGTGTTGTTGCAGGCGGAGCAGGCGTACTACCGCAACGCGGCGTTTACGGCTGTTGCATCGGGGGCGGAATATCGTTTTGCCGTGCTGGATTCGTCGGGGCAGGTGCAGCAAGAGGTGCCGGGGCGAGCGCGTGCTGCGCGGGCGGAGGAGCTGCCTGATGAGCTGGTGGCAGCCTGCATGGGCGAGGCAACGGCGGCAGATTGGGCAGCGCTGACGCCGCAGAGCCCTGTGCCGGGTGTGGTGATGGTGGAGCCGGTGGAGGATTTGAGCGGCTGCCGGTGGGAGTTGCGCATGCAGCATCCGCAGGGGGTGGTGCAGTGGTCGGAGCGCGAGATGCTCCCGGAGGGGTGTTTTGAGAAAGAGTTGCGTTGTCTGCCGCGCCTGATTCCCGTGGTGCAGGAGGGGAGGGTGCGCCTGTATATGGAGCTGTGTTTCGGGGCTCCGGTGGCGGCGGCAGAGGCGGAGGAAATTTTCCGCAAGCTGGGTATTGCCGGTGGTGAGGTGGTGGCGGAGCCTGCGGCAGATGGTCGCAGCAAGGTGCTGAAACTTGCCGGGCAGGAGATTCGTTTTACTTATGCCCCCCCACCATCGTACCGGGGCTACGCTGGCCGGGGTAAGGAGGCGTATGTGGAGCTCCCGTGCCGATTGGTAGGTGGCGTTGGTATGTGGGTGGAAGGCGTGCAGCAGTTGCCGGTGCCGCTGCGGCTGACCCTGCCTGCGGGTACAAAGGCTGCCGGCGGGTTGTGCATGCAGCAGGAGCAGCAGATTCCCTTTGCGCTGAATCCGCTGATGCCCGTGCTGCCATGGGTGGAGGACGGCTGGAAGATGCCGCTGATGCTCATGCCGCTGCATGGGGCGCACGGGTTGAAGATGCACTGCGTGGGCAGCAGCGAACTGGTCGTGCGAGCGGCTCGGTTGGATGCGGAGCAGTATCTGCGGCTGCGTGACTGCCTGAAAACGCTGATTTCCTGGGGCGGGATAGCGGCGGATGAGGATGCGCGCGATGCGTTGTTCTCCCTGTTCGGGGACGAAAAGGTGTTTTCCCCGGCGCTTCCTACGCTCGGGGTGCAGGAGGTGGAACTGCCGCTGGATGAGGTACCCGGCTTCGGGCAGAAGCCGGGGGTGTATGTGCTTTCTGTAAAGGCGCGTCCGGATGCCGCGCAGCAGGTGCTGACCGCCCCCGGCGAGACAACTGCCCCGCAGGAGTGTGAGCGTTACTATGTGTTGCTGGTGACGGATATGAAGGCCTATGCGCTCGGCGACAGAGTACTGGCCGTGCGCCTGAGCGATGGTTCGCCGATACAGCAGGGTGAGGTGAAAATCTATGCAGATGTTCGCGCCGGGAGCTACAAGCACTTGGGGTCTTTCCCGTTGGGTGAAAAGGTGGTTGCGAGCGAGTCTTCTATTCGGGATGTGGTGCTGGTGCAGAGTGGGGAGGATTTTACCCCGACTGTGATCGAAGTATGGCTTGATGCCTCGGAGTCGGAGAAAGCCGGTGAGCGAGTGAGCTTGTTTGCCGACCGTGGGGTGTACCGCCCCGGGGATACCCTGCACCTGGGGGTTATGGTGCGTGGGTGGGATGCGGCCGGTAAACTCGCGCTGCCTCCTGCCGGGCAAGAGCTTCGGGTCACGATACGAAAGGGGGAGCAGCTTTGCCATGAGGGCAGCCTGAAGCTCGATGCCTATGGCTCTGCTTACCTGGACTGGCAGCTGCCAAAGGAGGCAGAGGCCGCTGTGGGCGATTACGAGGTGACTGTCACCGGTGCCGATGGCGTGCGGGGGGGCTTGAGCGTGGAGTGCGAGGAGTATCGGCGGGATAGTTTTGATGTGCAGGGTGAACTGGTGGCAGATGCCGTGCGCCCCGAGCGGGTTACACTGCGGGTACAGGCGTGTGGCTTCGATGGTCTGCCGCCGGCGGATGCTGTGTTGCATGCCCATGTGGAAATGGGGGATGATGAGTATGAGCTGAATCTGCCGCTGGACGCCGCCGGTTGTGTTGTGCATGAGCTGACGCCGGGAGAGCGGCCGGAGTGGGCAGCGGGAGAGTCCTGCGAGCTGAGTGTGAGTGGTAGCGTGAGCAACGGCAGGCATGAATATGTGCGCCTGCCGCATCTGCACAAGACATTATGCCCTGCGGACTTCTGCATTTGGGGTGTCTGTGAAGTCAATGATATGGCGCCTGTCATAGGGCTTACGCGTGCCGGTGCGGCAGGCATGAAGCCGCTGGAGCGTGCTCAGGAGCTGGAGCTGAGCCTGCTGGCGCCGGTGTTGGTGCCTGAGAAGCTGCCCAACGGTGTGGTATTTTACCGCATGCAGGAGCAGTGTGTGTGGCAGCAGAGCATCACCGTGCCGGCTCATTGCCAAGACGGGGTGAAGCCGGTGTCGGAGCAGCTGCTGCACCGACTGAGGGAGGAGCGGGAGAAGAAGATGGGGCATGTGAGGCACTTTTCCCCTCGGTTGAAGGTGAAGGGGGTGGACCCCGCCGGCAACCGCGTGGAGGAGACACTGCATTTATCCTGCCACAGGGCGCGGTCCGGGCAGAATAGCGTATGCAAGCGGGTGGAGGCTCGCGTGCAGGGGCGGGAGCTTCTGGTGTCCACGCGTTTCGGCTCCGGTGGGCGTGCGGTGGTGTTGCTCTGCACGTCGCAGGGCTTGCACCGGGATGTGGTGGAGGTACAGGCCGGGGAACAGGAGCTGCGCTTGCCGCTGCCGGCAGGGGTGCAAGGCCGGGTGGCCGGGGCGCTGCTGCTGCCGTTGCAGAAAAACGGCAGCTACAGCAGAG
Organism: Akkermansia sp.; assembly: GCA_030535795.1. Lineage (GTDB taxonomy): Bacteria > Verrucomicrobiota > Verrucomicrobiia > Verrucomicrobiales > Akkermansiaceae > Akkermansia. Next base: position 3,359 of record JAUNRE010000076.1, read on the forward strand.
CCGAGGTGCTGTCTTTTGACGTGAATGTCCCCATGGCGGATAATAGCTTGAAGGTGGAGTGGCAGTTGCCGCAGGGAGCTCAGGCTCCCGGTACCCGTGTGCAGGTGGGCGGCCGCGTGCTCGGTGCGGATGGCTCCCCCGTGGCACATGCTGCCGTGTGCCTGTGGGCTGTGGATGTCGGCATGCTATCGGTGAGCCGCTATACCCTGCCTGAGCCCTGGGAGGTGTTTCTGCCAACCTTGCCGGCTGCTTTTTGCATGTGGCATGGGGTGGGTGAATATCCCTTTACCTTACCGCAGCTCTATAAAGTGGAGCCGAAGGTGGTGCCGTTCCGGCGGGATCCCCTGTGGTGCGAATACGCGCATTCGAGTGAGTCCGGTATCTCCGTCTCGTGCGGCTTTACCGGGGGAGCCTATCGTAACACGTGGGGTGGGGTATCTCGCGCTTATGCGTTGGCTGAGGTCGATTCCTTGTGGGAGGAAGGAGGCTTGGGGCTGGGCTGCGGCCTGGGTGGCTCGGTATCGCCGTCTCAGTTGCGTCTGAGGCGGGATTTCACCCCCACTCCGCTGTGGCAGCCGGCTTTGCTTACGGATGCGGAGGGGTGTTTCAGCGTCGAAATGGCACTGCCGGATACTCTGACTACCTACCGCGTGATGGCGGTGGTGCAGGGGGCGGATGGTTGCTCCTTCGGCAATGGGGCTGCGGAACTGGTGGTGCAGCAACCCGTGATGCTGACGCCCGGTACACCGCTTTTCATGAGTGTGGGCGATGCCCTGCGCCTGCCCGTCAGCCTGACAAATAACACCGCCGCCGCCGGCACCTGGACGGTTTCCATGCAGGGGGACGCCGCGCCGCAGCAGGTCAGCCTGGCTGCCGGGGAGTCCGCAACGCTGTATTTCGATGTGACTGCCACCGCCGAGGGTGAGCGCACGCTGCAATGGCAGGCTGTGAGCGAGAACGGCGGCGATGCGGTGCAGGGGTGCTTCCCGGTGCGTTTCCCGGCGCCTGTGTTGCAGGCAGCCCATCACCTTGCCCTGCGTGCCGGCGATGCTCCGCTGAAGGTGCATGACCTGTTGGCGCCGGAGCTGCGGGGCGCCCGCGACCTGCGGGTGGAGGCGGAGCTGTGTGCCGCCCCCTTGCAGCAGTTGCAGAGCTGCCTGGGTTTTGCGCTCTCATACCCCTACGGCTGCACGGAGCAACGCGCCTCTAACCTGCTGCCCTGGCTGTTGCAGGAGCGCCTGGCTCCCTATTGTCCCGACTTGCAGAAAAAGAGCAAGGATGAAGTGCGGGCAGTGGTGGAGGGCACCATTGCCACGCTGCTGAGCAGGCAGCAGAAGGATGGCGGTCTGAGCTACTGGAACAGTGGCGAGAGTTGCTACTGGGCCTCTGCTCAGGCGGCGCTGGTGCTCAGCTTCGCCGCCGAGGCCGGGTATGAGGTGCCGGCCGAGGCTCAGGCCAAACTGCGCACCTACCTGTTGCGCGAGCTGACGAAGCAGGACAAGCCCGGCGTCTTTACCCGCTATGCCGTGGGGCGAGCCTGCGGTGACCTTGTGCTGGCGGATGCTGCATTGGCCGAGGCCGCTGCCGGGCAGAAAGGCGAAATCGCCGACCGCTTCAGCAGCCGTTTGGCAACGGCGTCTCTGCGCCTGCTGGCTGACTTGCGTAAGGCAAAGGCGGATTTTTACCCGGCTTTCAACCGCTGGTTGCGCACGGTAGGCGGCGAGAAGTGCTATCTTTCCACTTGGGACAGCGGGTGGGTATTCATTGCGCTGCATGAGTTCCTGCATACTACGCCCCTTGAATCCGAGGCTCAGGCAACTCTCACCACGGCAAGTGGGCGGGTGGTTGTTGTCGGGCGTGAGCCGGTGACTCTTTCGGATGATGAGGCTGCCACCCTGACCCCCGTGGCAGGCACCGCGTACCTGACCGTGAAAGCCAAGGCGCTGCCGGAAAAGACGGACTACCCGGGCGTGACGGAGAAGGGGCTGCAAATCACCCGCATTTACGAGAAGCGCGGGGCTGACGGTGTGTGGCGCGAGGCTCGCGAGTTTAACGTGGGCGATGTGGTGCGCGTGACGCTCACCTGCGCTAAGAGCGAACGCGAGCTGGAGTACTTCGTGCTGGAGGACTACCTGCCCGCCTGTATGGAAGCCATCAACCCGAATGTTCCCTCGCAGGCTGCCGGGCTGGAGTGGAGCCCGTGGAGCCACTGGTTCGACCACAAGGAGTACCTGTCCTACCGCGTACGCGGCTTCTGCACGCGCTGGGGCGGGCGCGACCTGCTCAACATGAGCTACTTTGCCCGAGTGAAGCGCGCCGGTACCTCCACCGCCCCGCCCGCCCAGGCTCAGCTCATGTACGAGCCGCAGACCTACGGCCTCTCCCCCAACGCGGTGATTATATCTCATTAACTTCAGTCCCCTCTCTCCGGAGGGGGGGATTTTTAACTTAAAATTCATTTTCATAGATAAAAAACGTTTGAGTAACACCTAAGAAGTAGAAACATGAAAACATGGATTCATTTGGGCTCGTTATTGGTAGCCGCACTGGGTATTGCTGGTGCGGCTGAGGACGCCTCTGCTCAGGTTACAGTAGGGGAAAAATCAGCGCAGATTTCTTTCAAAGAACCGGTGGTTCCTGAGTCTGCGCTGTACCGGCAGACTGGCGCGTCGGTCGAGATTCAACCCTCTGCCGGCTCTTGCCCAAGTGTGTTATGGAGTGATCAGGATACGCTTCATATTCGTTTCGACAATGAAACGGAACCGGGCGCAACGTATCGTCTGGAATTGCATGAGAACAGGAGGAAGTACCTGAGCGGTAAGGCTATGCCGCAGCATGTTTTCCATTTTAACGCGCCTCCCTGTATTGTGGAGGAGGTGAAGGCACCGGGGCTTTCCTGGGGTATACCCGGTGGTGCTGTGATGCTGCGTATTGACCAGGACATTTACAGGCACAGGGAAAAGTTGCTCTTATCTGATGTGGAGTATTGTTTCGAAGTAACGGGGGACGATGACGAACCCGACCGCATGGTGCCGGGTAAAGCACGCGCGGTACTGGTAAAGGAGGTGCCTGAGTACTTGTTGGCCTCATGCATGTCCAGGGCTGCTGAGCTGGATTGGGCGGCATTGACTCCTGACAGTGTGGTGCCGGGTATTGTGGTAGTGGAGCCGGTAGAGAGTCTGGCTGGTTGTTTTTGGGAGCTGCATGTAAAACATCCTGATGAGCTCGTTAAGACGGACGATTCGATAATGGGAACGTTCGCCAAGGAATTTCGCTGTTGCCCTCTGGCGGCGCCCGGGGTGCAGGAGGGGCGGGAGCGCTTGTATATGGAGCTGTGCTTCAATGCGCCTGTGTTGGCAGCAGATGCGGAACAAATTTTTCGCAGTCTGGGGATAACGAGTGGGGAGCAGGTGGCGGAGGCCTCTGCCGATGGCCGGAGTAAGGTGCTCAGGCTGGAGGGACAGGAAATTCGTTTTACTTATGCACCATTGCCGGAGACCCGCACTTTCCCGCTCAACTCCCGTGAGCAGGAGCACCATTATGTGGAGCTGCCGCTGCACATGACGAACTGCGTGGGGATGTGGGTGGATGGTGCACAGCACTTGCCGGTACCCTTGCAGCTTACTCTGCCGGCTGGTACATGCGCGGCGAATGGGTTGAGCATGCAGGAGCAGCAGGTGATTCCTTTTGCCTTGAATACACTGCGCCCTGTATTGCCGGAGTGTGAAAACGAGAAGATGATATTGATGCCATGGAAGGGGGCGCACCATCTGAAGATGAAATGCTCGGGGTGTGGTTCCATCGAGGTACGTGCCGCCCGGTTGGATGCAGAACAATACGTGCGCCTGCATGATTCTCTGCGCTCGGTTCTCTCATGGGGAAGCAATGAAAGGAAGAAAGAACTGGAAGCCCTGTTTGGCAGGAAAAAAGTCTTTTCGGTACCGCATGGTGAGAAGATGGAGCAGGAGATAGAGCTGCCCCTGGACGAGGTAGAGGGCTTCGGGCAGAAGCCCGGTGTGTATGTGCTGGCTATGAAACCCGCTTCGCCTTCCGGCGTGAAGCCTGTCGTGGCACCGGGCAGTGAACCGGAGGATGAAGCAAGTGTGCAATACTACGTCGTGCATGTTTCGGACATGGTGGCATATACCATCAATGACCAGGTTCTGGCGATGCGTCTGAGTGATAGTTCGCTGGTACAGGATGGTGAGCTGAAGATTTACGGTGATGGGTACAATTTTAGCTCGAAGTTGGTCGGCAGTTTCCCCCTTCACAATGGCGTAGCACGGCCTGTCATGCAGGAGCAGGTGTATCCGGGTGTGGCTTTGGTGCAGAGTGGTGACGATTTCGCTTTGCTGAAAAGAGAATGGATGGGAATTACCCGCAAGGAAGAAATGGTGGAAAAGGGCAGCGTGCAGGTGTTTGCAGACCGCTCGCTGTACCGCCCCGGTGATACGCTGCACCTGTACGCCATGACTCGTCGCTGGGATGAGCAGGGGAAGATGGCACCGCCTGCTGCCGGAGAGCGTGTTCAGGTGCGCATTCTGCGCAAGTCGAAGGTTTGCTATGAAAAAACGCTTCAACTCGATGCCTATGGCTCCGCGCATCTGGATTGGCGATTGCCGACCGAACCGGAGGATGCCGTGGGCGAATATGAGGTGACGGTGTGCAGTGAGGGCTGTGCCGCCGGGAGTCTTGTTGTGAATTGCGAGGTGTTCCGGCGCGATGCATTTGACGTGAAGTGCGAGTTGATTGCGGAAGCCGTGCAGCCCGAAAGCGCTGTGCTGAAAGTGCAGGCAATGGGCTATGATGGCTTGCCGGTGACAGATGGAGTGGTGCATGCAGAGGTGTATATCGAAGGCGATGATGAGCCATGCAGGGTGGATTTGCCGCTGGATGCTGCCGGGTGTGCTGAGCATGTGATTGACCTGAGTTGTCGCTCGGAGTGGATTGATGGCGAGACGTGTACTGTGCATGTGCTGGGCAGCGTGCGTAACAGTCGTATGGAGTATGTCTCGTGGGGGTCTGTCGTGAGGAGTTTTTATCCGGCAGATTTCCGCATTCGCAATAAGTCCGGCTACCATCAGTTACCGGTGATAGCTCTGACCGATATCAGTGATGAGAAGCGTCCCCTTGCTCGTGAGCAGGAGCTGGAGCTGAGTCTGCTGGCTCCTGTATACAATAAGGAGACGTTGTCAAATGGTGTTGTGCTGATAACGTCGAATGAGCAGGGTGAGGTATGGCAGCAGCGCATTACAGTGCCAGCTCATTGTACTGAGGGAGTGAAGCCTGAGCTTGAGCCGATACTGCGTAAGCTGAAGGAGGAACGGAAAAGGAGGGGTGACAGGCGCACCTGCATGGTCAAACTGGACGTGCGGGGTGAAGACCCTGATGGTAATATGGTGACGGTGCAGATACCTGTGCTCCTGAGAATGCATGATGACAGTGCGTGGCTGGAGAACAGCGAGACGGATGTTGAGTGTGTCTGGGGCCAGGTGGAGGGGCGAGAGTTGGTGATACCTACGAGCTTCAGCTGTGCAGGCAAGGCCGCTTTTATGTTCCGCACCAAGCGAGGGATTCTTGCGGATACGGTACCGGTGCAGGCCGGGCAGAATACGGTGCGGGTGGCACTGCCGGATAATGCTTTCGGGAATGTTTCCGGGATGATTCTGTTGCCGATACAGAAAGCGGGAGTCTATCATGGTATGGAGGCTGTGGGATTCGTGGTGGACGCGCCAACTGCCAGGAAAGAGTTGGCGGTAGAGTGGCAACTCCCACCGGGCGTGCAGGCTCCGGGGAGCCGCGTGCAGGTGAGTGGCCGAGTGATGGGAGCCGATGGCTCGCCGGTCGAGCAGGCTTCCGTGTGTTTGTGGGCGGTGGACACCGGTATGCTGTCGGTGAGCCGCTACACGCTGCCCACTCTCGGTGCGGGGATGGAGCTTTCGTTGTATTGGGACAGCTGTCTGCCGAAAGTCGGTGAATATACGTACACATTGCCGGAGTTGCACCAGGTGGTGCCGGCAATGTCGTCCTATTATCCTCAGGGGCTGTTATCGGCGCTCCGCGGGCTGGGGGATGATGACATCTATTTCGATTCACAGGAGATGGATTACTACGCGGGGCGCTGTAGGGTGCGCTGTAATTTCCGTGCTCAGGTATTGGCTGAGGTTGGTGCTTTGTGGTCGGAGGAAGATGCCGAATTAGGGACTGGCCTGGGAAGTACGGGGTCAGGATTAGGAAGCGCGGGTTCTGTTATCCTCGCCAGTTCCTCTGCGCCTGAGAGCCCCAGGCCGCGATTGCGTACGGACTTCACGCCCACGCCGTTGTGGCAGCCGGTTCTGCGTACGGATGCAGATGGGCGTTTCACGGCGGAGCTGACCCTGCCGGATACCTTTACCACTTATCGCGTGATGGCGGTGGTGCAGGGGGCGGATGGTTGCTCTTTCGGCAATGGCGAAGCGGAGCTGGTGGTGAATCAACCCGTGATGCTGACGCCCGGTACTCCGTTTTTCATGAGCGTGGGTGATACCCTGCGCCTGCCGGTGACGGTGACAAATAACTCCGGGGCGGAGGGTACCTGGGCTGTCTCGATGCAGGGAGCGGCGGCTCCGCAGCAAGTGACGCTTGCTGCCGGGCAGGTGGCAACTCTGTATTTTGAGTTCACTGCTGTGAGTGAGGGTGAGAGTGTGTTGCAATGGCAAGCCGTGGGGGAGAATGGGAGCGATGCGGTGCAGGGGAGCTTCCCGGTGCGATTCCCCGCTCCTGTACTGCAGGAAGCTCACCATGTAGCCTTGAAGGTTGGGGATGCTCCGCTTGTTCCGCAGGAGCTGCTGGGTGATGCCTTGCGCAGTGGGCGTGATTTGCGTGTGGAGGTGGAGCTGTGCGCTGACCCGCTCGCGCAGCTGCGCGGATGCTTGGAGTTCTCTCTGACGTACCCCTATGGTTGCACGGAACAGCGTTCCTCTACCTTGCTGCCCTGGTTGTTGTACGAGCGATTGGCTCCTTACTGCCGAGGCATGAAAAATAAGAGCTCAGAGGATGTGAAGGCGGTTGTGACAAAGACTGTGGCGGTGCTGTTGAAGCGTCAGCAGGCAGATGGTGGCCTGAGCTATTGGGATAGCGGTGAGAGCTGCTACTGGGCATCTGCTCAGGCTGCACAGGTGCTCACGATAGCCAGGACCCAGGGGTATGAGGTCCCGGTTGATGCGCTGAAAAAACTGTGTGACTACCTGTCGCGTAATAAGGCCAATCACGATTTCAAGAACCCCTTTACGCGCTATGCCGTGGCCAGCGTGTGTGAGGACGACAAGTTGATGACAGAAGCGCTGGCTGAGGCTACTGCGGAGAAACAGGAGAAATCTCGCTACCACAGCCGGGTGGCTCAGGCCAGCCTGCGTTTCCTGTCTGAGATGGATGGCAGTGATGAGGCGGTGTACGAGGCGTGTAACCGCTGGTTGCGAACGGTAGCAGGCGGGGCTGTGCACTTGTCCACATGGGATAGTGGATGGGTATTCCTGGCGCTGCATGAGTTCATGCTTTTTGGGACTGAGAAAAGCGAAAAAACGGCCACGCTTACCACGGCTGCGGGACGAACACTGACTGTTGGTGCTGAGCCTGTT
>JAUNRE010000160.1 GCA_030535795.1 Akkermansia sp.
ACAGCCCCCCGCACAACCGCAGCAGCCCGCACAGGTACTGCCCCCCGCACAACTGTAGCGTCTGGTACAACAACAGCTGCTCGCCCTGCCGCGGCCACGAAATTGAAGCCGAGTTCGAAACAAGTCATGAAACCGATGGTAGGCAACTCGCTCACCCTGGGAACAACGTTGGGCAAGACGGTCAAACAGCCCCAAGCGGCGGATCAAATACCGCTTTCTGCCATGACGAGCAATAAGCCAACGGGGCCGGAGTACAGAGTGCTCAGCCAGAACGACAGCTGTTTTAATGGTCAATTTTCATCTCGCCTGCTGGCGCAAGAACTTAACAGACTGGCGCAAAAGGGATGGAAGGTCATCAACATGGGTACAGCAACGGCCTACACGGAAGATGGCACGGAATATCACGAGCTGATGATACTGCTGGAGCGCAACAGAGGCTGACGCCCCCCTGCCTCTCCCCTTGTACAAGCCCCCGTCGCTCAGTCGGGGGCTTTTATTGTAGCGGAGACCTCACCACGTTTCCCCATGCATAAGACGAAAAAACTGCAGCCGGTATCGACTGCAGTTTTTCGTGCAAAGCGTGCTTAACAGAGCGTTACTTCTTGGCCGCAGCAGCCTGAATCTTATCCGCAAAAGGATAGGTACGCAGCCCCGTTACGCGACCGTTGTCATCCACAATGAAACCGTAGTGGCGGTCACCGATATGAATATCGGTAATATGCCCACGGTCGTTGCGGGTAAGCCAGGCATACTCCACGTTGAAGTTCACCATGGGGGGATTGCCCTCACCCCAGGGGTGGAACATCGGCAGCTTATTCTGACCGGCCGAGAGCACATCCAGGAAGAACACGACCTCGTTGATATTGGATTTGTACCCTTGCAGGTAACGCAGAATGGCGCCGATAAGGCGGGACTCCGAGCGTGCCCAGTGGTGGTTGGCCTGCGTGGCAAAGGTCTCCTGCTGGCTGCCGAGGAACCAGTCGATATCACCGCGCATGAACACCTTGTTGCGGAAGGGGCACTTCTGCCAGTAAGCCTTCCAGGCGTCACCCCAGGTGGCGTTGTTGCCATCCCACAAGCCACGCTGCTTAAAGCGCTCCTTTGTGAGATTGAGATCCCACCAACCTGTTTCATTCGCAACGACGTCATCGCACTCACCGCCGTTAGTTGCAGCGTAATAGTTCTGGTCGCCCCAGCGGCGCGTCAGGTCCTTGTTGGCGCGGCCTCGCACATAGGCATCCAACGAGTGGCAAACTTCGTGTGCAAGCACAAAGGTGAAGTAGTCGCCAGATGCGGCGCCCTTCTGCCCGAAGCATTCTTCCGTCAGCCGTACCATATCACCATGCATCTCAGCCAGATTCCGGCCCACCTCCATGCTGAAGGTGTTCTTGTTGGAGTTGAAGATATAGCACATGGCATCGCGCCCATCGCCGAAGTTCAGGCCGATGGAGATATGGTCATCCGGGAACAGGATGGGAGCGTGGTAGTTCAACAGGTCGCGCACGGCGTACAACTGACCGACGGAGCTGCGATTGTTGTCGGCAAGGGGCATGCCCTTCTGCAGGTAGACTTCGCGGTCTACCCCCTTCATACCGAGAGCATCAGCCACATCGGCACGATGCGCAGCAGAATCAGGCAGCAGACGATGCAGCACCACCCAGTTCATGGTGAAGATACCGGGCACATGGTGCATGGGACCACACTCTGCCGGCTTATCCTTTTCCTGCTTACGCCAGGCATCCATCAGCGGACCGCGCTGCAGGAAGGAATATTTCTTCACATGAGCTTTCAGCATGTTGTAGGCAGCCAGGCGCTTAGCCGGTGTTTTCTGGGCAACGGCCCAGCGAATCCAGCCGCGCATCAAATCGCGGTAACGATTCAGCCCCTTCTGATTATCGGCCTCCAGCAGTGTGCCAAGGTCTTTTTCATGTCCCTTGTAGAGCTCCTGCTCGATGAGAGCCAGATTACCGGCCCAGCTCTCGGGGTTCACGCCCAGAGCGCTTACCAGCTGGGGGCCGGAATTGCCACCCAGCACCATGTCAGCGCAGCCATCGCCATCAAAGTCGGCCGCAGTTATATGAGCGCCATTCAGGTTGCGCGCGAACTTCTCTTCGGGCTGATTTTCAAGAGTCAGCTCGATATACTCGCCTTGGGCAATGGTGGGGTTGGCCGCATCGTTCATCCACACATGTAGCGTACCCCAGTTAATGCCATGAAGCAGGTCGGGGCGACCGTCATTATTCAGGTCACCCACACCGGGAGCAATATTGTAAGAGCGGCGGTGTACCACCTGTTTTTCCGGGGCAAAGCTGATATGGCGAATCTTCTTCTTACCGCCCTCCACCGAATAAGTGGTAGCCTGCCCCTTGTAGCCTGGATTCCCGAACACCTAATAATACAGGAGCAAACAGAGCAATAAAATAATTG
>JAUNRE010000077.1 GCA_030535795.1 Akkermansia sp.
CCCTGGGCTATTGTACTTTCGCCCCGCCCTGCGGGGCTTATGAGTTCGGCGCCTGACGGCGCAAGGAAGCAGAGCTTAGCTACGGCGACAGCCCGCGCTTTAAGGCGCGGGGCGTAAGCGGTGGAATAAGCTACGCATACCCGCGGGCGAAAGCCCGCCGAATGGGAAAGCCCCGCAAGGCGGGGCGAAAGTATAGTAGCCCAAGGTGACCTGTGTGGGCGTAGAAAGCAAACGCAGTGAGTCTCGAAGCCCCACGCTGCGTAGCAGCGGAAACCTTGGGATAGGAGAAACGTGAATATCAAAGCCCGACGAAGCGACGCTGAGGAGGCCGACAGCAGCGTGGTTCTCAGTCATTTCATAGCGTTTTTCCCGAGCCATTCGTGTCCGTCTCCGGGCTCACGCCCTACGCCGAGGTGGGCTGTCGGCCTCGGTGCCGACGCTGACGCGCCGCCTCCACGGGCTCCCATTTATTTATTATCCCCCCAGGGCGGCGCCGCTTTGCGGCTTGCCCTAGGCTATTGTACTGTCGCCCCGCATACCCGCGGGCGAAAGCCCGCCGTACTTCACTTGTCTATCGTAATTTGTCTATCCAACTATGTCCTCGTACTCCACAAATTGCCCTTTTTTCCAACGCGTACTTGCCTTACGGGAGAACAATGGCTGCACAATGAAAAACCCGCCCCTGCTATAATGCAGAGGCGGGTCAGAATTACCAGTGAACCGGTTCCCCATCAGGGGTTGGCCAAACCATCATCCGGGAAGAGACTCGGAGTGGATGTGCCGGCAGTGGGGTTGTCGCCGGTTCCTACGTCACGCAGGCGGGTGGGCTTGCCGGTCGGGTCAATCTTCTCAGCGGTCACGAAGATCATCAGGTTCTTACGAACGTGGGACTCAGCGTTGCTGCGGAAGAAGCGGCCGATAAGGGGCAGGTCGCCGAATACGGGCACCTTGTCCTCCACCTTCTGCACGTTATCCTCAATCATACCACCGATGGCGATGGTGTGACCATCATAGATGCAGGGGTTGGAGTTGATGTAGCGGCGGCTGAAGATGGGCATATCGATGCGGTTCTCAGTAAGAGTGATATGCTCGATCTCACGCTCGTTGGCGATACCGGCCGTAATGGGTGAGCCGTAGTTCACGAAGCCTTCGAAGTTCACCACCTTAATTTCGAAGTGGTTGAACTTGATGATGTCGTTACCCTCAAGCTCATCAACCTTAAAGCGCATCACGATACCGACCTCTTCCACAGCCCACTCGGAGGGGTTGGCCGGAGAGGCTATCGGCATGGATGTGTTGTTGTTGTTATTGTTTTTATTATTGTTGTTGAAGTTGTTGTTGGCACCACCCAGCTCCGGAGCATCGTAGGCGGAGGGGTAGATGAAGCGACGAATCACCTCAATCTTGGCGCAACCGTTGTCACCACCCTGGTCGCTGGCAAGCGGGTCGGGCTCGGGGGTGTACTCCAGTTCACCGGGGCGAGCCACCAAGCTGGGAGCAGACATGATATCCACGCCCTTCTTCTGCGACAGACCGCGCATAATCATCTGGAAGGAACCCTCGTTGTAGATACCGGACAGGGAAAGGATGCCGGGAGCAGCGGAACGGGAGGTGTTAGCGGCGGCGGAGCCGGAGGCTACCAGGGAGTCCATGGAGCTGCCGGTCAGAGCGCCCGTGCCGGAACGCAGGCCACCGGTCATCAGGCCGTTGGAAAGCGGCGTGCTGGCATCGGTGAGGTTGCCGTTGTTATAGATGGGCCAGGAACCGTTGTTGTTGTGATAGTTCGTGAAGGCAGTACCACCGCTCGTCACGAAGTCCTTCATGGTGCGAAGGGGGTCAGAGCTGTTGCCGTTCACGCCACCCAGGTAAGTGGAGCCGTTGTTGGACACGGAGAAAGGATTGACCACCCAGTCGAAGCTGAGCTCTTCCTCGTTCGTCTGGGATACTTCCACGAACTTGGCGCTCACCTTAATCATCTGGGGCATCTGGCGGCGGTGCTCGTTCACAGCCTCTTCCACAGCGTCCAGGTTGTCAGCGGTGTTCTCCACGGTCAGCATACCGGTGCGGGTGGAGTACTGAGCAGAGGCACCCTTGGGGAAGGATACACCGGCTGCACGCAGGGCGGCCACGGCATCGATACGGCCACCGCGCTTGCTGCTGCCGCTGTCATCGGTGAAGCCATCATCTTCATCCTCATCGTCTTCACCGCCGTCATCGGAGCCACCCTCGAAGAAGTCGCGGGCTACCTTCCACTTGCGCTTGAACATGCGCTCTACGCCGGCACCGGTCTGGTACACCACGATACCGGTATCCTCTACGCGGTACTGGCAACCGGCCTGGGCGCAAATCATCTGCAGAAGTTCCTTAGCGGTCACCCCCTGCACCTTCAGGCCGGGCACCACTGCCTCCTGTACGGTCTGGGTGGCGGCCACGGGCTCAGCTGCCTCCTCGCCTTCTTCGTCCACCTCAGCGGCGGCGGCAGCGGGAGCAGGAGTATTGCGGGGGCGCTCAAATACGAAGTTGATCTGAATACCATTCTTGCGGGCTTCACCACGCAGGAAGTCGAGTGCATCCTCAATGGGGGTATCCTCAAAGTTGACCGAGGTAATCTGCATCTTGCTCAGATTCTGGTCATTGGCAATCTGACGCTCGGAGATAGCGGTTGCCACCTCGCCGCCACCCATCTCGATGTCGGGCAGATCCTGCGGCTGGTGCTCTTCCCACAGGGCATCCACCTCAGCCAGAGCCTTGGCGCGGAATGCATTGCGGGCGCTCTCGTAGTAGTTGATGCGGCGCTTGGAAACAGCCTCCTGACCGGCGCGGGCAGCCTTGTTGTACGGGTCAATCTTAATCACCTGTGCAAAGGTGGAGTAAGCCTCATCGTACTTGCCCAGGTCGTAGTAGCCATAGCCGAGGGTAAGCAGGCGGTTCACCTCCTCAACGTCGCGGACGTGCTGGGGGGTCAGAGCGGGGTTGTTGCGCACGGGGTCACGCAGCATGGAGAGATCGCGGCGGGCGCGCTCGTTGTTCGGGTTACGGGAGAGCACATCGAGCAGGAGCTGCTCAGCGTCGTCGTAACGACCAACCTTGGCGTATTCACCGGCAACGGCAATGGAAGCATCGCCAATCACATCAACAATGTGCTCCTGCAGCACCTGTGTAGCGGGAGCCTTGGGGATGCGGTTCCAAGCGGCCTTGAACTTCTCCAGAGCGATGGAGTACTTACCGGCCTTGTAGGCATCGCGGCCTTCCTGCAGAAGCTGCTGGGCTTCGTGCTGCATGGCCTGGCGACGAGCGGTCTCGCGCATGTTGATGCTCTGCTGAGTACCGGAGTAGACAGCGGTGGGGCCTACTTCACTGGTGCCGGCGGCGGACGATGTGCTCAGGTAGCCTGCAGTGCCGGCCTGTGCATACGCAAACGGGCAGGTCAGCGCGATGGCGGCAAGCATCATCGTGGACTTTGAGGTAATGAGAGGTGCGTGGTTCATGGTAATGTCTAAACTATGACAGAAAACTGCTCACTTGTAAAGGAAACAATTAAAAAAAATGCGTTTTAATGGCAAATTTTATACTTTTTGGGGTGAAAACGAGGTTATTTTGCGGCGGCAGGCACGTTTACGGGGCTTTCAACGCCGTTCGGATGCACGTTGACGCTACCCGAATCATCGACAGATTCGAGCACGCAGGTGATATCCGTACCGGGGATGGTAAAGGTACCCTTGAGCTGCACCTTGAAGGTTTCGCCGGCCTTGGAACCGGCTGTTACGCGCAGTTCAACCGTGGTATCTTTAATCTCGCGTCCCTTGGCGTTGTGCTTATCGTAGCCTTTTGCGTTGGGCTTGCTCGGCGAGCCGGAGCGGATGATGAACTCCTTCTCCTCAGCGGCCGTCACGTTATCGCGAACGCGCACTACGGATTCGGTGGACTTATTGCCCGACATGTCCGAGTATTCAGCCTTCTCAAAGCCAACGATGGTAAAACGCTTCCCATCATCGTCCTTGGCAATGCCGAATGTGCTACCCGGCTTCAGATCGCTATACTTCAGAATAGGCTTTGTTTCGCCGGGCTTGGCGAAAATCTTAATACCTACGCTGGTGGGGTTGCTTTCGTAAGCCAGGGTGGAATCCACGCCGATGACGGCGCTTGCATTGGTAATGCTCACGACTTCGAGCTTGGGCGTCTTGCCCACCTGCACGAGGGGAGGAAGGCTCTCTGCACTGCCCGGGTTCGTCTTGGCATCGAACTCCTCTCGGTTAGTGAAGCCGTCAGAGTCGCTGTCGATGCTCAGACCATCTGCACGACCGAGTGCATCAGCAATACCGTTGGAGATAAACCAATGGTTGGGCACATCTTCGTGAATGTTCTGAGCCGTGGGGTCGTAGATGTCGATAATGGTGTTCTTCTTCTCAGCATCCACGGCAATCTGCCAAAGCTCGGGAGAGAAGAAAATGGGGGTGTAACGGGGCTTGCCGTTGATGGTGGCGCCCTCGGGAGCCACATCCACGATGTTGTGAGTCAGCTTGCTCTTTGCCTCAGCCTCCACGGCCACGCCCTCCAGGGCAGCCACGGCCTTGCCGCCGTCAGTATTCAGCTGGGTCTGCGGGCGGTCTACCTTGCCATTGTTCATGATGTACACACCAAAAGCGCAGGCAGCCACACCAAGAGCAATACCCGTAATGAGAGCCCCCTTGCCGAAATTTGTCTGTTCAGCCATAATGTAAGATTGATAGGTGGTTAAAAGTTGGTTTACTTCTTGCTCGTGTTGGAGTTAAAGTAGAGCACCTGCAGGTTGATGTGCACATGCACCGTTTCATCGGGAGAGCCGGTCTTGCGTACGGCAATCTGGCGTACAGCACCCTCGGCGGCAGCTGAGCCCTCGCCGGAGGCGGTCACATCGTCGCCTTGGTTGGGGTCTTCCGCAGGCGCCTGGTAGGCGTCAATAGCAGGCAGGTTCGCCTCCTTGGCTGCCACCCACAGGCCGGTCACCTTGAAGAAGAAATCCTTGTCGGAGGTCAGGCGGTTCATCACCTGCGGCAACACGCTCACAGGCACTTTGCCATCCTGCACCTCGCTGCGCTTGGCAACGAATGCCACCTCCAGGGAAAGCGGGAAGTTCGCCGCCTTGCGTGCCTTGGGCTCGGGCAGCGGCGCGCAGTATATCTTCTCCAACACGGGGGCGCCGGAATCCAGCACAATGTCGGCCACGCGCTTGGCTGCCTTCAGCTGGAAGCAGCGGAAGGGCACCTCATCGGCCGTGGCGGCAGAGTTCTTAAAGGTAGCCATACCGAGGTCGGCAGCGGAGGATGACACGCGGCAGCCTTTCTCCTCAGCGGAGCGGGCCAAGTCATCGATAGCGCCGCGCACCTGTTTCTGGAACTCGACCGAGTGAACAGCCTTGCCATCGCCGATGCACTTGCTCTCGTAGGTAGCAAAGTCGGCTTTAATCGTCTTGAGCGTATCCTCCACCTTTTTAGCGGCGGCCTTCATGGCCTTGCTGGTGGACGCCGTGGGCGGGAACTCAGCCTGCTCGTAGTCGAGCACGGTGGTGTTGATGCTGTCAAGCTCTGCCTTTGCCTTGTCCAGAGCCGTCATGCGGTCGTAGCCATAGTAGACCAGACCACCGAATGCCAGAGCAAAGACAGCGGAAAGAGCAAGTACGCGCTTATTTTCGAGAATATTCATGTGAGAGTAAAATGAGTGTGGTTGACGGGTTACTTGCCTTCGCCGAGCTCAGGAATGGCGATGGGCGTCTTCAGCGGCATGATGATGGTGAACTTCTCCACATAATCCGGCACGGATACCTTGCCGCGAGCCGCCTTGGAGTCGATGAACTGGTAGTAGTGGTTGAGATTCTTCATGATATCAGCATTCTGATACGAGAAGAGAGAATCAGCACTGCGCTCATCGAAATTCTTGGCAACCAGGTCGTAGATAACCTGGCGCTGCGTCTGACTGCGGTCATCGCCGGGCTTCTTGGTGGTGTAGCCGCTCACGCAGATAGCCGTCACCTTGGGCGCCTTGTTGCGGGCGCGCACATCCACAGCCTCGGGTGCTTGGTTGATGGAGGAGTTATTGCCGGCGCTGCGGCTCTTGCTCGGCTCAATCAAGCGTGTGCCCTTCACCTCCGGCGAATCAGCCAGCGAGGTCTTCGCTACATCGTAGTTGATGAGCGGGGCAAACTCGGTAAACCAGAACTTGACCGAAGCACTGCGCTCGGAGAGCTGCTTGAGCACATCCGCATAAGCCGTGCGCATGTCGTAGTGCGCCATCAGGGTGCTCAGCTCGGCGGCTGCGCGCTTGTAGCGGCTGTGGGCGGACTGGATACCGCTGTTCACGCTCTCAATCTGCTCGAGCGCGGGGCGAGCCTTGCTCACCATGCTCTCCGCCTCGCTGGCAGCGTTGTCGGCCATCAGCGCCATGGCGGCGGCGCCTACCACAGCCACAACACCGCCGGCAATCACCTTGGGCAGCATTTGCAGCTCGGCGCGCTCCTTACCCACGCTGGTGGGCACCAGGTCGATGGAGAACTCACCCACACCGGCGCCGGTCACGGCTGCACCGGCTATCGGCCCCAGGCACAGGGTATCCATGCCCAGCGCCTCTTCGTCCACCTTGCTGCCAATGGAGAAGGCCGCAAGCGGGTTCATGAACTCCACCTCGATGTTGAGCGTGCTCTGCAAGAACTCCACGGCATACGGCAGGCGAGCACCGCCACCGCAAATGTAAGCCTTCACCGGGGCGCTGCCCTTGTACTGGGCGCGGTAGTGGTTGATGGTGCGCTGCACCTCGGAGCTCAGGCGGTTCATGGCGTTGCGAATGGTAGTGGCAAGCGCGGCCTCTTCCTCGGGCAGGTTGTCGGTAAAGCCATTGCCCAGCGACACCATGCCGGACTCCACCTTCAGCTTTTCAGCCTCGCGGAAGCCGATACCGAACTCGCGGGAGATGCTGTTGGTGATGAAAGCACCGGCAGCGGTCACGGAGCGCGTGAAGAAGCGCCCGGCCTCAGCAAAGATGATATCCGTGGTCTTGGCGCCGATATCGAGAATCACCACCGGCTGCTCCTCCTCGGGGTAGCTCACACGGAAAGCGTTGTAGAGCGAGGTGATGGAGCAGTCCACGCTGCGGGTCTTCAGACCGCTTTCCTCCACCTGGGTATTCAGGCCGTCGAGCACGTCCTTCTTAATAGCCACAAGCAGCACCTCCGTATCGCCGGTACCGCGGTCAGGCAGCTCCTGGTAGTCCCACTGAATCTCATCCAGCGGGAACGGGATGTGCTGCTGAGCCTCGTAGCCCACCTGTTCTGCGATGTCGGAGCCCTCCAGCGCCATCAGCTTAATGAAGCGCATGAACACCTGCTGCCCGGAAACGACGTTGCGTACCTCGCTTCCCTTCACCTTCAGTTCCGTCACCAGCTCTGCGATGGTGCTGCTTACGTAGTCCATGCGCATACCCTCCTCCACCGGATCCAGCACTATTTCCTTGCGGGCATACCGCGAAAGAGCATAGCCCTTCCCGGAGGGGGTGAACACGCCCATGGTGACGCTTTGCGCGCCAATCTCAAGAGCGACGGTCGTTTTATAATCAGCCATAGAGATAAGTAATAAGTTAAAAAGTATCTATCAGTTGCGAGAGCGGCGGCTGCTGCGGTCGCCGCGGCGGCGGCGGTCGCGGCTGCGGCAGCTCTCTTCAGCTCCGGTAGCGGTGGAGTCAGCGCCTGTTGTATCACCACCTTCCGTGGTGGCAGGCGTATCCGTACCGCCGGTGGGGGTCGTGGTGTCACCCTCAGCCGGGGTCACGCTCGGGGTGTAGGGGGTAGAGGGAGAGGCAGGTGCAGCCTGACCGGCGCCGAAACGCGGACTGGTGGCAGGATAGAAGTTGCCGATGAACGGGGCGTAGGGGGTCTCATTCACGCTGCAAGCCACGGCACCGGCGGAGCCCATCTTGCGGGTCCACCACTTGGAGCTCAGCTTGCTCTTGGTCTTGTTGTCGTATACGATGAAGTTATCCTCCTTGGTGTTGATGCAGTTCTTATCCTTGAAGGTAGCCTCCACGGCAAGCCCCAGCAGCTTACCCTTCAGGTCGCCCTTGCCCTTCTTGTTGATTTTCACGGCAGACGACGGCGGGATGAACACACCCACGCACATCTCGCACTTGGCAGGCTCGCTGCTGCCGGCCACCGGCACGTCCACATAGTCAATCTTCTTGCTCAGCAGCACGGGCTTGCCGTCGTTGTTATCGCTCTCAATCAGCAGGTGAGCCGTCACGGACAACTGAGGCACAAACTGAGGCACATCATCCCCGCTGGTCTTGGCTTCCACCTTAATCGGGACATTCACCACCTGCCAGCCCACAACAGGCTGCGCACTCATGGCAGAACCGGGGAAATTCATCGCCGTAGGGGCACCCAGGCGCTCAATCTTGGCAGGCGCTCCCTTGGTTATCAGCGTTACCTGAGCAACCGTGGCATCCACAGCAGAGGCGGTCATGGCACCGCACACTGCCACTGCAAACATAGACAGAAAAGCATTTTTCATGGTTAAAAATTCAGATGTACGCTATATTTATACACAATCGCCCCCCGCTTGGCGAGAAGAATCTGCCATCTGACGCGTTTTTTTTGCAGGAATTCGCATTTTACCCATAACACGCAGGATTTTCTGAGGCATAAACAGGTATTAAGCTTGAGAGCCCATGCGCCTTGTGCTATAAGCGGGGGAGTCACCATGAACGCACTCGCAACCTACATCCACAACCTCGACCCCGTCCTGCTCAACATCCCCGGCACCCCCCTCGCCGTGCGCTGGTACGGCCTGGCTTACATCGCGGGCTTCATCCTGGGCTACCTGGTTCTGCTGCAACTCTCCAAGCGCAAGCTCTACTGCGTGGAGACCGAGAAGCTGGGGGATTTCATCACATCGGTATGCATCTTCGGCGTGCTCATGGGCGGGCGCCTGGGCGAGTTCTTCTTCTACTGGCTGCCCGAACACGGCTTCAGCGGGCTGGTAGATGACCCGCTCTGGGTCTTCCGCGTGTGGGAAGGCGGCATGGCCTCCCACGGCGGCATCATCGGCGTGCTGCTCGTCGCCATCTGGTACTGCCGCAAAAACAAACTCTCCATCCCCGCCGTGGCGGATGGCCTCGCCATCGTCTGCACCATTGGCCTCTTCTTCGGCCGCATTGCCAATTTCATCAACGGCGAGCTCTACGGCCGCGTCACCGCCGCCACCAACGCCCTCGCCATGAAGTTCCCACAGGAACTCTTCTCCCTCCCCGCCGAAAAACAGGTGCAGGCTCGCTTCGCCATCGACCACGCCCTCGGCGCCCCCATGGAGCAATTCCTGCAGCAGGACTCCGCAGGCCGGATAACCGAAGGCTACGCCGACGGCGTCCTGCGCCTCTGCCGCGAATACCCCGCCGTCCTCGAGGGCATCGCCCCCCTGCTCTCCCCGCGCTACCCCTCCCAGCTTTTTGAAGCCCTGGGCGAGGGACTCATCATCTTCGTCGTCCTCATCACCCTGCGCCTGCGTTGGAAAAACGCCCCCGCCGGCATCTTCAGCGCTCTCTTCTGTCTCCTTTACGCGGCCGCGCGCATCGCGTGCGAGTGCGTCAAGGAGCCCGATGCCAACGTATGGTACGGCATCACACAGGGCCAGCTCCTTTCCTTCGGCGTCATCGCTCTCGGCTGCGTTTTCCTCGTTCCGGCCTGGAAAAACTACCATTCAGCCCGTTCTTTGCAAAAAAATTGAAAAAGTTGAAAAAAAAGCTTGCATTACACGCCGAAATTGTGTAAACTCTCGCCGCACGCTACTGAATAAGTAGCCTGCAAATGGGTAGGTTCCCGAGCGGTCAAAGGGGGCAGACTGTAAATCTGCTATCGTACGATTTCGATGGTTCGAATCCATCCCTGCCCATTTCTCCCATGCGGAGGTAGCTCAGTTGGTAGAGCAACACCTTGACATGGTGGAGGTCGTAGGTTCGAGTCCTATCCCCCGTACGCAAATCATACAACAAACAGCCGCCAATCAGGCGGCTTTTTTATTGATTTTACTACGCCTTGTTCTTCTCTGTCGGCTTAAACCGGCGCACTGTCGCAAACACGCAGGGTTGCAAAATGGTTGCACCCAGGTTGCAAATGGGTTGCAAAATGAATCTGAGGGTTGCATAATCCTCCGCCGCGATTTTTGGGCTTTACCGGAAAGAAAAATATCCTTCCCTACCCCCTACCCTACGGCACACACGCTATCGCGACTTGCTCCGGGCTTTGGTAAATCGGCTTTGCTAGCACTTCCCGACACCTCTTTGTATCTTTTTTGCTATTTTGTCTTGACTTTATTTATACTATTCGTTATCCTTGTCTCGCAACGCGACATTTTCCAGCTGTACACGCATGCCTCACCATACGCCACATCAAAACCGCCTGAGCCCAAAATACGGCTACAGCTCACTTCTCGACCGAACGCGGCAGCTCAGCCAACAGGCGGTCAAGCAACTGCTCGATACTCTCGTGAGCCTCTGCCGCCCATTCACGCAGCATGGCCTCCATCTCATCCGGCACCACGGCAGTGATTCTCTTCTCACCCATCTCCATCAGCTCTTCCATACGGCGAGCCACCAGTGGGCTGGGTTTACGCGCCCGGGTCAGAATACGGTTCACTGTACCGCGCGAGCAATGCAACATGCCGGCTAAAGCAGTCTGCGATATCCCTCGCTCCTTCATCCATTCATTCCATCGGTCAATGTTACTCATGTGTCCATTCTATGTGCCACACGTTACAGATGCAAGCTCAAAATGTATCAAAAGAACACTTTTTGTGCGGGTCAGCACAGTTCTTGCTTGACACCAGTGCCGTTCGTCACTATATTACAAACAAGCTGTTACCTTCGTTACACCATGAAACGCATCGAGATATCCAGGGTCAACACCAAAATGTGTGGAAACGCTGTTATTTGAGTCATCGGCCATGTGA
>JAUNRE010000161.1 GCA_030535795.1 Akkermansia sp.
GCCCCGCTCAGCGGGGCTTTTGAATTCCGCTCACCTTCGGTTCGCCGCACAGCTCCACAAATTGCCATTTTCCTAATTGATAGTCGGCTTTTGTTGAAATAATGGCTCTCCTGAGGTGGCCTTTGCGCCATCCTCAGCATAAATATGCAGGAAACGCGCAACAAAATGCCCGCTGAGCTTGAACCGAGAGGCAGGAATTGATATAATCCACCGCAACAGATACACGCTTAGTTATAACCATGGCAGACTATGCCCCCAAACTTGACCGGAGGGAGTCCCTTACGCGAAGGGAGCGGAGCGTTATCGACCGTACTCTGGGCATAGACGAGCAACTGCTGCTGGTCACGCGACCGGATCCCACTATCCTGAAAGCAGAGCGGCTCATACATTTCGGGATAGCCGCATTCGCCCTGATTGTGAGTGAAGGTGAGCTTTTTGTGCTTCCGTTTGTCATCCTGCTCTGCTTCATTCCCTGGTTCAGGAAATGCTATAAGCGGCGTACCCTCTATCTGGTCACCGACCGCCGCTGCATCATCCTGACCCCCAGACTCCTGCCGGGCATGAACTGCAAATCATATCCGCTGGAGCCCAACCGTATCAAGGAGTACGAAGTTTTCAGCGGAGGCATAGGGAATATCGTCTTTGATTACGACTGCTGCGCCACCAACACCTACAGAGGCTCAGCCCCCGAGGATGACCGCCACCCCCTGGGGTTCCTAGACTTGCCGCAATGCAAGCGAGTGGTCTCCCTCATCCGAAAGCAGATAAAGAAGCTGCACCAGCTCGACCACCTGCCGCCCGCGCCGCCGCCTAGGGAGGAAGGCTTCGCCGACACCGCTGGATTATTTGTCCCCTTTGCCGGGCAGATTCAGGAGAGGATGCAGGAAATCAAGGTGCAAAAAGAACAAGACTGACTTTGAAAAAACATGGACGAGTCCGACATAATTGATGCGATACTGATGCCGCTGGATGAGGATGGCTGGAATATGATACACGACAGGGGGATTGATTATGTGTACCCCTCCGGGCAGACGGCTCTGGGGCTGGCCGTAACCTATGAACAGGAGGAGAATGTGTATCTCCTGCTTCAGAAGGGCGCCACCCCGAACATAGTCGGAGAAGTCGGCATTCCGCCCCTTCTGGATGCGTATATATCTCGCAATCCCCGGCTGGTTATACTGCTGTTGATGTATGGTGCTAATCCGGAAGCCACAGACTCGGAAGGCAGCATCAGCAGTGTGGCGAAGATGCTCTCTGTTGAGGGAAGCTCAGATTTTCTGGATACTCTTTTCTGCCACCACCCATCTACTCGAAATATACAATCTTAAAGCGATGAATAAACTATTCCTCAGAATCGCGACCACCACAGCCCTGTGCCTTGCGGCGATGTGTCTGAGCTCGTGCCATAAAAATATGGGTACCCTCTCATTGGCGGAGGCTAGGAGTTACCTGAATCAACCCGATACGATGAGTCGTGGGGTGGATTATCTTGGGAGCGATGCTGATTTTCATTACTTTGAACACAAGAGAGAAATTGCGCGCGATGAGCGTTTTCGCATCAGCGTGTCAGAGAACATTTATCTACCGCACGAAACCGTACCTTACCGGAGCTGGTTTCCCGAAAGACGCGATGCGTATAACTCGATTAAGGGGCTGCATCTCACCGTGAACTCTGATTTATCTTGCATGATTGAGGGGAAGCCCTACGCATCTCCGGCGGCTGTTCCCGGCGAACTTTGGCCCAAGGTGGGAACCGTATATTTCTGTGATAAAAGGTATGATGAAACAAGGTTGATGGAGCAACAGTTTGCACCATACTTGCAAAAATCACCCCACGTCCGCTATATCTACCCTCTCAGCGGGTTGCCTGCTCACTTGAAACCTCAATGTGATTGAATCAACTCCGCCTCCCGTCCTTCGCTTGCAACCTGTCACGGCGTATATCCTCCATGCTCACATAATCAAAATGGGGGTATAAATGCCGTGCCAGCGTGGTCTTGCCGGATTGCCGCGGCCCCGCAATGGTGACAATGGGGTACATATCCATCAGGTTTTGGATGTGGGTGCTGATGAGACGGGGGGATGTATCCAAGTGGCTTCATAAAGAAAATTACACGAAAACTTGTGCAAAATGCAAGATTAAATCGACGATTTTACACCACTGCTTGTAAGAATAAGAGAATTAGTTTATTGCGTGGGTGTTAACTTCATTTTTGAGACAAGGATATCTGCCTGGCCGAGGCGTACCCCATGAGCGAGTTCCTCAAGATTCCGGCCAAACTATAAACAACGCACAAAAACACCACTCGGAAGACCATGCCCCGCACCCGGCAGACCAAGGGCTTACCGAACTGGTTGCGGAGGGAGGTCCGCTTACGGATGAAACATTCGGACTGCGTAAGGAGAACACTATCGCTCTGCATC
>JAUNRE010000014.1 GCA_030535795.1 Akkermansia sp.
TAAAAATGAAAAATTCATAGTTGACTATTGTACTTTCGCCCCGCCCAGCGGGGCTTTTGAATTCCGCTCACCTTCGGTTCGCCGCACAGCTCTACAAATTGGCGGTTTTCCTAATTATTCCAACGCGTAGACAAATGACGATAGACAAGTGAATGAGCGGCGGGCTTTCGCCTGCGGGTTTGCATAGCTTATTCCGCCACTCACGCCCTGCGCCTTAAAACACGGGGCATGAGCGGCGGAGCGCAAGGGAGGCAACCGATATGACGGGGCTATCGTCATTTGTCCATTCCCTTTCGGGGGTGACGGAAAGCCGGTGCATGGAAATAGCATGGAAATAGCGAGTTTTCTGCTTGCAATCTGCTGAAAAA
Organism: Akkermansia sp.; assembly: GCA_030535795.1. Taxonomy (GTDB): domain Bacteria; phylum Verrucomicrobiota; class Verrucomicrobiia; order Verrucomicrobiales; family Akkermansiaceae; genus Akkermansia. Next base: position 369 of record JAUNRE010000014.1, read on the forward strand.
AGGGTATACTTGTGCGCGTATTATCATTTTGACAGATAAAAGACAATGAACACGGTACGCACATTCACGACAGGCACGGGCGCAGAGGGCACATATTACTCCCTGCCCGCATTGGCAGAACAGGGCTTTGCCGGCATCGGGCGCATGCCTGTTTCTCTCCGCATCGTACTGGAGAGCCTGCTGCGCAACTGCGATGGCCTGAAAGTCACAGAGCAGGATGTTAAGAACCTGGCTGCGTGGAACGCTAAGGAGCCCGGCAGCTACGAGATACCTTTCACCGTGGCGCGCATCATCCTGCAAGACCTTACGGGTGTGCCGCTGCTGGTAGACCTGGCCGCCATGCGAGCCGCTGTGCAGGACCTGGGGGCTGACCCCGCCAAGATGGAGCCGCTCGTGCCCGTGGATTTGGTGGTGGATCACTCGGTGCAGGTGGACTGGGCAGGTTTCCCGGCGGCGTACCAGAAGAACCTCACGCGCGAGTTTGAGCGCAATGCCGAGCGCTACGAGTTCCTGAAATGGGGGCAGCAGGCATTCAAAACATTCTCCGTTGTGCCGCCCAGCACAGGTATTGTACACCAGGTGAACCTGGAGCACCTCGCCCGCGGCGTGATGGAACAGGAGGGCGTGTACTACCCCGACACCCTGGTGGGTACCGACTCCCACACCACCATGATTAACGGCCTGGGTATTGTGGCCTGGGGCGTGGGCGGTATCGAGGCCGAGGCCGGTATGCTGGGTCAGCCCGTCACCTTCCTGGTGCCCGAAGTCGTGGGCGTACACCTCAGCGGCAAGTTGCAGGAGGGCGTAACGGCGACCGACCTGGCACTACACGTCACCCAGATGCTGCGCAAGCACGGTGTGGTGGGCAAGTTTGTGGAATTCTTCGGCGAGGGTGCCGCCAGCCTGTCGCTGCCCGACCGCGCCACCGTGGCCAACATGGCCCCCGAGTACGGCGCCACCATGGGTTTCTTCCCTATCGATGCCACCAGCTCCGCCTACCTGCGCGCCACCGGCCGCAGCGAGGAGCATGTGGCCACCTACGAGAATTACTACAAGGCGCAGGGTATGTTCGGCATGCCGATGGCCGGGGATATCGACTACAGCACCGTGCTGGAGCTCGACCTCGCCACCATCGTGCCCGCTGTGGCAGGCCCCAAGCGCCCGCAGGATCGCATCCCCCTCACCGACCTGAAGCAGAGCTTTGCCGACATCTGCGCAAGCACCTACGGCCACCCGCAGAACACCACGCCCGTACCCGTCACCATGAAGGGCGATGCCGGCAACCCCGATGCCGACACCACGCATGATGTGGCACTGGCCGACGGTGCTATCCTGGTAGCTGCCATCACCAGCTGCACCAACACCAGCAACGACAGCCTGATGCTTGCCGCCGGCCTGCTGGCCAAGAAGGCCGCCGCCCTCGGCATGAAGGTGCCCGCCTATGTGAAGACCAGCATTGCCCCCGGCAGCCGCATTGCCGCCCGCTACTTTGCCAACAACGGCCTGACGGATGCGCTCGATGCCATCGGCTTCTCCATCGTGGGCTATGGCTGCACCACCTGCATCGGCAACAGCGGCCCGCTCAACAGCGCTATCGAGCAGGCTGTGACCGAGCACGACCTCGTCTCCTGCTCCGTGCTCTCCGGCAACCGCAACTTCGAAGCACGCATCCACTCCCATGTGAAGGCCAACTTCCTCATGTCGCCCCCGCTTGTCATTGCCTTTGCCCTGGCCGGACGCGTGGACATCGACATGGCGACGGAGCCGCTGGGCACCGCTGCCGACGGCACCCCCGTGTACCTGAAGGACGTATGGCCCACGGGCGAGGAGATTGCCGCTGCCCAGGCCTGCGCCGCCACGCCTGCGGACTACGCCGCCTGCTACGCCAACGTCGTGCCCGAGTGGGGCAAGGTAAGTGCCCCCGAGGGAGCCACCTTCGCCTGGAACCCCACCAGCACCTACATTCACCGCCCGCCCTTCTTCGAGGGGTGGAACGGCAGCAAGGGCGATATTGCCGACATTGTGAATGCCCGCCCGCTGGGTATCTTCGGCGATTGCGTCACCACCGACCACATCTCCCCGGCCGGTGCCATCAAACCCACCGGCCCCGCCGGGCAGTTCCTGGCCGCCAACGGGGTGGAGAAGCGCGACTTCAACACCTTCGGCTCCCGCCGTGGCAATGACCTCGTGATGGCTCGCGGCACCTTTGCTAACGTACGCATCAAGAACCTGCTCACCGAGGGTATCGAGGGCGGCTACACGCTCTACTTCGGCTCGCAGACCGTCAGCGAACCCGACACCGCCATCTGTGCCCCCTGCGGTACCCCCACCTTCATTTATGATGCCGGCATGGCCTACAAGGCCGACGGCGTGCCCACCATCATCATCGGTGGCGAGGACTACGGCATGGGCTCCAGCCGCGACTGGGCCGCCAAAGGCACCAACCTGCTGGGCGTGCGTGCAGTAGTGACCAAGAGCTTCGAGCGCATTCACCGCAGCAACCTCATCGGCATGGGCGTGCTGCCCCTCAACTTTGCCGACCCGGCGGACTATGACCGCGTGAAGGGGCTGAAGGATGTCACCTTCTCCATCACCGGCCTGAGCAACGACCTACAGCCGCGCGACCGCGCCACCCTCGTGGTGCAGCCCGCCGGCGAGCCGGCTTTCGAGCTGCCGCTCATCGTGCGTATCGATACCCCCATCGAGAAGGAATACTTCCGCGCCGGCGGCATTCTGCAATACGTGCTCACGCGCTACTGCTGATATTTACCGCCATGCATTCTCACCCCTTCAGACCCCTGCTGCTCGCAGCCCTGTGCGCAGCAGGGGTCTCTTCCTGCATTCGCTCCGACATCGGCAACACCATCGGCAGCATCGGTAAGGAGCTGCCCAAGGCCGTGCCCACACACGAGGCGCAATCACCGATAGGCAGCTATAATTGCTACACCGCCACAGTCTACCGCAAGGGAGATTGCTACTATGCTCAGCTCCCCATCGCCTTTGTGCCGGAGAAACGCTGCGGGTTCGAGTATGTGCCCCAGTTCATCGGTGAGCCATACGTCGAAGTCATCGGCGGTGAAGCGTCCGGCAAAAAGACGCTCAACGATATTTACGACGCAAAGGAGTTAGCCGCGCTTCCCGTGTGCCGATACTACGTGGAAATCAGGCAGGATAACGCCGAGGTGGAGCACTACAGCACCCCCAATGAGCGGGGAGCCTGCGGGGAACTCACCGCTGCGGACAGAGAAGCGGTCGTGCTGAAAGCGGCCGAGGATTTCAACCCGGCTGATGCCGAGTGTCTGGGTACCTTCGACCTGCCCTACGCGGTGCACTACGCCTTACAAATCCCTGCGCGCCGCGCCTGGTACAACTATCCGCTCATTCCGTTGCAGTACGCTGCCATGGTGGGGGTGGATATCCCCCTGAGCCTCATCATCATGCCCCTCTCGCTGCCGTATGTGCTCTGCGAGCCTATGATTTACTGCATCGACACCACTCAACCCGAATAAGCACCCACCATGAACGCTATCGACTTTACCACCCTGCAACAGAACCCCGCCGAGCTCATCGGTAAGCAATGGATGCTTATCACCGCCGGCACTCCCGACAGCTTCAACACCATGACGGCCAGTTGGGGCGGACTCGGCTTCCTGTGGAACCGCCCCGTGGCCTTCGTTTTCGTGCGCCCCAACCGCCACACACGCGGCTTCATCGATGCTCAGCCGGCATTCACGCTCTCCTTCATGCCCGAAAAATACCGAAACGACCTCATCTTCTGCGGCCGCAACTCCGGGCGCGATGTGGACAAGATGGCCGCCACCGCCCTGGCACCCGTCGCCACCCCCAATGGCCTGGTGGCCATGGACGACGCCGACCTGGTGATCGAATGCCGCAAGATGGCCGTGGCTCACATGCGCGAAGAGGATTTCGTAGACTTCACCGAGGTCGCCCCCAAGTGGTACGACGCCGATAACCCGCTGCACCTCGTGTACATCTGCGAAATTGCCGCCACTTATACAAGATAGCAAAAGTACGAGGTAAGAAGTTCGGAGGCGTCGAATTTGCACTACTTCGTGCTTCGGAATTCGACTTTCGTACTTCTCCGATGTTTCTTACCGGACCAGCTGCTGATTACCAGCCTCAGCACGAGAGTCTGTTCAGCAGCTCGGGCAGCGTAGGCTTGCCCCGTTGGCAAATGTTCGGGGGTATATTTTTGCAGCAACAAGTGCAACGCCCTCAGTTTTTCTTCGGCTGATTCAACCACTGCCACCTCGCCCTGTATTACCAGGCTCTCGTATGCTGTGGAAAACAGCTGTGGCAACACCTCCACCGAGCCGGTTATCACCAGACACACCTGTGCACAAGCCGCCAGGCAATCCAGCTTATGCCCCTCAGGCGCGCAGTGCATATAGATAGAGCTCTCGCCATCCCACACATAATTCAGCGGCACCGCATAAGCCCCGCCATCGGGTTGCTGCATGGCCAACACCGCCACCTCACCCTCCGCCAGCAAGCGGCGAGCCTCTACCTCTTCCATAGCCCGGTCCTGCCGCCGCAAATCTGTTGTCGTGTACTTCATGACATCTCCGGTTCTTGTATCTGTCCCCACGGGAACAAAAGCAAAATACCACAGAAAACTCATGATGACAAGCAGATGATGCAAGGGTGGCGGATCGGTGCGTTGGTTTTGTCATATTCCCGGCGCAGCAAAGGAGGGTTGACTCATTTCTTACTTGTCAGCTTGGGGGCGGGCATGTTAGCATAGGGGACATGAGATACATCATCCGCCAAATCGTCATGCTGCTGGGGCTTATCATGCTGCTGGCGGGCGGAGTGTACGCCAAAAGCAGCTCGTGGGAGATCTACGAAATAGGCGGTGTTAAGTATGTGAGCCTGAATGACGTATGGAAATTTTACCGTTTCACGCCCAAGCAGGGACGCCCCGGCTGCGTGTCCTATGGTGCCGCCAATCGCGTGGTATCCGTTCGCCCCGAAAAACAGGATTTCTACGTCAATAACTACCGCTATATCCTCTCCTTCCCGGTGCGCCGACATGGCGGGCAGCTCCTCATCTCGGCCATCGATATGAAGAAGCTGGTAGACCCCGTCCTGCGCCCCAAATTCTCCAAGAAACTGGGAGTTGTGAAAACAGTCGTCATCGACCCCGGGCACGGAGCGCATGATGCGGGAGCCGTGAGCCCGTGGGCACGTGAAAAGGACTGCAACCTGGCCGTGGGGCTTAAACTGAAAGCCAAGTTGGAGAAAGCGGGGTTCCGCGTCGTGATGACCCGCAGCACCGATGTGTTCCTGACCCTCAGCCAGCGAGTCGCCATCGCCAACCGCACACCCGACAGCATCTTCGTGAGCATTCACCACAACTCAGGCCGCCGCGCCGCCTCCGGTATCGAAACCTTCACGCTGGCTCCCCAAGGCACGACGTCCCCCTTTGCCCGCACCCGCCGCAATGCTGACCTGGAGGGCAATGACCAGGACAGCGAAAACATAGCCCTTGCCACCGCCGTGCACAGCCGTGCCATTAAGAGCACGCGCGCCATCGACCGCGGCATCCAGCGCGCCCGCTTCTCGGTGCTCTGCACCATCAAACGCCCGGCTATCCTCTTCGAGGGCGGCTTCGTCAGCAACCCCGAGGAAGGCCGCCTCATCTCCACGAATTCCTACCGCGAAAAACTGGCAGAAAGCATCTTCCAGGGCATCGTGAGCTACGCCCAGACCGTAGGCGGACGCGGCGGACTGAAACACCGCAACACCCGCAGCAGCGTCGGTGGCGGCGGCATACACGGCAGCAGCACCTACCGCGGCACCACCCGACTCTGATTTCCACCTATTTTCCTACCATCCCCCATCATGAAGCTCGCCCCGGTTCTCAGTGCACTCAGTCTGCTGCTCCCCCTCGGCAGCACCCCGGTATGCGCCCGGGAAGCCCCTGCAGCCCCCGGCACCGTGGCAGAGCCTGAGTATGTGCCGATGGAACAACTGCGCAGTTTCTACAAGCTGCTGCCCCAGGCCGCCGGGAACACCCCGGGCATGCGCACAGTGGCCAATGCCGGCACCGCCCTGAGCTTCGGCCCCGGCAAGCGGGATTTGAGCATCGGCGGCTACCGCTGCCTGCTCTCCTACCCGGTAAAAGAGGATGGTGCGGGCGACCTGCTCATCTCCCGCGTGGACATGGTGAAGCTCATCGACCCCATCCTGCGCCCCACCTACATCACCGAGCGGCGCCTGGTGCGCACCATCGTGCTCGACCCCGGCCACGGCGGCTACGACACCGGCAACAACTCCGCGCAAGTAAAGGAGGTGGATTTCTGCCTGCAACTCGCCGACGAGTTAAAAGACGCCCTCAGCAAGCGCGGGCACCATGTCGTGCTCACCCGCAACCGCAATCGCCATGTGTCGCCCCAGCAGCGAGTCTCCTGCGCCAATGAGGCCGATGCCCCCATCTTCATCTCCCTGCACCTCAACAACGGCCGCGCCGACATACAGGGAATCGAGACCTACTGCGCCGCCCCGGCCGAGCCCGGCCAAACACTGCGCCCGGCCAACAAGCATGATGCCGCCAATGCCGCGTTGGCCTTTGCCTTGCATAGCTCCCTGGTAGCTGCTACGGAAGCACAGGATGGCGGGATTCGCCGTGCCTGCTTCAACCAGCTCAACTCCGTAGACTGCCCGAGTGTGCTGCTGCAGCTCGGCTACGCCTCGAACCCCGAGGAAGCCGCCCGCCTGGCCACGCCCGAATACCGCAGCAAGCTGGTGGCCGCCATCACCGAGGGCGTGAACACCTTTGCCCGCGCCATCAACCCCGATGCCGTCATCCCCCCTACCCCCGAGGCTGAACCCGAGCCGCCGGCTCCCGAGCCTGTAGCCACCCCGGCTCCCGAACCCGCCAAGCCCAAGGCTAAGCCCAAGCCCCGCAAGCGCACCCCGCGCAAACCTGCGCGCCGCAACAACCGCCGCAACAGGCGCTGATGCTCCTGCCGCCCATGCCCAAAGCCCTTCGATACCTGCTGTACAGCCTTGCCGCGCTGCTTTTGTTTCTGCTGAGCGCCATCGGTGCCATGCTGCTCATCTGCCGCTCCTGCGACACCACCTGCCCCCCGGGCCCCATAGGTCCCAACGGCGCCGCCCGCCTGCGCCAACATGTGGAAATGCTCTGCGCCGCCCCGCGCTACGGCGATACCAAACAACAGGCTCGCAACTATATCGCCGAGCAATTCCGCCGCGCCGGCTGGCATGTCGAGCTGCAATACTTCACCAACGACTCCGGCGAAACCCACTGCAACATCTCCGCCCGCCGCCCCGGCAAATCCGAAGCCCGCTACATCATCGGCGCCCATTATGACGCCTGCGACACCGATGCCGGCAACCCCGGGGCAGATGACAACGCCAGCGCCGTGGCCGTGCTGCTCGAGCTCGCCCGCCGCTTACCCGCCACCGAGATGCAATACGGCCTCGAACTCGTGGCCTGGGACTGCGAAGAACCACCCTACTTCGACACCGCCGACATGGGCAGCGCCCACCACGCCGCCACCTGCACCCCGCAGCAAGTGAAAGGCCTCATCTGCCTGGAAATGCTCGGCTACTACAGCGATGCCCCCGGCAGCCAGCCCACGCTCTTTCCCGGCCACAGCCTCCTGCTGCCCACGGTGGGCAACTTCATCGCCGTCATCGGCGATTGGCACTCCATCGGCCTTTCCCGCGACGCCTACAACGCCCTGCGCCGCGAAATGCCCACCCTGCGCCTCAACATACCCTGCGCTCACGGCACCGAGCTCTGGTTCAGCGACCACCGCAACTACGCCCCGCGCGGTATCCCCTCCATCATGCTCACGGATACCTCCATGCTGCGCAACAGCCATTACCACGAGCCGACCGATACCCCTGATACCCTCAACTACGAGGCCATGGAACGCGCCACACGCGGCATCCTGCGCCTTGTGCAAACTCTCAGCCACCACACCCCTTTTCATCGTTTTCAGAGTTTTATCAAACTTGAGGCTTTACAATAAAGGCGGGCAGGAGTATAGTTCATATCGGATACAGTACCGGATATGCACACACCGAGTCTTTTCAAATCCCTCAAGACATACGACAGGAAAACCTTTTTTGCCGACTTGGCTGCCGGCCTGACCGTAGGCGTTGTGGCTCTGCCTCTCGCCATGGCCTTTGCCATTGCCTGCGGTATCAGCGACATCACCCCGGCCACAGGCCTCATCACAGCTGTAGTGGCCGGCTTCATGATATCCCTGCTGGGCGGCAGCAAGCACCAGATCGGCGGCCCGACCGGCGCCTTCGTGGTACTGATTGCGGGCGTAGCGGGTAGTTTCGGCATCAGCGGCCTTATTCTCTGCACCCTGCTGGCCGGCCTCTTCCTCATCCTCTTCGGCGTCTTCCGCATGGGCGCCCTCATCAAGTTCATCCCCTACCCGGTTACCACCGGCTTCACCTCGGGCATAGCCGTCACCATCTTCTGCACACAGATTAAAGACCTGCTGGGGCTCGATATCCCCGTAGCCGTCCCGGCAGAGTTCCTGGCCAAGTGGGAATGCTACTTCACCTACCTCCACACCACCAACTGGTGGGCACTGGGTATCACGCTGCTCACCATCGCTGTCATCATCATAACCAAACGCCTCATGCCCAAAGCCCCCTTCATGCTGGTAGGCATGCTGGTCAGCACGGTGGTATGCGCCTGCTTCGACCTGCCGGTCGACACCATCCACGACCGCTTCGGCGACCTCCCCCAGGGGCTGCCCATGCCCTCATTCCCCACATTTGACTGGGCCACCCTGCCCGCACTCATCAAGCCCGCATTCATCATTGCCCTGCTGGCCGCCATCGAGTCCCTGCTGAGCGCCAGCGTGGCCGATGGTATGACCGGCACCCGCCACCACCCCAACACCGAGCTCATCGGCCAGGGTGTGGGCAACATCGCCAGCGCCCTCTTCGGCGGCATCCCCGCCACGGGTGCCATCGCCCGCACCGCCACCAACATCCGCGCCGGCGCCAAAACCCCCGTCTCAGGCCTCATCCATGCCGTTACCCTGCTGCTCATCCTCATGCTGGCAGGGCAATACGCCGCCATCGTCCCCCTGCCCGCCCTCGCCGGTATTCTGGTGCTGGTCTGCTGGAACATGGCCGAGGTGAGCACCTTCACCCACCTGCTCCGAGGCCCCCGGCAGGATGCCGCCGTGCTCATCATCACTTTCATCCTCACCGTCCTCATCGACCTCGTTGTCGCCGTGGAGGTCGGTGTGGTGCTCGCCGCTCTCCTCTTCATCGGTCGCATGGCCAAAATCAGCAATGTCGAAGCCATCTCCCGCGAAATCGAGGGTGACGACCCCGAGGAACAGCCCGCTCGCTCCCGATACCTGCGCCACATCCCCGACAATGTTGAAGTGTTCGACGTGCAGGGGCCCTTCTTCTTCGGTGCTGTGGAGAAATTTAAGGACAGCGTCTTCCGCACCATGGAAGACAACATCGAGTACGTCCTGCTGCGCATGCGCCTCGTGCCCGCCCTTGATGCCTCCGGCATGCACGTGCTGGAAGACTTCCTGGCCTACTGCCGCCGCCACAACGTAACCCTGCTGCTCTGCGGTGTGCAGAAACAGCCCTACAAGGTCATCAGCAAGGACTCTCCCTTCATGAACGAGCTCCATGCCGAAAATATCTGTGAAAATATCGATGCCGCCCTCCTGCGCATCGCCGAGCTGGAAAAACAGAAAACACCCCCCACAGCCACCAAGTAACACCCCTCCCCCACCACCTTATTCTGCCCCGGCAACCCCGCCGGGGCTTTTGTGTACCCTAAGCTCTTCCTGCTGCAAAAACTCATTTTGTTGTTGGTGTTGACAGTCTGCTCCCGAAGTAAAATAATGTTCGTTTTTTGTCTCCTACCCAGGGCTGCACTCGCTCCCGCTCGCTTGCCCTGGGCTATGATTCTGTCGCCCTCTGACGAGGGCTTCTTTGTTCGGCAGCGCAGAGCCGCTGCAAGATAGGTAAAACCCTGCGCCGTAGGCGCCGAATTCATGAGCCCGTCAGGGCGACGGAATGTTAGCCACGGGTGAGCGAGCGAGAGCGAGCGTAACCCGTGGTAGAAGATAGAAAGGAATCAAAGCCCCGCTTCAGCGGGGTGACGGAGAGCGGTGGCTCCCCGATTAACGGTATTTTGCCTCACCTTGCGGTTGAGCATGAAAAAGCCGCTGCAAGCTTAATGATAAAAGCTCCGCGCCGCCGAACTTCCTTACATTGTAGATTGTAAATTCAGATAAATTTAAGGGGGCGTGGCAGGAAGAACCTGCCACGCCCCCAAACCCCTGTATTATGAAAAAACGGTTGGCTGAGCGGAGGAGCTATCAGCTCAGGTGCATGGGCATGAGCACGTAGAGGAATTCATCCTGCACGCGCATGACGCCGGGGCTGGAAGAATCGGTGAGTTTGAGCACTACATCGCCATCGCCCACGGCCTTGAGGGGAGCCAAGATGAAATCGGCATTGAAGGTAATGGCGATTTCGCGGCCGTCGTAGTTGATGGGTACCTCTTCGTTAGCCTCACCCAAGTTGGCGGCGCTGGACTGCACCTCCATGACGCCCGGAGCGAAGCGGAAGCGCACGGTGTTGGCCTTCTCGGCGGAGAGCAGGGAGACGCGGCGTACGGTCTCGTTGAGCTCGGCGGCGGGCAGGACGATATTCTCGGCGCTGCGGGTGGGAATCACCTGGCGGTAGTTCGGATACTTACCGTCAATCAGCTTGGTAACAAGCAGGGTGTCGCCGAAGTCGAAGGAGGCCTGGTTGGAAGTGATGCGCACGATGACATCGCCATCATCGCCCAGGAGGCGGTGCACCTCAGCCACGGCTCGGCTGGGCAGGTTGATGTCCACCTGCTGCGACTCGGGGAATTCGAGCTCGTTCTCGAAGAGGGCGAGGCGGCGGCCATCGGTAGCCACGAGCGTGAGCTTGCCGTCCTGGAAGCAGGTGTAGATACCGTTGAGGATGTAGCGCGTGCCGTCGTTGGAGATAGCGAATTCCGTATAGCGGAAGCCGCGGTTGAGCATTCCCTGGGGCACTTTGAACTCGCGAGCCTCCTTGAAGACGGGCAGGCTGGGGAATTCCTCGGCCAGCAGGCCGTTGAGTTTGAACTGAGCGCGGTTGCAGCGAATGGTAGCGATGGAGCCCTTGGTATCCACGCTGACCTCGCCGTCACGCATTTCGCGAATGATGCTCTGGAGCTTCTTGGCAGGCAGGGTGATGGCGCCGGGCGTCTCGACCATACAGGGCACTTTCGCAAGGATAGTCAGCTCCATATTCGTGGTGGTGAGCTTCAGCTCGCCATCGGCTGCTTCGAGCAACACGTTGGAGAGAATGGGCATGCTGGGACGGGAGGACACTACCCCGGCCACCTTGTTCAGACCATCCAGCAGTACTTGTTTTGCTAATGCGAATTTCATGATGCGCTCCTTCGGTTTTTCTGCATTGTACAGACTTTTATCGGGTAAAGCAAGCATAAATGTGCGCGTTTCCCATATTTTCTACGCTTTTTTTAGGCACACCGCCATATCTTGTGCCTTTTGCGGGTAGATTTTGCCCAATCAATACGCTTCACCTCTCCGCTGAAGCGGAGACTTTACCCGTCGGGACAATCAGGAAAAGACGAGTGGACATCATTACCCCACGTTCAGGAACACAAAAGCCCCCATCAAAAAAACACTTGCTAACGTATACTTCATAACGCTCAGCATTATAATGCAAAGAGACAGCGCTACAAGCACTATTTCTGCGGCGCTGTACCATTGAGCAGCAAGAGGGTAATCTCCGGGCGGCAGCCCAGGCGCACGGGCACGGAGCTGGTGCCGATACCCCGGCTCACATAGAGCTGCTGCCCCGGGGCTTTGCCGTGTTGCAGACCGCCCTGCATGAGCTCACGCGTCCAGCAGCCACGGCGAAAAATCGGCCGACCGCCCGGCCAGCATACTTGCCCGCCATGGGTATGCCCGGCCACCACGAGGTTGCCTGCCAACGCGTACTGCCGATGATGCCAGGGGCTGTGCACGGCAACAATGAGAGGGAGGTGAGGCTGCGCCCGACGCCCCCGGGCAGCCGGAGCCGGAACATAGGGCGCCTGCCGCTCGGAGCGGTGGGGACAGCCCTGCAACCGCGCCCGGCGGCCACCGGGAAAGCGCAACCGGATTTCCCGCGACTCGGCAAACACGAACCCACGGGCATCAAACGCCCGGCGCAAGGGCGAAGCGGGTGCGGCGTCATCATGATTCCCGCACACATAGTACACCGCGCACTGCTTCTGCAAGGGAGCCAGCCGGCGCGCCAGCTCTGCCGCCGGCATACTGCGCGCCGGCTCATGGCGCAAGCCGTAATCTCCCAGCAAAAGCACCGCGTGGGGGCGCAGGCGCAGCACCTGCTGCACCACGGCATCCATGCGCGCGGCATCGCTGCGAGTGGCATGCAAATCCGCCAGCAGAACAACCCTCGCCGGCTCGCCCTCCGCAGGCCAGCCCGGCAGGTGCACCGCCACCGGCTCCACGCTCAGGCGGGTTGATTCCGTCGTCAGCGTGTGTGCGGCTGTCAGCGCCGCTACCAGCAGAGAGCTCAGGCTTGCCAGCATAGCGTCAGCACCGGCGGTGCGGGTGTCAGTTGATGACGACGGACACCGGGCAATGATCCGACCCGGTCACATCGGGGTGAATGCAAGCATCGCTCACACGCGGCAGCAGGTCTTGACTCACGCAGAAGTAGTCGATACGCCACCCGACGTTGCGAGCACGTGCACCGCCACGGAAGCTCCACCAGGAATACGCATCGCGCTTGTCGGGGTATTGGTGGCGGAACGTATCCACAAAGCCGGCGGAGAGCAGCTCGGTAAAGCCGGCGCGCTCTTCATCCGAGAAACCGGCACTGAAATGGTTGGCATCGGGGCGTGCAAGGTCAATCTCCTCATGCGCCACATTGAGGTCGCCGCAGAATACAACCGGCTTTTTCTGCGCCAGAGTGCTGACGTAGTTGCGGAACGCGGCATCCCACTCCTGCCTGTAAGGAAGGCGGGCCAGCTCATTCTGCGAGTTGGGGGTGTAGCAATTCACCAGGTAAAAATCCGCGAATTCCATGGTAGCGACACGACCCTCAGTGTCGTGTTCCGGCACACCGATACCGGTGCTCACGCTCAGCGGAGCCACGCGGGAAAGAATGAGCACCCCCGAATAGCCGGGGCGCTGTGCCGGGTTCCACAAGGCATGAGGCCAGCTTGCCAACCACAGGTCCGCCACCTGCTCGGGCTTTGCCTTAATCTCCTGCAGGCAGAGCACATCGGGAGCCAGCTCATCCATTTTCTCTGCAAGCCCCTTGCCCAGTGTGGCACGCAGTCCGTTTACATTCCAGCTTACCAGTTTCATCGTGTCTCCATACTACCTGAAGCCCCGCCCGGTGTCAAAACAAAAGACACACCGACCGGGGCTCATGACATGTTGGCGCTGAGGGGCAATATCAATCCGAATTGCGGACGCGCGAACGCGGCGAGAGCACAATGGGCACGCCGGCTGCCTTGATACGCGAGCGTATGGTATTGCGCAGGTACTGAGCATAACTGTCCGTCAGCAAGCGTTTATCATTGACAAACAACACATACGTCGGCACGGGAATGGTCGTATACTTCTCATTCACCGCCGTGGTGGCATAGAAGAGCTTGAGGCGCTTCTTGAGCACGCGGTGCTGGCCGGGCGGGTTCATCTCCATGGCGCGCTGCAACAGGCGATTGAGCTCACCCGTGCCGGGCATGTTGAGAGCCTCCTGCTGCACGCGGGCAATGGATTTGAAAATACCGGGCATACCCTCCCCGAGCTTAGCCGACACGATAGCGATGGGGGCGTAATCGAGGAAGAAGAGGTTCTCGCGGACGTGCTCCTTCACAGCTTCCTTGCGAGCGGAGAGGGGAGCCTCGGCGCAGTAGAGGTCGAATTTATTGATAACGATGATGCAGGGCTTGCTCTCCTTGGCAATGATGGAACCGATGCGGCGGTCCTGCTGAGTGACACCGGCAGCCATATCGATGACGAGCAGGCAGATATCCGAGCGGCGAATCGCTTTTTCACTGCGCATGGCCGAGAACACCTCCACCGAGGTATCGCGCTTGGAGCGCTGGCGCATGCCGGCGGTATCTATCAGCACATAGGGCTGCCCCTCGCGGGTGTAGGGGATATCGATGGCATCGCGCGTGGTGCCTGCTACATCGGAAACGATGGTGCGGCGGTCGTTGAGAATGGCATTCACCAGGGATGACTTGCCGGCATTGGGGCGCCCCACGATTGCCACGCGAATGGGGCCATCCTCCCCTACCTCCTCGCGGTCGGGTTCCTCCTCGGGGGTGGCATCCGGCGCGGCCTCAGCCTTGACCGGCGTAGCCCCCAGGCTCTTGAGGTGGCGGTTGAGTTTATCTGCCAGCAGGGCAAAGCCGCGCCCGTGCGCGGCGGAGGTGAACACATAGTCCGCAAAGCCCAGCTCGGCAAACTCGCCCAGGTTGAGCTCCTGCTTCTCGGTATCAGCCTTGTTGAGCACCAGCAGCACAGGCACCTCCGCCTTGTGCAGACGCGTTGCTATCGTTTTATCAATGGGGGTGAGGTGGTCGCGGCAATCGCACACAAACATGATGAGGTCGGCCGCATTCAGCGCGATATCCGCCTCCTCCTGCACGCGGGAGGCAAAGCCGTCATCGAGCGTGGAACCGATACCGCCGGTATCAACCACCAAAGCCTCATAATCCGTAATGCGGCAGGGTGCGCTCAGACGGTCGCGGGTCACGCCGGGCTGGTCATGCACAATGGCAATACGGCGGGCAACCATGCGGTTGAAGATGGCAGACTTACCGACGTTCGGTCGGCCTACGATGGCTATGGTGGGGGAAGACATGAGATGAAAATGAGTATCAGGAAATCAGAGAAAAAGCGACAGCATCAGCGCACGCTGCCGGGGCGATCTGCCGTGGTGTGAATGACACCTTCGGAGGTGGAAGTGGGGCGCACATAGGGGCGCAGACCGATGGCGCGGATGCTACCGCCGCTACTCACCAGATCCACCGGGCCGCCGGTACGCTTCATCACCTTGTAATCGCGACGCTGTCCTCGGTTGTCCATCATCGAATAGGTGAAATACTCGGGGGTGGACTGGCAGAGCACATGCAGATTCTGAGCGCTGTCCAGCACCACACGGGGCTTCATGAAGTTGAGGAACTGCCCCATGTAGCAGGCACCGAGCACCGACTGGCTATCGGCATTCACCACTTGGCCAAAGAGGCAATCCTTGCCGTCCACGCGCATCAGGCGTACGCTCATATTGAGCGTATTACCGCGGGATTGCACGGTAAAGCTGCGCACCTTACCACCCTGAGCCAGAGTAAAGGAAGCGCGGTTAGAGCTGAAGGTATTCTGCATGTCGGGCATACGCACGGTAGCCACCACCTTGTAAACGCCATCGCGGTTGAAGGTGAAGTACGGGCGCAGATTCACCGGCACCACGCGGGAGGAACCGGCAGCCACGGTCAGCTTGGGGAAATTGGGAATGACCTTGGGGCTGATGGGGTGCTGCTCGCCGCTGCGGGTCACGGTAAAGTGCAGCCAGCTGCGGCCGGGGATATTGGTGAACGTGACAGCTCGGTCGGTGAAGTTGTCAATCCTCACGTTGAGCGACACGTTCTCGCCCAACAGGAACTCGCGGCGCTGGGGCTGCACGCGCACCTCGACCTGCGCTATGGCCTGAGCCGTGAGCAATACGCAGAAGGCCGTCAGTATGATGTTGATGATGTGTTTCATGGTATGGATATTTTTTTTGGGGGGGTTAGTCAGCTTGTTTGGATACAGGGAAAGCAATGCGGAAGGAACGGCGGGGGTTGCGCGCACGGGGGTCGGACTCCACCAGCGGGCAGCCGGCCCCGGCCGGCAGCACAACAATCCCGGCAGCATATATTAGCCCGGCCTCCGTCTGCGTCGTCGTCCACTCCTCCGGCAGCTCAGTCGTCTTTATCTCCCCGCGTACCGCCTCCAGCAGAGGCGCGGATATCAGCCGTGCATTCGCATAGTTGGCGTATGCCAGGGCATCCCAGTAAGACACCCCGCGCACGGGCGATGAGGCACTGAGTTTTTCACCATGCCATTCAGCACCGGTAGCGGCGGCCTGCACCTGGGCAGACCACTCGGCGGGGGTGTGGTCGGCACAGTTGGCCGGCACGCCCCTGTTGATAGCGGAGCGGCGGGTGGGACCGGTATTGACGATATCATCGTAAACGACGAGGAATTTCTGGTACTCGCGGATGGTAATGGGGCGGTCCTGCACGCGCAGCACCTCGTCCCTGCTCCCGCCCTCGCGGCTGTAGACGAAGCCGTTTTCATACGCCGCCAGGCTATCGCCGCGCCCCGGGGCAAAGACAAAGCCCAGAACCCCCATGGCCAGCACAACGAGAGCCGATACGGATGAGCTGATAAAAGCGCGGCGCTGCTTACGGCGGGCACGCTTGCTCTCCACCTTGAGCGCCACCGTACGGGAATTGAGATTTTCCACCGAGCTGCGGGTAAGCAGCGGGGCAATCTGCTGGCCGATGCTATCGGCCGTGGCACCGAGAGCCACCCAATCCAGGTGCTCCCCTTCGTAGCCATCGCGAATCCAGTGCACGAGCGTATTCACACGGGTCTGGCCGGGCATGTTTTCGGGCAGCACCGGAGTGAGAGCATCCGCCAGGGCGACCATCTGGTCATGCAGGGCACTTGCATCATACTCCGACGGCAGCACCGGCGACAGGAAACACACATTCTCCTCCGTATGCACGAAAATGGAATCCGCACGCAGCGGGCTCATGCCGATGTTGCGCTCCGCCGCCGTATCATACAAGCGCGCTGCCGCCGAAATCACCCGGCAAATCTGCATGGTACTCAGGTGCACCCCGTCGCGCGCCATCTGCGCCAGGCTGCGGCCCTTGGGCTGCTCATGCGTCAGGAACCATATATTGCCCGACATCATGGATTCCAGCACCTGGCTCACATTCGGCAGCTCCGCAGCACTCTTCGCGCGCACGGCACGCAGGAAGTAGTCCACATCCTTCTTTTCACACCCCGGGCGCAACACCTGCACCACCACACCGCGCTCCACATGGCTCTGCGTTGCCAGGTACAGGTCGGTAAGCGGGTGATTACCCAGCAATTCCGTGAGCGTATAAACGCCGAGGCGGGTCGGCAAGTTCTCAAAGTCCGGTTCAGACATACGGTGCGATTTACATGAAAGGGGTTACTCAGACGGGTCTAACTCTTCGATCCAGCGAGAGAACGGCGTCTGCTCTCCGTCCTCCGCACTATCGGATGCCTTATCATCCGTTACCTCTGCGGGCAGTGTTTCCTCCGCTTCCGTGGGCAGGGGCAGCGCATCATCCGTATACTCCGGCACCAGGCCGTCATCGGTCTCCACGCCATCCTCGGGCAGCAGGCCGCCGGCCACATTCGTATTCAGGTAAGCGCGCGCGGCGCGGGCATCGAGCATCTGCTCATGCAACACCAGAGCCGAGGGGGTGCTCATGCAGTCCAGCGGCTCACCACGGTAATACAGCTTAGCCGTGTAGCCATAGAAGCGGCGTGTACCATATACCCCCTGCTCCTCCTCGTCCAGCAGCGGCAGTTTATAGGTCACGATGAGGTTTTCCTCGTAATTCTCGAAGCTCTGAGTTTCATTCTCCCAGCGCATTTCCGGCTTGATGGAGGAGAACTCAATCTTGCGATTATTCACCAGCACGAAGAAACGCAGGCGGATGAGGATATCCTCCACACGCACCTCCTCGCCGGGAGCCAGCATAATGGGCAGGCGCAGGGTCACGCTGTCACCCCCCTGCTCATCGTAGGTATGGCTCATGAGCACCGGCCCGAAAGCGAGCTTGCCACGCATGGCCGAGGGCTGTTCCATGCCGTAGGTCAAGCGGCGGGAGGCACGCTCGAAATACTTACCGGCCTTGTCGCGCTGGCTGAAGACGCGGGTATAGAAATCGCGAGCCTTGTCGGGGTTGAGCAACTTATCGTACGCCATGCCGTAGTAGTACAGCAGGGGCGGATAATTCGGAGCCAGAGTGGTGCCCTGCTCCAGGTAAATGATACACAGGCGCACATCGCCCGCCACCAGGGCAGCTACGCCCTTGCGAATGAGGCTGTCGAGCTCCTGCGCATCCTCGGCGCTCAGGGCATTGCCCTCGCCATCCACCGGAGCTGCGGGGGCGGAGGTATCCGTTTTTTCCTTCGGGGTCGATGCCGGTGCAGAGATGGGTTCCTCATCCGGCAAGACACCTGTTTCCTCCCACACAATGGTGGAGGTATCACGCGGCTGCAAGGGCGGGGCTTCATCACCTGCGGCGGTCTCCTGCTCCCCGGTCGGCACCGAAGCCGAGGCTTTGCCGCCGATATCAGCCACGCCGCCGGCGCGGTCCAGCATCTGCTCGCTGAAAGCCTGCGCCTCCACCGCTGCCATGTACACCTCGGCGGCGCGCTCCGTGCGCTCAGCCGCTACCTCCAGCTTGCGCACCACACCTACCCCCAGCACACACAGCTCTGCCACTACCACAAGGCTCAGCCCATACAGAGCAAAGCGCTGCGAGGTAAGCCCGCGAGCCACAGCACGCAGGACACGCCCGGTAGCCCGGCCTGCCGAGCGGCGCGCCTGCCACAGCCGGCTCCACACGCCGTTAATGGGCTGCATCGCTTTTCTCAGGAACTTCATACTCAATGATATCTCCCTTGTACTGTGCCAACACAGCCTTCATGAAAGCCTCGGCGGGCTCTCCCTTATCCCGGTTAAAACCACCGTAAGTCATGCCATCCACGCGCACCTTGCGTCCCTTCACAGTGAAGGTGGCCACGCCCTTAAATCCCGGCCCCCACTGGCGCAGGTCGATGCAGTCAATATCCGCCACGCGGAACTTCCGCCCCGCCGCCGTCACTTCATCGCCTGTAAGTGCCAGCACGCGCCCACGCGTGCGCAAGGCAAAGTACAGCAGCACCAGCCCCAGCAAAGAGAATACCCCACCGGCAATCCACTGCTCGCGGATGGCACCCAGGTCGTAGGGGTGGTCGCCGGGATTCACGGGCAGGCGCATGCGCTTGCTGTAGGCGGTCCAGCAATCACTCCAACTGCGGCTCATGGCCGCGTGGTCCAGCACCTCGGGCGGACAGCTGCGCGCCACCTCGCTATCAGCAGGCAACGGGTAGCGGCCTTCGCCCATCACCGCCAGCAGCTCGCCATCCGCCACCTCACTGGGCACCAGCGGCTTACCCTCCAGCTGCTGCGCCCAGCTGAGCGCATCGCAGCGCGTGGCATGCTGCCCCAGCGCGGCAAAGGCCTTGTAGCTGCACATGGCCTCGTTTTTTTGCCGATAGCCTGTATGACCATCGTAGAAAAAATAAACGGCAAAGCCAAACAAAGCAGCCATGACAATACCAAAACGCAGGAAGGTATCGCCCGTCGGTTTACACACTATGTTGACCTCACTCATGTGCCTATACATTAGCACATCCCCTCGCTCTTGCAAAGCATGAAATGACTCGCGCGCAAGAATATCGCGTCATTTCCCGCCTGCCGTCCGTATGCAGAAAAGCCCGACCGTGTTGCAGGTCGGGCTTTTCGGGCGGAAGTCGAAGTACGGCTCAATCAGGCTTTCAGCTCACTACCGAGCTCGATAATCGAATACTCACCGGGGCGCAGACGATAGACAATCTGCAGCACATTGCGGCGGGCATTGCGATAGAGCACGAAGGGCTTGCCGGAAATCTCCAGCTCCATGATAGCATCCTCCTTGTACATGGTCTTGAGCTCATAGCCTTCGCGGGAGATACGCACGGGCTTGGGATCTTCGGGAGCATCGAAATCCTCATAGTCCAGAATATCCTCCTCGTACACCTTCTCCTCCAGCGTGCGAATGCTCTTGGAGCGGTGGGGGCGGAAGTGCTTCATGAGGCGGGTCTTATGCTTGCGCATGCGGCGCATAATCTTAGTTACCGTCTCATCGATAGCGGCATAGAGGTCGGGGCCAACAGTGGAAGCCTGGATGGTGATATGGTCGGCGCAGAATAGTACAATTTCCGCCATCTGGCGGTCCTTCTGCACGTCTACTACTACTCGTGCCTCCACGATACGGGGATAATCGATATGGATGGACTGAATCTTCTTCGTGGCGAAATCACGAATAGCATCCGTCACATCTACATGACGGCCGGTCACGACAACGTTTGTGTCAACATTTGATGTCTGCATGGTTGGTACCTCCTTCTATGTTTTTGGTTGTTTCTTGCAGCATCGGCGCGAGTATGCACCTTTCTGCAATACTCATCATATACCCCGTTTGCGAGAAAAGCAATAAAAAAAGTAAAGAAAAACAAAAAAGGGCACGTCTCGGGCTTGCGTGGGGAAGTCGGAGGGGGTATACTGGGGGCATGCCGATATCTGAAGAACTCTTTGAGCGTGCGTGCCGGGTCATTCCCGGCGGTGTCAATTCCCCCGTCAGAGCCTTCCGCCGCCTAGGGCGGGCGCCGTTCTTCGTCACCCGCGCCGCCGGGGCTCACCTGTGGGATGAGGACGGCCGCCAATACATCGACTACGTCGGCACCTGGGGGCCGGCCATTCTGGGGCATGCGCCGCAGAGCGTGATATCGGCCGTGCAGGCAGCCGTGCCGGCAGGCCTGGGCTACGGCATCCCCACCCGCATCGAGGTCGATATGGCCGAGACGATTTGCAAATGGATTCCCTCCGTACAGAAAGTCCGCATGACTAACAGCGGCACCGAAGCCACCATGAGCGCCGTGCGCCTGGCTCGCGGTTACACGGGACGCAAGTACATCATCAAGTTCACCGGCTGCTACCACGGGCATGTGGACAGCCTGCTGGTGGCGGCAGGCAGTGGCGCGCTGACCCACGGCGAGCCCGACAGCGCGGGCGTGC
Organism: Akkermansia sp.; assembly: GCA_030535795.1. Classification (GTDB taxonomy): domain Bacteria; phylum Verrucomicrobiota; class Verrucomicrobiia; order Verrucomicrobiales; family Akkermansiaceae; genus Akkermansia. Next base: position 21,345 of record JAUNRE010000014.1, read on the forward strand.
CGGCGGAGTTTGCCGCGCTCACCCTTGCCCTGCCCTACAACGACCCCGAGGCCGTGCGCCGTGCCTTTGCACAATACCCTGGACAGATAGCCGCCATCATCGTAGAGCCCTACCCCGGCAATGCCGGCTTCTACCTGCCGGAGCCGGGCTATCTGGAGTTCCTGCGCGACATCACGGCACAGGAAGGCGCGCTGCTCATCTTCGACGAAGTGATGACCGGCTTCCGCATCTCACCCGCCGGGGTGCAGGGCAAGCACGGCATCACCCCCGATATCACCACCCTCGGTAAAGTCATCGGCGGCGGGCTGCCGGTAGGCGCCTTTGGCGGGCGCGCCGATATCATGGATTGCGTAAGCCCCCTCGGCCCCGTGTACCAGGCCGGCACCCTGAGCGGCAACCCCGTGGCAATGGCCGCAGGCCTCGCTCAACTGCGCGAACTGGAAGCCACGGATGCCTACACCCGCCTCGAAACACTCGGCGCCCGACTGGAGGCAGGCGTACGCGCCGCCATGGCAGACTGCGGCAAGCCGTATTGCTTCAAGCGCAGCGGCTCCATGTTCTGCCTGTTCTTCACCACACAGGATGTGAAGAACCTGGATGACGCCACCACGGCAGACTTCGATACCTGGCGTCGCTTCTTCCTGAGCATGCTGGAGCAAGGCATTTACATCGCCCCCTCCCCCTTCGAGACAGGGTTTATCTCCACCGCGCACACCGAGGCCGATATCGATGCCACCGTGGCCGCCATGCGCCGCGCGCTCAGCTCCCTCTGACCGAAAGCACACAAAAAGAATGACCGGCAATGATTAATAAACGGATTTTTATCAAATTAATCTTAGTACTATTCTTCTTTCTGCTCAGCCTGCCGTTTTACGGCTGTGTTTTCAGTGAGGTGAATGATATATGCCGCTCGCTGTGGTACAACTGGCCCGTGCAATGGGTGCACCTGCCCTTGGCTCTGATAAGCTGGGGAATCGGCACAGTGCTATTGTGGACCTCCCTCAACACCCTCAACCTGTTTTGGCAGCAATGGCGCGGCCACAATTGCGTGCACATGTCCACCATAGCCGCCGCAACCATCGGCAGCTTCAGTCTGATGGCCATGCCGCAGGTTATCGCCAGCTTCTTCATCGAATCACCCGTGGAACAAGGGCTCTCAGCGCTCCTCTCCTGGGGCACCATCGCCGTCTCTACCCTCATCCTCAACCGCCTTAACCACCGCCACGCCGTGAACCATCACCATGAGCAGAATAACGAGAGCAGTTGATTCTGTGCTTTACACGCGCGCGAAATAGGTGTATACTGAGCGCAGCCGAGATTTTTCCTATAACACACCATCTGACAAAGCGATATGATGACCGCAGCCCAGATTCGACAGAGCTTCCTGGACTTTTTCCACGAGAAGCAGCATGCCGTAGTACCCTCCGCCTCGCTGATGCCGCAGAGCCCCGGCCTGCTGTTCACCAATGCCGGTATGAATCAGTTTGTGCCCTACTTCCTGGGCGTATGGACGCCGCCGTGGAACCCCGCCCGCGCCACGGATACGCAGAAATGCATCCGCGCCGGCGGCAAGCACAACGACCTGGAAGATGTGGGGCAGGACAGCTACCACCACACCATGTTCGAAATGCTGGGCAACTGGTCTTTCGGTGACTACTTCAAGAAAGAAGCCATTGCCTGGGCCTGGGAGCTGGTGGTGGAGCGCTGGGGCTTCCCCGCCGAGCGCCTGTACGCTACCGTGTACTGCCCCGACAAGAGCAAGGGCGACCCCGGCGAGTTTGACCAAGAGGCCTACGACACCTGGGCTCCGCTCTTTGAAGCCAAGGGGCTCGACCCCAAGGTACACATTGTCAACGGCGGAGTGAAGGATAACTTCTGGATGATGGGCGAGACCGGCCCTTGCGGCCCCTGCTCCGAGCTGCACGTGGACCTCACCCCCGAGGGCAACACACAGGGCAGCCTGGTGAACCGTGACAGCCCCCTGTGCATCGAAATCTGGAACCTCGTGTTCATTCAGTACAACGCCGAAAGCGACGGCAGCTTCCGCAACCTGCCCGCCTGCCATGTGGATACCGGCATGGGCTTCGAGCGCGCCTGCGCCATGATTCAGTGCACCAACGGCTTTACGGATTTCTCCCGCCGCGTCTCCAACTACAGCACCGACGTCTTCCGCCCGCTCTTCCGCCGCATCGAGGAAATCTCCGGTCGCACATACGCGGATATCTACCCGCAGGATGCCACGGCTGACAACGCCGCCGTGCTCAAGGAAAGCATCGCCTTCCGTGTGATTGCCGACCACATCCGCACACTGAGCTTCTCCATTGCCGACGGCATCCTGCCCGGCAACAACGGCCGCAACTATGTGCTGCGCCGCATCCTGCGCCGTGCCGTTCGCTACGGCCGCACCCTCGGGTTGGAAAAACCCTTCCTCAGCGAGCTGGTGGACACACTGGCAGCCGAGATGGGCAGCGTCTTCCCCGAGATTGTAAGCCGCGCCACCACCATCAAGGACGTCCTGCTGCGTGAGGAAACCAGCTTCAACGAGACACTGGACCGCGGGCTGGAGCTCTTCGACAAAGAAGTAGCCGCCACCGGTACCGTGAGCGGTGACTTCGCCTTCAAACTCTACGATACCTACGGCTTCCCCATCGACCTGACAGCTCTCATGGCTCGCGAGCGCGGCCTGGCTGTCGACACCGACCGCTTCGAGGAGCTCATGGAAGAACAACGTCAGCGCGCCAAGGCCGCCCAGAAGAAGCAGGTCGTACGCGCACTCGACCTCAAGACCGAGGCCGTCACCGAATTCACCGGCTATGCGGAGGACACCACCACCGCCACCGTGACCGAGGTGCACGAGGCTGACGGCATGCTCTTCATCATCACCGACAAGACCCCCTTCTACGCCGAAATGGGCGGCCAGGTGAGCGATGGCGGCACCCTGCAAGCAGGTGGCGACAGCGCCGCCGTGCTGGGTGTCCAGCAAATCGGGCAAGCCCGCGCCCACCTTGTTGCCGCAGCGGAAGGTGTGCGCCCGGCCGTGGGCGACAGCGTGGTACTGACGATTGACAACGACCGCCGCCGTGCCATCGAAGGGCACCACAGCGCCACCCACCTGCTGCACAAAGCCCTGCGCACCCTGGTGAGCGAGGATGTAGCCCAGCAGGGCTCGCTGGTGGATGTTGACCGCCTGCGCTTCGACGTGAGCAGCGCCGCCATCTCGAAGGACGACCTGCGCCGCGTGGAGGAACTCGTCAACGACTGGGTGGCTCAGGACCTGCCCATCTTCTGCCACGAATACGCCATGACCGAAATCCGCAAGCACCCCGAGGTATGCCAGTTCTTCGGCGACAAGTACGGCGATGTGGTGCGCCTGGTGCAGATGGGCGGTGAGGCCGGGGCATTCAACGGCGTCTCCATGGAGCTGTGCGGTGGCACGCATGCTGCCGCCACCGGTAAGGTAGGCTTCTTCAAGATTAAGAGCGAAGGCGCCATTGCCAGCGGCGTACGCCGTATCGAAGCCGGCAGCGGTGCCGCCGGGCGCGCCATCGTGACTGAGATGATAAAAGCCCGCCTGCCCGAGTGCAAGGAAAGCCTCGAAAAACTCAGCCTCGCCAACAGCAAGCTCGAAAAACTCAGCCAACCCACCATCCCTGTACCCACCGATACCACCAACCCCGGTAAAAAAGCGGTGGAGGCTACCGATATACGCGAGGTAAACGCCGCGCTCGATGAATTCCACGCCTACTGCGACTCCCTGAAGGAAGCCGCGCTAGAGGCCGACAAACGCCTGAAGAAAGCCATCTCCGCCGCCGCAGCCGGCATGGCCGATGCCCTGCTGGCCGAGCAGCTTACCGGCGGCAATGTCGTCATCTGCGCCGAGGGTGGCAATGACCTGCTCACCGAGCTCTTCAACGGCCTGCGTAAGCGCCACTACGCCGCCGCCGCCTTCTTGGTGGCCGACGACGGCAACAGCCTGTCCCTGGGCGCCTACTGCGGTGAGGCCGCACAGGCAGCCGGCCTGAAAGCCGGCGACCTCATCCGCACCCTGGCTCCGATAGTAGGCGGCAAGGGCGGCGGCAAAGCCGACATGGCACGCGGCTCGGGTCGCAACATGGACAGCAAGGCCGACCTGCTGGCCAAAGCCGCCGAAGCTCTCTCATAACCAAATAACATACTCACGACTATGGCACAGAAACAATCCCAGCCTCCGGTTTACCCGGATGAACCTAAAATCCCGATTCTGCCGAATCTGCTCACGGCAGGCAACCTGCTGTGCGGCTTCTTCTCCATCCTCACCATCTTCGAGGGCATGAAGCTGGCCGATGGCTCCGCCGAAGCATTCGCCTGCTACCAGAAAGCGACCTACCTCATCTTTGCAGCCTGTCTTTTTGACCTGCTGGACGGCCGCGTAGCCCGCATGTGCAAAGCAGACGGTCCCTTCGGCCGCGAGTTCGACTCCATTGCTGACGTGGTGTCCTTCGGCATCGCCCCGGCCATGCTGCTGTCTCGCGCGGTGCTGTTCAACCTGCCCGTGCCCTACATCGGCTTCGGCATTGCCGTGCTCTACCTGCTGTGCGCCGCCCTGCGCCTGGCTCGCTTCAACTGCATGGCCGCCGAGCCCAAAAAGCCCAACCAGAGCATGGATTTCGTGGGGCTGCCTGTTCCCATGGCAGCCGGCGCCGTGGTGAGCACCATGTACCTGGTCATTGACCTCACCGCCAACCGCGGACTCGAAATCGACCCCTTCTGGCAGATTGTGATGGCCGTTGTCATGACGGTGGTATCCCTGCTCATGATGAGCCGCGTCATTTACCCCAGCTTCAAGCACGTCAACTTCGAGAAGCGAGGCACCATCATTGCCATGCTCATGGCCACCGTGGCCATCGTGGCCCTCATCGCCTTCCCGTGGATTGCGCCGGCTCTCATCTTCCTGTGCTACCTGGGCTACGGCCTCATCGTCCGTCCCTTCCTCACCCGCCGCATGCGCCACGCTATCGAGGTGTATGATGAGGAGGATGACAATGAAGAAACAAACGCCTAAGAGCCCCGCGCTCTGCGTTTCATCGCTCATTTGCTAAATTCCAAAGCCCCGCCAACCGGCGGGGCTTTCCATTTGACCCTGCACCGCAGGCGCCAAACTCGGCTCTGCGGCGACGGTTCCGCGCTTTAACGCGCGGGCGAAAGTCTTCAGCAACCGACTGCTGACAAATCGGCCACCAAGCGCTCCATGCTGCGTGTCAGCAGTGCCACCACAGCATCAAAATCCTCGGCGCTGCCGTAATAGGGATCCGGCACGGATTTTTCTGTTTCCTCCTCGCCGAACCAAAGCCACATACCCTGCACCTTAGCATTGTCACTTACGCAGCGAGCGAGTTGGCGAATATCTCGCTCGTTGAATTCATCCTGCGGGATAATCAGGTCGAAGTTGCTGAAATCCGCCCGGCAGAAAGTACGCGCGCGGTGGCCGCCGTAGGTATAACCGGCGCGCTCCAGAGCGGCGAGCATACGGCTATCGGGGCGGCTGCCGGTGTGGTACGATGCCGTACCGCAGGAATCAGCCTGCACGCGGCGAGCCAGCCCGGCCTTTGCCGCCACGGCGTTGAAGATAATCTCCGCCGCAGGGCTGCGGCAGATATTACCCAGGCAAACGAAAAGAACGCGATAGGGAGCAGATGAGCTCATTTGATAAAAAAAGTTGTATCGGATGGTAAAAAGCGGTTGACGCAGCGGGCGGCTTCTGGTATGAAGCCACTAGCACGCACCGGAGTATAGCACAGACACATGAACATTGCACGCCTGAAATCCGAACCTGAGATTTTTTATTCCCTGCAAGGGGAGGGAGCCCGCGCCGGCAGCCCTGCCGTCTTTCTGCGCCTGGCGGGTTGCAACCTGCACTGCAGCTGGTGCGACACGCGCTACAGCTGGCTACCCGGCTGCGAGCTGTCCGAGCAGGATGTAGCGGCACGCCTGCTCAGCTACGGCTGCCCGGCCATCGTCATCACCGGCGGCGAGCCCCTGTTGCAAGCCCCTGCGCTGGAAAAGCTGCTGGCACTGCTGCCCGCGGATTTCCACATCGAGGTAGAGACGAACGGCACCCTGCCCCTCACCCCGGCCCTGGCTGCACGGGTAAACCAGTGGAATGTGTCGCCCAAGCTGGCTCACTCCGGCAACGCAGAGGCTGCTACCCTGCAACCGCAGGTGCTGGCAGCCTTCTGCGACACAGGGCGCGCATGGTTCAAGTTTGTGGTGCAGAGCGAGGAGGACTGGACGGCCATCGAGGCACTGCAACTGCCCCGCGAGCGCATCATCCTGATGCCCTGCGCCACCAACCGCACCGAGCTGAATGCCGCACGCCCCGTTGTGGCAGAGCTCTGCCTGCGCCACCGCGTACGTCTGGGCGACCGCCTGCACATCGTCCTTTGGAACGATGAAAAGGGCGTGTGAGCCATCAGAACTGCCACCCCATACCAACGGAAATGATATGCTGCCCAAAGCTGCCGCCATGGCGGTGCTCATCGAAATCGGTCACAGCGTACTCATAACCCAGACTCAGGTACAAGGTATCGCTTGGCATATACCTCAGCCCCACACCGCCGGAGCAGGTAAAACCGCCGCTGCTTGAATCATGCCTGAAATCCCCATAGGGCGTATGCAACGTGGAATCGGCACTGCCCCAGGCATAACCGGCCTTGCCGCCTACATACAGCAGGACGCGCTCGCTGAGCTCGATATTGACATCATACCCCACTGTCACCGGCAGCATGAAGAGGTCCGTCTCGCTGCGGCCACTCCACTCATAGCGGCTCTTGCTGCCCCACATGGCCGCAACATTCAGGCTGAGGTGGTGGCGCACGGCTGATTCAGCATCGCTGTACAGGCTGAAGCTCAGGCGCGGGCCCCACATATCGGGCTCATCGCTGTGACGGGCAATGCCCCACAAGCCCTCGATTGCGTACACCGGCTGCATATCCCAGGGAGTCAGGGCACCGGTCTGGGGTGACGGCAACACATAAGGGGCGGCACAGGCTGCGCCGCTCAGCGCACCTGCCATCAGGATTTGGGTGAATACGTGTTTCATGCACCCCCAGCTATAGCACGCCGAGCCGCCCGAATCAAGGTGTTACCCGTCCGATTCTACAATTATTAGCCGCAAGAGGAAGGGCAGGTTTGAGTTTCAAATTTCGAATTTCGAGCTGGAAGTTCGGCGGGCTTTCGCCCGCAGGGTATGAGTTGCTTAGTCCACCGTTCACGCCCCGCGCTTCAAGCGCGGGAGCGTCACCGCTGCTAAGCTCTGCCACCCTTGCGCCGCCAGGCGCGGAGCGGCAGCTAAGGCTCTTGCTATGCTTATACTGCGTGCGTCAGCGCGCCTAGACATTACTTTGTCAATTGTAAATTGTAGATTGTAAATTAAGCTCGACAATGATGCCAACGCATAACAGATATCACCCCTGCATGCCATGCACGGCCTCGGCGCAGCGGCGACCATCGAGCGCGGCGGAAACAATACCGCCGGCATAGCCTGCGCCCTCGCCACAGGGGAAAAGCCCCGGCAGGTCAATATGCTGTAGCGTGGTGGAATCGCGCGGTATGCGCAGCGGTGAGCTGGTGCGCGTCTCGCAGCCAATCAGCAGCGCATCCTCGCCCGCAAAGCCACGCAGCTTGCGGTTGAAGAACTGCAATCCTTCCTTCATGCGGCGGCTCACAAAATCCGGCAGCAGGGCATTGAGGTCATAGCGAGTCAGCCCGGGCTCGTAGCTACCCTGCGGCAGCGTGGACGATACGCGGCCTGCCAGGAAATCCACCACGCGCTGAGCGGGTGCCTTCTGCCGGCCACCACCGGCCAGTGCTGTAGCCTGCTCCAACTGTTTCTGCCAGGCCAAGCCGGCCAATACGCCGTGCTCGGCAGCGCAGGCGGCGGTATCCTCCGGCTTCACCGTCACCACAAAGCCTGAGTTAGCCCACTGTGAATCGCGGGCAGAAAGCGACATGCCATTCACTACCACCTCGTCATTCTCGGTCGCGGCGGGTACGATATACCCGCCCGGGCACATACAGAAGGAATGCACGCCTCGGTCATCGATATTGGTGGCCAGTGTATAGCGAGCGGCGGGCAACCCCTCCGGGCGTGACTGCCCCGGGCGCAGGTGGTATTGAGCGGCATCGATGAGCGCCTGCGGATGCTCAATGCGTACGCCCACGGCAAATGTTTTCTGCTCCAGAGTGAGCCCCTCGGCCTGCAACATGCGGTACACATCGCGCGCGCTGTGGCCGGTAGCCAGAATGACGGCATGAGCCTCCCACTCCCGCCCATCGGCGGTGGTGACACCACGCAGGCGCTTACCATCCGCCGAGCGCAGCAGGCCATTCACCCGCGTGCAGAAGTGCACTTCGCCCCCGGCATTGATGATGCTGTGACGCATGGCCTCAATGATAGCCGGCAGCTTATCGGACCCCAAGTGCGGTTGGGCATCCGTCAGAATATCGGGCGAGGCACCGTGTGCCACAAAGGTCTCGTACACCTCCATGACCGGCCCGCGCTTCGTGGCACGGGTAAAGAGCTTGCCATCCGAAAACGTACCGGCACCACCCTCGCCAAAACAATAGTTGGAGTCCTCCACCACATACTCACCCGCATGCACGGGCGCCAGGTCGAGGCTGCGGGCAAACACATCCTTGCCGCGCTCCAGCACAATGGGGCGCATGCCCAGCTCCAGACACCGCAGCGCCGCAAATAACCCACCGGGACCACTGCCCACGATAATCACACGCCTCGCATGGGCCGGCAGCGGGGCGTATTCCCTGCGCGGCAGCTCTACCGGCGGCAGCTCCTCATCCACCCCCACCAGCAGGCGCAACTGCTTACAGATGGGACGGCGGCGGGCGTCGATACTATCCTTGAGCAAACGCATGGAAAGCACGCGGTGCGGCGAAATGCCCAGTTGCTGCGCTACGGCCTTGCGGCGAGCATCCTCGCGCAGCGCCTTGCGCAGCGGCAGGTGTATGTCCAGCTCCGTTATCATGACTCGTTATCAATACACTGCCTCATGCCCAGAGCGGGAGTGTCGCAGCAGGCGGTATCGGTGGCAACTGTCACCGCCGGCACGCCGGCCACGGTGGTATGCCCGGCAACATCGTTCAGTACTACGGACGAGGCCGCAATCTTGGCACACTCACCAATCTCCACCCTGCCCAGCACCTTGGCACCGGCACCTATCAGCACACCGCTGCGCACAATCGGGTGGCGGGCACCGCCCTTCTCCTTACCCGTGCCGCCCAGAGTAACCTCGTGGAGCATGGAAACATTGTTCTCGATAATGGCTGTTTCGCCCACCACGAAGCCTGTACCGTGGTCCAGCAGGATACCGCAGCCTATCTGTGCCGCCGGGTGGATATCCACCCCGAATACCTCGCTGCTGACGCTCTGGAAAAGCAGTGCCAGCAAGTGGCGCCCCTCCTTCCACAGAATATGCGCCACGCGGTATGTAGCCAACGCATGAAACCCCTTGAAGAACAGCAGCGGCTCCAGCACATTGTGACACGCGGCATCGCGCTCCACCACAGCCTGCAAATCCGCCGCCATGCAGTCCACCACCATGGGGTTTCCCTTCAGCAGCGTGCGAATGAGCGGCTCAAGCTCATCGCGGTTCATATCCCGCCGCGACAACTTGCGCGCCAGACGCACTGCCACGGCATTGCCCAGCGAGGTGCGGCTCAGCACCACGTCATCAAGCATCCCCAGCAGCTTGGGCTCACCTTCCGCGGCTTTCTCGGCGGCAGCACATACATCGCGCCACACGGCATCGGCCAGCCCGCTCTGCGCAGGTACCATCTTTTCGGGCCTTATCATACCTTGCTCCCTCATCAATCAGCCGCAACAGTCACGCAGCATTTCATCCAAGCGATAGGTCATCTCAGCCAGTGCCTTGCGTGCCGGGGTATCAGGCAGCAACCACAGCACTTCGCGCGCTTCCTCGTTGCGAGCCAACCCTTCATCCACCGAGAGCTTAATCGCCTCGCTGAAAGCATCCGTGTGCCGCAACGCCGAGTAATCAATCTCCTCATGGCGCTCGATGGCACCGCGCACAAAATCCGCCACATCCTCGCTGCTGGACTCCATCAGGAAGAAAATCGGCAGTGTCAGTTTGCCCTTTTCGGCATCAGTGCCCAGGGTCTTGCCGGCGCTCTCATCGGTACCGGTCAGATCCAGGCAATCATCATAAATCTGGTATGAAATCCCCAGCAGAGTGCCCATGCGGTTCAGGTGTTCCACCATCTCGTCATCCAACCCCTGCAAGTATGCTGCCCCGCTCATGGCTACTGCAAAAAGCGTGGCTGTCTTCTTGCGGATGACCTCATAGTACTCCGCGCGGCTCATATCCATATCCCACAGGCGGGTGGACTGCTCCACCTCACCCTGGCACAGGTCGCGCATGGCCACAGCCATCTTGCGGCAGAACTTGCTGCCGCCTATCTCGGTACCCATCACGATAGCCTGAGCCAGCATCGTATCACCCAGCAGCACGGCAAGCTCATTGCCCCACAGCGAGTTGGGTGTCGGCTGGTCGCGGCGGGTGTCGGCTTTATCCAGCACATCATCGTGTATGAGCGAGGCCATGTGAATCATCTCCAGCAGCGCCGCGAAGGTGATATGCTCATTGCGGATACCGCCCGTGGCCGCAGCTGTCAGCAACACCAGCCCGGGTCGCAGCATCTTGCCCTGCCCGCGGCACACCTGGCGCATGTAATCCCTCACATACGGCTCAAAATCCTCCGTTTGTCTCGCAATTTCATCGCGCACCTTCTGAAGCTCCTGCTGGACAAGCTTCAGATGTGCTTTTTTGTTGCGAAGTTTGCTGAAAAACGGTAAACTCATAGTGCCTGAAATGTGTATAAGAGAGAGGGCGCACAGCGGTGCTTTTGCGTTGCGCGCGGGGAGTTTAGCAGAATTTGCCCGCATTTGCAACTCAAATTTCATCAGCATACTCTATTTATCGTTCAAAACTAGCAACATAGCCGTGGGCGGACACAGTGAGCATCAGCTGCCCGACTGTCGTTGCGTGTGTCGCCACTTGGCAACAAGGTAATAACAGAAAGGAATGAAAAGAATGCCGACAAGGGTGGCAATGCTCATTCCGCCAATGACGGTAATACCGATGGAGCGTCGCGCCTCAGCTCCCGGGCCGGTGGCAAGAGCCAGGGGGACACAGCCCAGGATGAAAGCAAAGCCGGTCATGAGGATAGGACGCAGGCGAGCCTCCGCCCCCGCCAGGGTGGCTTGGAACAGGGGCATGCCTTCGCTCAGGCGATCCTGCGCGAACTCCACCACGAGAATGGCATTCTTGGCCGCCAGGCCAATGAGCATGATAAGTCCTATCTGGGCATATAAATCCAGCTGCTGACCGCTAAGCCACAAAGTGCCAAGTGCCCCCAGTATTGCCACGGGCACCGAGAGCAGGATGGAAAGCGGCAGTGCCCAGCTCTCGTACAATGCCGCCAGCAGCAAATACGCAAACACACCCGAAATAGCAAAGATACCGACCAGACTCACCCCCTGCGCTGCCTTCTTCTGCTGGTAGCTCATGCCGGAATAAGAGTAGCCCATATCTCCGGGCATGGTGCGGGCAAATGTGTCCTCGAGCGCACTCATGACCTGAGCTGAGGTATAACCCGGTGCAGCCACGACATTGAGCATGGCGGCAGTATACATATTCTGCCGCATGATATACTGCGAGCCGTAAGTAAAGCGCACATCAACCAGGGCATCCAGCGGCACCATGCTTCCGCCGGCACCGGGCAGGTAGAACTCCTGCAACTGCTCCACTCGCATACGAGCATCGGCTTCGGCCTGCATATACACCGGGTATTGATAACCATAGATGTTGAAGTAATTGATGAAGGAACTACCCAGGAATGTTTGCAAGGTATCGTAGGCAGCAGAAAGTTCCACGCCTTGAGAAAGTGCCTTTTCGGTATTGAGAGTGATGAGGTACTGGGGTGCATCTGCCGCCTGGAAGTTCTGCACGGCAGCTATCTCCGGCCGCTCCGCCAAAGCACGCGTGAAGAACGAGGCCTGCTGAGCCAGATACGCTGAGCCCCGGCCGGCACGATCCTCCAGCATGAAGGTGACATCCGACGTAGCACCCACCCCCGGAATGGGCGGCGGCAGAATGGCTGTGCCGATACCGCCGGTATCCATGGCATTGAGCTGAGCACGTAACTCTGCCGCAAGGGCAGCGGCATGCTGTGTTTTGGGGTCGCGCTTTGCCCAATCCTGCAATGTAATAAAGAAAAATGCATTATTCGGGCTCTGCACACCGGTGAGCAAGTTGAAGCCATTGACCATCACGACCCCTCGCACGGCAGGCTGGCGCCCCAGCAGCTTCACAATCTGCTCGGTACCCTGTTCCGTAACCCCCAGTGAACTACCCAGCGGCATCTGAAGTGAGCCGTACAGGTAGCCCTCATCCTCATCGGGCAGGAACCCGCCCGGTACTCGCTCCGACACCGGGTACAGGCAGGCAGCCACCAGTACCAGCACCAGCCCCGTGAGTACCCCACGCCGTATCAACCGCCCCGACACACGCGCATAGCCTCCGCGTGCACGCTCTACAGAGCGGTTGAAGAGCCGCGCCAGGCGCCCCTTGGCACCGCTGCCGCGCCGCAGCAGCAGCGCACACAACGCCGGGCTGAGACTCAGTGCACAGAAGGCAGACAACAATATCGACACGCCAATCGTTACCGAAAACTGCGCAAACAACAGCCCCGTGATGCCGGGCAACAACATGCAGGGAAAAAACACCGCTGCCAGCACCAGAGCCGTCGTCATCACCGGCCCGGCCACCTCGCGCATGGCTGCCTGAGTAGCTGCCACCGGCGCCTCCCCGGCTTCCAGATGCGTCTGCACGGCTTCCACCACCACAATGGCGTCATCCACTACCAGGCCAATGGCCAGCACCAGCCCCATGAGGCAAATGGTATTCACCTCCATACCAAAAAGCGGAAAAAAGAGGAAGGTACCCACCACGCTCACCGGCACCGCCGTAAGCGGTATGAGTGTGGCACGCCACCCCTGCAAAAACACAAATACCACCAGCGCCACCAGCAGCAACGCCAGCACCAGTGTGTACAGTATCTCCTCAATACCCAACTTGACACTTTCCGTGGTATTGAGAGCCTGTTGCAGCTGCAAGCCGGGAGCAAGCGTCAGCCCTGCCAGTGTGCTCTCCACAGCCTTCACCGTCTGCAAGGCATTGCTGCCGGGGCTCTGCGACACGGCTATGATGGCACAGGCCTGCCCGTTGTAAGAGGAGCTCATGTTGTACGTTTCACTTCCTAACTCCACGCGAGCCACATCTTTCAGGCGCACGATGGCATCGGCATCCGCCCGCAGGATGATGTTTTCAAACTCCTGCACCGTGCGCAAACGCCCCTGAGTCCGCACGGTGTATGTCGTTTTCTGGCCGGGTAAGGCAGGTTCAGCCCCCACCTTCCCCACAGGGTGCACAGAGTTCTGAGCCTGCACTGCAGCCTGCACCTGCTGCACGGTGAGCCCCAGCGCAGCCATCTGCTGCGGTTTGAGCCATATCCGCATGGCATACTCACCCGCGCCGAATACCTGCACATTGCCCACACCCGGCGTGCGCAGCAACGGATTCACAAAATTGATGTAGGCATAGTTGCTCAGCCAACGTGCATCATACTCGCCGCCCGGCGCCCGCAACACATACAACAACATGGGCGGCCCGCTGAGTGTGCGCATCGTCACCCCCAACTGCTGCACTTCGGCCGGCAGCGCAGCCGTGCTCTGAGCATAGCGCAGGTAGGCCAGCACCTGGTCCATGTCGGCACTTGTTCCCACGTCGAAGAGAATGCTCAGGCTCATCGCGCCCTCATTGGTGCTTGTGCTTGTCATGTACTCCATGCCTGCCACGCCGCTCATCTGCTGCTCGATAGGGGCTGCCACCGAATCCACCACCGTGGCGCAATCCGCCCCAGGGTAGCTTGTATTGATACTGACTTCCGGCGGCACAATATCAGGATATTGTGCCACCGGCAGGCTCAAGGCCGTTATCAATCCGCCCAGCACCAGCATGAGCGCCACGCAGATTGCCACCACAGGACGGCGTATGAAGAAATTGTACATCTTGCCGTACTGACCCCACACCCCGGCTCCGCGTTTAATATCTTATACGCGGTGGAACAATTAGGATTTAGACCTATGATGTCAGGTCAATTGATGTTTATCTACAATTTAC
>JAUNRE010000078.1 GCA_030535795.1 Akkermansia sp.
CCCACGGCCCCTCACCCCTGCTGCGCAGGGGCTTCGCGCCGGAGCGCTCAGGCCATGAGCCCTTACAGCGCGGGTGCTCGCCGCTGCGGAGCTCTACCTCCCATGCGCCGCAGGCGCGGAATTATCGAAAGCCCCGCTTTGCGGGGCGAAAGTATAATAGCCCAAGGCAAGCCGCAAAGCGGCGCCGCCTTGGGTGTGGAAAATTAAAGGAATGGAGCCCGACGAAGCGAAGCTGAGGAGGCCGAAAGCAGTACGGCCAATGCCGAGCCGCGCAGATGGGTGAAGACGGGTGCTGTGTTGCAATCAATTTATACGGATATATGCGCCCCACAACGCATAAATGCGCATAAATGAGGGGGCTTTGTGACCGCAGGCGCAGTAATCAACTGCGAGCCATGCTTTGGAATTCGCTGCTGTGGGGCTATGAAGAACGTCTACTGTGCATGAAAGCGCACTGTGCGCGTATGGTAAGCAGCTCGGCTTCGCTTCCGCTAACGCTCGTTTGTGGGCACTCTATATCCGTTGTTTCGGGCAAAAAACATAATGAAACCTCGCGAGAAAGGGGCTGTGGAGAAATGAATGAGCTATTTTTATCGAAAAAATAGCCCGTATTGCAAAAATGAGCTTGAAAATGAGGCGGTGGCTGATAGACTATGAAATGGAGCGTCGCACTTCATTTTATCCGTTGTCGGATATGAGTGAGGTGGTCGCTGCCGACATAACCTCTTTTTTATCATACTTATGAAGCTTGTATCCCAATGCAAATTGTTGGTTTATCCTCTCTTGGTTTCTGCTTGCGCTCTTCCGTTTGTCTCCTGTGGCGGAGGCGGCGGTGGTGGCGGTGAATCCGGCGATGCGGGGCTGGCTCCGCCTACGTTCATTCCCGGTAATACCGGAGGAAACACGAACCAGGGCGGTACGGCTAATGTTGCTGCGCCTACTTGTGTGGTGAGTATCTCCAATTTTAAAGGTGCAGACGGTACTGATTACAGTGTAACCCTGACCTGCGAGGGCGATGAGAAAGGCAGCCCTACCGGTGATATTGTGGCTTGTCGCTTTACGGCCTATGACGATGACCATACGAGCTACGAGATGACAAAGGCTAAGGGCACATGGGAAAACAACAGTGAAAACACCGGCGATTGCATTCGCAACCTGAAGTTTAAGTGTGAGTTTGATGAGGGCGGTAGCGAGACATTCAGGCTCCAGATTGATGTGAGGGAGATGAGGGTGCAGAGCCGTATCGATGAGAACAATGGTAATCTCCGTATTTTAAACTGTGTGCTGACGAATGCTGAGGCTTCTGTGAAAATTACCGGGCAGTATAATAAGGAGGCTATCATCGGCCTTAGTTCCACGGAGGCAGAGCTGCGCTATGAGTAACGCGCTGCTTCAGAATAAGCTCTGATACAGAAAAACCTCGCAAGCTTAGCTTGCGAGGTTTTTTTGATACGCAGTATAAGATTCGAACTTATGACCCCATCCGTGTGAAGGATGTGCTCTACCACTGAGCTAACTGCGCGTTGGCTGCTTGTAGCAGGTGCGGGCGAATTATAGCGCACTTGCCGTGTCTTGACAAGCTTTTTTTTGAGAAAAATCATTTTTTGAGGCTTGTTTTCTGTTTTTGAGGCCTATTTTCATGAAAAAACGGGGTTCCGGCGAAGAGTGAGAGGCTGCGAAAGCACCAAGGCGTGGGCGGAACTGTTCTACCCGTCCGCGTGCTGATTCCTCCGCAATTTTGGCAGGGCAGGGGCTTCCATATGCAGAAAAATGGCCCCAAAATCCCAAAATTATCCAAAGATGTAATTTTTTGTGAAATTTTGCTTGCATATTGGATAAAAGGGTGTATAGTTGGCGCACGAAATTGTGCTGCAGTGTATGCAGTGCATCAGAAAACGAATAAACACACACACCAATATGGCTCGTCTTTTCGGTATCGAAATACCCAATGAGAAGCGCGTTGAGGCCTCCCTTTGCTACATCTACGGCATCGGGCCCTCCACCGCCAAGAAGGTGCTTGAGCAGGCCGGTATCTCCCCGGACCTTCGCACAGGCACGCTTTCTGACGCTCAGCTGACCAAGATTGTTCAGGCTATCACCAGCAACAACATCCTCATCGAGGGTGACCTGCGTCGTGAGAAGCAGATGGCTCTGAAGCGCCTTACCAGCATCAACTGCCTGCGCGGCATCCGCCACCGCAAGGGGCTGCCCGTTCGTGGCCAGCGCACTCGCACCAATGCCCGCACCCGCAAGGGCCGCAAGAAGACTGTCGGCGCCAAGAAGTAATTAACCCCTTATATAGAAGATACTGAAAATGGCTGAAGAAACCATCCAGGAAGTAGTAGAGACAGAGGCTCCCGTTGCCGAGGCTCCCGCTCCCGTTGAGCAGAAGAAGCCCGAGGCTCGTCGTGACATCTTTGCCGAGCTCGGCCTCGTGGACGATGACGAGAAGGTCAAGATTCTCAAGGCTAAGGGCAGCAAGAACGTTACCACCGGTATCGTTCACATCTCCTCCACCTTCAACAACACTGTTGTGAGCGTGACTGACCTCAAGGGTAACGTGATCGGCTGGTCCTCCGCCGGCAAGCTCAATTTCAAGGGCAGCCGCAAGAGCACCGCTTATGCCGGTCAGGTTGTTTGCCAGGACGCCTGCCGCCAGGCCATGGGCCACGGCCTCAAGGAGGTCGAGGTTCGCGTGAAGGGCCCGGGTTCCGGTCGTGAGTCCGCTGTTCGTGCCGTGCAGACCATGGGTCTGGAGATCTCCTCCATCGCTGATGTGACTCCCATCCCCCACAACGGTTGCCGTCCTCCCAAGGCTCGTCGCGCCTAATAGATTACTAACCCAGAAGAAAGATTACACAAGATTATGGCTCGTTACACAGGTCCTACCGCCAAGATCAGCCGTCGTTTCGGTGTTGAGCTCTTCGGTGCCAGCAAGGCTTTTGCCCGTCGTCCCTTCCCCCCGGGTCAGCACGGCGCCCGCGCAGGCCGTAAGAAGAAGTCCGACTACGGCATCATGCTCGCCGAGAAGCAGAAGCTTCGCTTCATGTACGGCGTGCTCGAGGGTCAGTTCCGCAAGTACTATGAGGAGGCTTCCCGCCGCTCCGGTGTGACCGGTGAAATCCTCCTGCAGCTCCTGGAGCTCCGCCTCGACAACATCATCTATCGCCTCAACTTTGCCAACACCCGCGCCGCTGCTCGTCAGATGGTGTCCCACGGTCACGTGACCGTGAACGGCAAGAAGGTGAACATCGCCTCCTACAGCTGCAAGCCCGGCGACGTTGTCGCCGTTGCTGCCAAGGCTCGCTCTCAGGCTCTCGCCGGTCGCGCCATGGAGCTCACCGCTTCCGCTGTGACCCCCGATTGGCTCGAGGTGGACGCCGCTAAGCTTTCCGCTAAGGTGGCTCGCATCCCCTCCATGGAGGAGATTGCCCCCATCGTCAACGTGCAGCTCATCGTGGAGTTCTACTCCCGCTAAAGCGGCGCACACAGACGTCCCTTTTCAAAAGTCGCATCCGCTCCGCCGGGTGCGGCTTTTGTGTTTCCTCTCCCGGGAAGCCGGGAAGGCGGGGCGCTGTTCATTTCTAACGTCCGACCCAGGGGCTGGGGCCTCGAGTCTCTACGCCCACACCGGGCATTCGCTCTCGGTAACAAAATAAATGAAAAGAGCCTCGCTACAGCGGGGGGACGGAGAGCGGCTGCTCTCCGATTAACGGTATTTCGCCTTTGCGAATAGAATGCAATGTTCGTGCAGTTTTATGGGATGACAACGCAGCGCTAGGATAAATGCAATTCTTGCTGTTGTCCGGTTTATCCGTTTGTGTGTTGGGAGATAGTGAATGTCTAGGCTATCGAGTTCGGGGTATATCGCATTTCCTATGCGATGTCCAGCGTAAAAATCACAAAATAATAAGTTTTTCAATAATTTTTGCACTTTGAAAACCTATATTTTCCGTATGATAAATACACCAAAACGAGCATTAAATTGACCAAAATACACATTTCTTCCTTTTTTGTTCTTTTATAATGAATCAGTTTGGTTCTTTTGAGCAAGTATATCGCATAGGAAATGCGATATACTCCGCGCGCTTTCGCGCGGTACGTCTAACGAGGCGTATTCGCGGATATGAATCAACCCTCTTAAATTATGAAATTACATTTACCTAAATATCTTCTGGTGGCCGCGCTTGTTGCGATATCTGCGGTTTCATCATTTGCTGCTGAGTATACAGTAGGTACAATCACGACATCTCACGCATTCCCGAGCAGCGACAATATCTGGACTCCGGGTACAGCGGATGGCAGCTTAACTCTTGGTACAGGTGATTGGCTGGGTGCAAAGGATGCTAACGGGAATCGTATTACCAGCTTCGGTAAGCAGCAGTGGGATTATGTCGGCGTCTTGGGTCTTGGTAAGTGGACACAAAAGAGCAGTGGCACGGTGACGCAGAATGCCCAGTTTAGCACACTTACCATTAACGGAGGGGCACAGGTGGTGCTGGGCGGCCAGTATGTGTCCACTAAGGTGTATCTGGGAACTGCAGTCGGAAGTATGGCCGAGTATACCGGAGTTATCGCTGATCACGTGGTGGTAAACGGTGATGGCAGCACTACCAACCTTAACACATGGAATCTTACAACGGATACGCTGGTTGTTAATAGCGGCAAGGTGCAAATTCACAACCAAGTACAGTCCGGTAACAATCACTTCGTATACGAGCTTCCTGATTCTAAGCAGGTTCGTATTCATGAGGGGCTTACAGTTAATGGCGGCGAGGTTATCATTAACCTGAACTCTCTTAATAGCAGTAGCAGCCCGAACTCCAATCCTAATGATACTCACATTTTCACTGGATTTGGTACAATCAATTTTGACGCCCCTTCGTATGAGGAGGGTTCTATTGTGGATGCCTCTAAAGCATCTATCGTGAAATCATGGATAACTCAGACTGATGGATCTCTCGTGATTCAGGGCAAGACCGCTTCCGTGGGCGGCCTGAATATCAACCAGACCGGTGGCAATATGAGTGTTTCCACTAATGCCGCAGGTACCGGTTCTCACTGTTGGCACATCCTGTCAGACTTCGGTGACAGCTCTATTGAACAGTTTGGTGATAGCAATACAGTTCTCAATATTGGCGGCATCGCTGCCTTCAACAATAAGTACTCCGAGATTAAAGAGCTGATGGAGAGTAAGGGGGTAGTATTTGACCCGACCAATACAGAGGCTGAGTACAATGGTGAGGTTATGGATTTGAATGCCTCCGTGAACATTACCCAGTACGGTGCCGGCTCAATCAAAATTTACCAGGGTATTGACCTCAATAACTATAACGTTGATTTAGCCGGTGTGGCGTCTAAGGATATCAGCACCATTACTCAGGCTGATTATGTAGACGAGAAGACGGGGAGCGTAACTGCAACCACCGGTACAATTGAGCTTTCCGGTACATATAAGGGTGCCTCGTTCAACATCACACAGAGTGCCGCTGACGGCACAATCAAACTGCACGGCACGATGAATGGTGGCGTTGTGGCGCAGACTGCTGGTACCCTGACTGTAAGTGACAAGGCTACTCTGAACGCTGAGAGCATGTCCGTAGGCGGTACGCTGACGAATAGCGGCACGGTGCAGGCTACGGGTAAGGTAACGGCCACGGGTACCTTGACGAACGAAAAGAATATGGCTGCTCAGGAGCTGGAGATTAAGAGCGGTACTACAACGAATGCAGCCGGTGCCACGCTGACGGCCGGTTCTATTACGGTGAACGGAGGTACGTTCATTAACTACGGCAACATCACTTCTGCTAACGGCGCTATGATGCTGGCTGAAGGGGATGATGTTGAAGCAATCGCTGATACTACGGCCAACCTCATCACGATTGCCAGCGGTGAGATGAAGCAGTATGGCGTGACGACCGAGAACATTCTGGTGAAGGACGGCGGCGCGCTGACTCTGAACGCTGCTGCCAGCGTGGGTGCTGTTACGCTGGAACAGGGCGGTAAGATTGATATCGCTGGTAATGCATCGACCGGGGCACTGACGCTGGAGGGTGGTACTATCACCTTCGTCGAGGGAGCAACGCTCACCTCTGCGTCTGCTACGGGGCTGGATAAAGTAGAGGTTACTGTGAAACTGAGTGATGCCACGCTGAATGATATTAAGGCCGGTAACGGCTATGCCAATACGCTGTTCACTGTGGCCAATAATTCTGCGCTGGATGGCACGACGGTGACCTTTACGTCGGCTACTGCCGGTTCGGTGCAAGCCACAGTGAATCAGGATGCTACCGGTGCGGTGACTATTGGTAAGGTTGTACCCGAGCCTGCCACGGCCACGCTGAGCCTGCTGGCGCTGGCGGCACTGGCTGCCCGCCGCCGTCGCAAGTAAATATCGACTTCTACGGCATGCCGTAGAGAGGAGCGGGGCATAGCTCTGCTGAGAGAAGAAAGAGCCGCCGTCTGTGCAGACGGCGGCTTCTTTTGGGCAAAAAAGCGGGTAAAATCAAAGATAGCGCACTTTCCGCTTGAATATATGGTGTGAGCGTGTAAAATAGTGGTGTTATGCTAGATATCCGAGTTGTCAGGGAGAATCCTGAGTATGTGAAAGAGCGTGTTCGCCTGCGTGGCGGGGACCATTGGATGCTTGTAGACAAGGTGCTGGAGTGTGATGTAAAGCGCCGCAATGCTGAGACGGAGAAGCAGGCACTCTCCTCTGAGCGCAACAGTTCATCGAAGCTCATCGGCCAGATGATGAAGGAGGGCCGCCGCGAGGAAGCCGAAGAGCTCAAGAAGCGCATGGGCGAGGTGGGCGAGCGAATCAAAGAGCTTGATACCGTGGCCACTGCCGCTGCCGAGGAGCAGGAGAGCCTGCTGCTCAATATCCCCAACATGCCGCACGACGGCGCCCCCATTGGCTCCGATGAAAGTGCCAACCCCGAGCTGCGCACATGGGGCAACAAGCCCGAGATAGCCGAGCCGAAGGATCATGTGCAGATTGCCACGGCCTGCGGGTTGCTGAACTTTGAGGACGCCACGCGTATTTCCGGCTCCGGCTTCATCGTATACCGCGGGCTGGGAGCTCGCCTGGAGCGCGCGCTCATCAACTTCCTGCTCGATACGCAGACGCAGGAGAACGGTTACCAGGAAGTGGGCGTACCTTTCATCGTGAAGCGCGAGTGCATGTACGGCACCGGCCAGCTGCCCAAGTTCGAGGAAGACATGTACGGGTTGGAGGGCAGCAGCATGTTCCTGGTGCCCACGGCTGAGGTGCCGGTGACCAACCTGTGCCGCGACCAGATTCTGAAAGAGGCCGACCTGCCGGTCAAGATGACGGCCTACACCCCCTGCTTCCGCCGAGAAGCCGGCTCTGCCGGGCGCGAGAACAAGGGCATGATTCGCGTGCACCAGTTTGACAAGGTGGAGCTGGTGGAAATCTGCCGCCCCGAGGATGGCTTTGCTGAGCTGGAAAAGCTCACGAGCCACGCCGAGAGCATCCTGCAGAAGCTGGGGCTGCACTACCGCGTAATCGAGCTCTGCACGGGCGATGTCGGCTTCTCCTCCGCCAAGACCTACGATATTGAAGTATGGGCACCGGGGCAGGGCAAGTACCTGGAGGTATCGAGCTGCTCCTGCTTTACCGATTACCAGGCTCGCCGCATGAAGCTGCGCTACAAGGATGCCACGGGCAAGATGCGCGTGCCCTACACGCTGAACGGCTCGGGCACGGCGCTGCCCCGCCTGTATGTGGCACTGTTGGAGCAGTGCCAGCAGCCGGATGGCTCGGTGCGAGTGCCGGCGGCTCTTGTGCCGTATCTCGGCACCGACACGATACCCGTCCGTGCCTGATTTTTCGTGCAGCGCCCCGGTTGAGCCGGAGCGCTGCATCGCTTGAACCCCACTTACTTAAAACCTCATCTCTCAGCCAAACTCGCCGTTATGTACGATATGATAGAAACAATGGGTCCCATAGCGTGGCTCATGATAATCTGCGCCGCCGGGGCTCTGGCCATCGTGTCCGAGCGTCTGTTCTACTTCCACCGCGTCAATATCAACTCGGAGGATTTCCTGCGTGGGCTCTCATCGCTGCTGCGTAGCGGGCAGTATGATGAAGCGCTGCACGAGGTGCGCCTGCTGCCCGGGCCGATGGCTCGCGTGGTGGAGGCTGTGCTTTCGCGTCCGCGCCTGCTGCGCCAGGAACTGCGCGATATCGCACTGGAGGCTGCAGAGCTGGAGGTATTCCGCGTGGAGCGCCACATTCGCGGGCTGATGGCCTGCACCACGGTGCTGCCGCTGCTGGGTATTCTGGGCACGGTGCTCTCGCTGGTAAAGTTCTATGAGCAGCCCGGCATCACCGATGGCGCTGCCGCCATGCCCGAGGTGGCGGACATGCTCACCCGCGCGCTCCTGCTGTCGGCCACCGGTATTGCACTGGCCATACCCTGCTACTTGTTCTACTCATACCTGGTGGGGCGTGCGCGCAAGACGGTGAACAACATAGAGCGAGCCGGTCTGGAATGCGTGCATATCATCTGCGATGCCCGCGATCGCGAGGCCGAGGCCGCAGCCGTGGCGGTGAAGAGCACCACCTGCCGCTCCGGCAAGTGCAAGCTCGAGTCCGCCGAGCCCGAGCCCCGTGCTGCCGATACCTCCGAACCCGCCGCCGAGTAACCCCACTCCCTACCGAAGCCTCCATGCGTCGCGTTCGTTCCAAACTTTCTGACTCCGGCATCCTGGTCATTGCACTTTCCGGGGTAAACTTGGTGCTGTTGCTGTGCATCGGCGTGCTGCTCAACACGCATCGCCTGCCCAAATACGGCCTGAATGTCGTGCCCGCGGAGTCGCATTTCCTGCTGTCGCAGTTCGACCGTACGCAGACCCATGTCATCTCCATCACCCCCGGGGCGGAACCTCGCTTTTATCTGGAGGGCTATGAGATAAAGGGCGGCCTGCGAGGCGTGAAAGAGAAACTGGCTTCGTGGAGTACGGAGCAGCCCTCGCGCGTGACCGTGATTCTGGTGTGCGATGCCGCCGTGCCCGCAGGCATCGTGCAGCAGGTGGTCGATAGCGTGCTTTACCGTGGTTTCAACTGTGCCCTTTCGGGGCGCCCCACTGCAAACTGATGGACGAAGAGCAAGACAGCATACTGGCCTACCATACCAAATACAGCCGCCCCTTGCGCGGGTGTTTTGCGGTGTTTGTTGTGCTGGCTGTGTTGGTGATTGTCGCCGTGTTTGCATTTGTTCGCATTCGTTTTGCTGAGCCCTTGCCGCAGGCGGAGGAAGGCATGCTGCACTACCGCTGCGATGAGTTGCAGCATCTGCATGTCATCATGCGCACCCCCATGCCGCTGCCCCTGCCTCAGTATGTGGACCCCGCTCGCCGGGAAGAGGCCGAGGCTCAGGCGCTGCCGCAACGCTTCACCCCGGGGCTTAGCAAAGCCCCGGCAGAGCGCATTTATAGCGCTGCGCATGATTCCGCCGTGCTCGATGCCGCCGGTCTGATTGCCTTGCCCCCCGAGGGGCTGCGGGATGCTGCACCCGATGCAGAGGGAGAGGAGGTGCAGCCATGATGACAGATTGGCCTGTTATCGAGTGGCTTACCTTTACCCCATCCGAGGCGCTCACGCTGGTGGCCGTGGCTACCTTTGTGGTGTTGGTGCTGGTGATTGTGCCGGTGCAGATTTCCGCCAAATGGCGGCGTATACGCCTGGATCGCATGCGCATCACCTGCCGCATTTGCGGCTACCGCTTCCTGCGCAAAGACCCCGAGGCCGTGTGCCCCCACTGCGAAGCCAAAAACAGGTGAGTGTATTGATAATCTACAATCTACAAAGTTCTCGTGCCGCAAGCTTTCGCGCGGATGGAATTACGTAGCTCATGCAACCCTTGTGACCGCACCTTCCGGGCGAGGAGCCGCAGCTATAGCACTTGCTATGCTTTGACTGCGTGCGACAGCACGCCCGGATATAAACTATATACGCGTTGCCGAGCTCGAAAGCCCCGCCTTGCGGGGCTTATGAATTCCGCTCGTCTTCGGCTCGCTACCAACCCGCTAACGCTAAATTGCCATTTCGCGCGCTTCCGCTGCAAAGTGGAAGAACTTGTCGCAGCACTAGTGCACGAAGGTGATGATTATTACGATGCCAGAAATGGTTGCCCCCGCGATGTCAACAAGGCGATGGCGTGTTATCGTAAAGCGGCTGATTATGGCTACCACTGGGGGTACTACAACGTGGGTAAATGCTATCTGGAGGGACAGGGGGTGCCCAAGGATGACGATGCCGCCCGTAAGTGGTTCCGCAAGGCTTCTGCCATGCAGAATGAGTTGGCAAAGGTGCGCTTGCAGGAGCTGGGCGAGGCATAATCTTCGTTCTATCCGCGATTGCGGCAAAAGCAAAATGCTCAGCAACGGTTGTTACCATTGCTGAGCATTTTATCTTATCGGGCAAGCGGGATTCTACCCGTCCCCCTCGCCCTGCTGCGCAGGGTGCCCACGGGCAGGTGTGCCCGTGGCTCGGGGGCTGGTTGCTCGCTTGCTCGCACCCAGCCCACTCCCCCTACGGGGTCGTGTGTTCGAATCACAAGAAACAAAAAAGAAGGCCACCGTTGGCGACCTTCTTTTTTT
>JAUNRE010000079.1 GCA_030535795.1 Akkermansia sp.
TGTTGCAGGTGCTCACCAAACCCAACGGCATGACGCTGACGCAGACCTACGAGGCTACCCGCGACCTGCTCACCGGTATGGCGTACCATCGCGGCTCCACCCTCGTGGCACAGCGCACCTACACCTACGACATCCTCGGTCGCCCCACGGCTCGCAATACCTCGCGCCAGGGCTCGGTGATGAACGATACCTTCGCTCACAACACTCGCTCCGAGTTGGTGGAAGCCACCGTCAGCGGCAAAGACTACGAGTACGCTTACGACAACATTGGCAATAGGCAGCAAGCCACAGAGGGCAATGAAGTCACCGTGTATGATGCCAATGCACTCAATCAGTACATCGCTATCTCGGAGAACGGAGCCCCTGCTTTCCAGCCGCAGTTCGATGCCGATGGAAACCAGACGCTCATCAAGACTGAGACCGGCATCTGGAGCGCTGTGTACAATGCGGAGAATCGCCCCGTGAGCTTCACGAACGCTGACAGCAGCACGGTGGTCGAATGCGCCTACGATTCCATGGGACGTCGGGCCTACAAGAAGGTAACAACCAACGGCAGCGTGACACTACATCAGCGCTACATCTATCGCGGTTACTTGCAAATTGCTTGCGTGGATCTCACCCGTAGTCATCATCCCTGCTTGTGGCTGCTCACCTGGGACCCGTCCGAGCTCGTCGCCACCCGTCCGCTGGCCATCCAAATCAGCGGCACTTGGCATACATACGGTTGGGACCTCACCAAGAACATCTGCGAGCTCTACGGCACCACCGGCTACATCTCCACCGCCTATACCTACACTCCCTTCGGGCAAGTGACCGCCTCCGGCTCAGTCACCCAACCCATTCAGTGGAGCAGCGAGGTGTGGGACAGTGAACTGGGACTGGCGTATTATAATTGGAGGTATTATAATACATTGGACGGTCGATGGAATGGTAGAGATACATGGCAAGAACTTAGTTCCCTAAATCTGTTATCATTCTGCAAAAATAATGTTGTTATTTATATTGACCATGCGGGCAATTTTGAATGGGTATCCAACATTAGAAGAAACGTTCGAGAGTATTTGCGTAGAAAATTATATGAAACTACACTAGAGATTGGAAAATTTGACCGGACTCAACAAATTCCGCTGAATTTTTTAAGAAAATATATATATGAAGATAGCGAACCATATATCTTAAATAGAGATGATCTTATTCATAAAGTCAAGCCACGCGGAAGTTTTACAAGTTCAGATAAATTTGCTAGACATATTAAAGAACGTTGTAATTCAGAATCAATAACTGAATTTAATGAGGTGTATACCATAAACTTTATGGATACAGGACATAAAACAGGTGGTTTAGGACGGTTTAACCTAACAATTAAAACTAATATCATATGTTGTAAAAGAACGGCTGAAAATTCCTATTATTGGAATGCTTATGGAAAAGCTAAATTTGACTCTGAATTCTGGGATTTTGATTCAAGTTTTGGAGCCTTCTATGAGGAAAATAAAGAAAAAATAAAGCAAACTGTGCTTCATGGTGCTGATTTTAACTTACTTGCAGGAAGAGAAACGAGAACTTATCTTTTTTCTTTCGTTCCTGGAAGGCCATTCAAAATTATTTGTCATGATGAATTAATTGCAAGCCAGTCATCTTACGAGAAGTATATCGCTCTTGAATAGCATTCTAAATATATGGGGGTGCAGTTGATAAACTTGCACCCCTATATATTTTTGTATTCCTACACTAACGTTATGGTGTAAGCAACTATCTAGATAAAAATATAGAAATTATAAGTTTATTGTAGAATTAATCCATTCTCAATACATATCAAATTATGGCTAAATATAATTATTGATATGTTATGATAAATCTTTAAATGTAAATGTATAAATTATTTTTGACGCTGTGCCATTTTTTTGAAAAACGTTTTTAAAGAAAGTGCCCATTTTGCCATTAACTTAATACTTTGAAATAATAATATAAGTATTAAATTTGAAGCAATAATAATAAACAAAATATCAATTTTCTTATTAAATAAAAAAAGAAAATAAAATGGAACAAAGTATAAAATTAGAGAAATAGCTATATGCTTTAATGGATATTTATTTATTGTCAATATAAACGGATGAAATATCATTAAAAATAACATAATAAATGATGCAAAAAAATATTTCAAAGATTTAGTAATTTTAACACCATAAGACAAAGGGATTATAGAGTTTACTATTATCGGTTCTGTTATATCCAGGTTTTCATATGATATACAGTGAATTAACAAAGTGTTATCTGACATTTTATATATAACCAACTTTCTGTTTTGCATTAATATGGAATTCTCGCTATCCTTTAAATCGTGACAGTATGCACTTTCATAGCATTCTATAAGTTTTAATTTCGGAAAATGAGATGTTATAAAAATATCATATTGATTTGGCTGTTTTTTTATACAATGAAAAAGTTCTGCTATGGAATATAATTCCACACTTCGTACTTCATATATATCAATATTGACATCATTAAAAGGTAACTCAATTTTATTTACTACAGAGCAAGGGAGCCATCTGGATAAGTCCATCTCTTTGGTATCTATTTTATTTAAAACAAAAACAAGAATTAGAAAAGATATATAAATAGGATAAATGTATTTATGTGCTTTCTTCATGGTGTTACTAGCATCTTGAAAAGTGTCGCAAAACATAAGACTTACGCGATGGTATAATTAAAAATTAAAAACTATAATTCATCATAAAGAAGAATTGTGATTGCATAACATGTTTATTTGCAGTATAATATATGTTATAAAGGGGCGTTTCTGAGACGATACTTGGAGCCGTACCCATATGTTACTTATTTTTGCTATGCATGTCAATTCTAATTATTGCGATTATGGAGTATGTCTAAAATATCGTTGCGGGCGGTGTGTTGCGCCCCAGTGGGTAACATTGGGATACGCAAACTAATCGGGAAATAGCCAAAAAGCCAGTATTCCACCACGCGCAACTGCACTTCTTGCGAACAAGCGTGGTGAACCTCTGGCTTTATTGCCTTGTAGAAATAAAATATTTTTATGAGTCAGCAGGAAGCGCACGCGATGTCACTTCCTTCATATAAAATATTTTTATGAGAGGGTGAAATATCTCGCCATCGTGGCCCGCAGCTCTGTCTATAACACTCACGGCGGCGTAGCGAAGAACTCCGGCTACACTTACCTCGCAGGTACCAATCTATTGCAGGTACTCACCTCGCCCAAAGGCATGACTCTCACCCAGACCTACGAGGCTACCCGGAATCTGCTCACCGGCATGGCATACCATCGCGGCTCCACCCTCGTAGCGCAGCGAACCTACTCCTACGACATCCTCGGCCGCCCGACCACTCGCAACGCCGCTCGACAGGGAGCTGTCGTGAACGATACGTTTGGTCACAACAATCGTTCGGAATTGGTAGTGGCATAAACAAACGATTAAAAATAATCTTTGATAATACGAATGCAGTTATCTGAATGATATTTTTTCGCTATATCAAGTGCGTTATAGCCTTTATCTCTTTGTTCCCAACATTGTAAGCCTCCTGTAGTTGCATGTACATTAGCTCCCGCTTCTATTAAGAGTGAGAGTATTTTTTCATTTCTCAACGAAATGGCCAGCAATAAAGGAGTATAACCATACGGCGTGATGCGTGATTCTAAATCGGGAGAATACTTTAACAGAAGTTTTACTATTTCGGCATTACCCATATAAATCGCAAGATGTAGGGGAGGATAACCATCAATATTCTCATATGCATCATGCGTCATTATTTGTGGGCATCTGAGATAATATGCGGATGGAATTCGGTGCTCGACGTTTGCCCCTCTGTCCAAGCACCACTCAACGCGCTCAATATTGGAGTCTATGATAGCTTGCTGAAACTGACTTACTCCATATCGCATCGTTTCTTGACTTATGAGCGGAGTATAGTTAACGCTTTCATCTTTGTTGCTTGTAGCTTTGAATACAAGCAACACTGCAGCACACAGCGCAACCCCGAAAAATATTACAATATGCTTCCTCATAATTCCACGTAACATCCTAACATAATTTTCTCATAATTCAAGAACATATCGCAGTATTCATTGCTGTTCACAGAAAATTTCCTGCGGTTCTGCCGTTCGCGCACCGCGCCTTGAAGCGCGGGTAGTCGCAGTAGAGACGAATTTGCAAGCCCCGCCGGTTGGCGGGGCTCTTAAGTTTGGCTATGCCGGGTAATTATACCAATGCGTATGGGGTATACTTGTGTCGCATCAGTAGCTGCGAGCCCACAGCACACGGCGGGTGGTAGGACGCCCTGTCAGGATGCAGGGAGCCTCGGGGCCGGTGCCCATATCGCCATGGGGGATGCAGCGGATGGAAATGCGCAGGCTCTTGCCGAGCTCCTCTTCCTCTTCGGGCGAACCGTCCCAGGGGCAAAGCAGCCAGTCGGCATCAGTTCCTGCGGCAAAGTTAGCCTTGAGCTCCTCCAGTGTGTCGCAGGGGCGGATGTGGCTGTCGCGGAAGCTCAGCTGGCGCTCCAGCAAGCTGTTCTGCACATCCTCCAGCAGTTGTACAGCCCCGGCGATGAACTCGCCTTCTGCCACGAAGCTCTTGTCGTTGCTGGCTTTGTCGCGGCGGGAAATGCAGACTGAGCCCTTCTCCAAGTCGCGCGGGCCGATTTCCACGCGCACGGGGACACCCTTCTTGACCCACTCCCACTTTTTGGTGCCGCCGTTGAGGTCGCGGTCATCCACCTGCACGCGCACAGGCAGCCCATGGAAGCTCATGGTGCTCAGTTTATCGGCCAGCTCGCGGCAGTGGTCGAGGATGGCCTGCTTGGTATCAGGCTTGGGAGTAACGGGAATGATAACAATCTGCTTGGGCGCCACGCGCGGCGGGCATACCAGGCCATCGTCGTCCGAATGAGCCATAATGAGCGTACCAATCATGCGGGTGGAAACACCCCAGGAGGTTGTCCATGCATACTGTCGCTCGTTGGTGCGCCCGGCAAAGGAGATATTCTGCGCCTTGGCGAAGTTCTGCCCCAGGAAGTGTGAGGTGCCGGCCTGGATGGCCTTGCGATCCTGCACCATGGCTTCAACGGTGTAGGTGCGCACAGCACCGGGGAAACGCTCGTGAGCCGTCTTTTCACCCGGGATGCTGGGTACGGCCAGCACATCGCGCTGGAAGTCCTCGTACACCTTGTGCATGACAGCCGTTTCCTCCTCGGCTTCAGCCTGTGTTTCATGGGCGGTGTGCCCCTCCTGCCACAGGAATTCAGCCGTGCGCAGGAAGATGCGCGGCCGCATTTCCCAGCGCATCACATTGCACCACTGGTTCACCTTAAAGGGGAGGTCGCGGTAGCTCTCCAGCCAGCGGGAGAAAGCAGCACCGATAACCGTTTCGGAGGTCGGTCGAATCACATACTTATCGGTCAGCTCACCGCTGGGAATCATCTTGGTTTTCCCTGTTTCGGGGTCCTTTACTGCCTCCAGACGGTGGTGAGTCACCACAGCGCACTCGGTCGCAAAGCCCTCGGCGTGCTCGGCTTCCTTCTCCAGGTAAGAGACAGGGATAAGCATGGGGAAATAGGCATTGGTGTGGCCGGTGCGCTTGAACTCGGCATCCATCTGCTGCTGAATAAGCTCCCAGATGGCGTAGCCCCAGGGCTTAATGACCATGCAACCGCGCACCTCGGAGTTTTCCGCGAGGTCTGCGGCCTTAATTACCTGCTGATACCACTCGGGGAAATCTTCCGCGCGCGTGGGTGATATTGCGTTCTGTTGAGCCATACGGGTGGGTATTATGTACGTTAAGAGAAAAAAGTCAATGCTAAAAGTTACTCATTCTTCATGCAGCGGTAATTCAGCAGAGCCAGCGAGGCCATGATGAAAACCATCCACCAGGAACCGAGAGCCATAAAGAAGAAGGCAAGCGTGGCGGCAAACGAGAGGCTGATGCGGTGCATGCTGAGGGAGGAGCGCATCAGGCCGTGCATAATCTGCCCACCATCCAGCGGATAAACAGGCAGCAGGTTCAACAGGCTCCACCATACACAGATACGCACCAGATACACGCCGAAAAGCAACAGCATGGGCGGACTGACGGCATGCAAATCCGCCGGCACATAGCCCAGCACAAAGCCGCCCGTAATCGACAGAGCTTCCCCTGCACTACCTACGGCTACAGCCACGGCAGGCCATACCAACACCAGCGGCAGCAGCATGGAGGCAAGCGGGCCAGCGGCCGTCATCAGCACGCCTTGCAGGCGGGTCAGCCGTGCAGACTCGTTGCAGCAGTCCCCGCCCAACCAGGCCAGGTACACATAGGGGGTACCGCCGCCGAGCATGCGCCCCACAAGGGCATGCCCCATCTCATGCGTGAGCAGGCAGAAGAATAACGCTAATCCGAACAGGGCAGCCCCCATGATGCCGGCCGCAAGCCCGGTAAACAGACTGCTGAGCAATACCAGCATCACCCAAAGCGAGGGGTGGATGCTGACGGGAACCCTGAAAAGTGAGAAGCAAATCATCTGTACCCCCATTTTATGCGGCTTCGCGCCGCCAGACAAGCCATCCGCACGCCATACAGCCCATCATGTCAGAAAAAATACGTTATCAGTGCCACTTTTTGCTCTTTCAGCAACACAATATGCCCCATTCTGCGTCTTCAAGGGTGCAGGCAAGTCCCGGTTATGAGGCGGACGCCTGGCACATATCGCCTGCACACGAATTGCAGCGCACGCGAACGTTTCCTGTATGTAAAAAGCAACCCACGCGCGATTTTGCAGCAAAAAAGCGTGACTTTTCGGGAGAATGTGCTAGAATACCCGCGAGATTATGAAGTACCACGGACTTTACACAGCTATTGTCACCCCTTTCAAAGATAATAAAATCGATACCGAGGCGCTTAGGAACCTGGTTGAGGCTCAGATTGCCGGCGGCGTAGACGGCATTGTGCCCGTAGGCACTACCGGCGAAAGCCCCACCCTCAGCCACGAGGAGCACATGGAGGTCATTCGCCTGGCCGTCGAGTTTGCAGCCGGGCGTTGCCAAGTGATTGCAGGTACCGGTTCCAACAGCACCGATGAAGCCATCGCCATGACTCAGGAGGCCGAGGCCATGGGTGCCGACGGCACTCTGCAGGTGTGCCCCTACTACAACAAGCCCAGTCAGGAAGGTGTTTACCGCCACTTTAAGGCCATAGCCGATGCCACCGCCCTGCCCATCCTTCTGTACAGCATCCCCGGCCGCAGCGGCATCGAAATCGCCGTGGACACAGTGGCGCGTCTTGCCAAGGATTGCCCGAACATTGTGGCCATCAAGGAAGCTGGCGGCAGCGTGGAGCGCGTGAACCAACTGGTGCAAGCCCTGCCCGAAGACTTCGCGATTCTGAGCGGCGATGACGGCCTGACCGTTCCGTTTATTTCCTGCGGTGCCGTTGGCCTGGTGTCTGTTACCTCCAATGTCGCCCCGGCTGAGATGAAAGCACTGGTGGATACCGCCCTTTCCGGCGACGGCAAAAAGGCGCTGGAATTGCAGAAGAAGTATTATCCGCTCATGAAGGGGCTGATGAGCTTGGACGGCAACCCCGTGCCGATTAAGGCTGCCATGGCTCTGCGTGGCGATATGACATGGGAGATTCGCATGCCCCTGGCTCCGCTGGCAGAGAGCAAGCACGCCCAACTGGCTGACCTCCTGAAGAGCTACAACCTCCTGTAATCTCATCCGATTATGAAAATTCTCGTTACCGGTATTTCCGGCCGCATGGGGCAGACTGTAAAGCTGGCTGTGGAGCAGAACCCTGCCACGGAAATGGGTGCCACACATGATGTAGGGCAAGATATTGCCGCCGCTCTGCAACAGGCGGACATCGCCATCGATTTCTCATTTCACGGCTTCACCCCCGAACTGCTGGCCACGGCCATTGCCCAGGGTAAGCCCCTTGTTATCGGCACCACCGGCCACACCGCCGAGGAACGCGCCGCTATCGCCGAGGCGGCTAAGCAGATTCCCATCGTCTTCGCCAGCAACTATTCCGTGGGCGTCAACACGCTCTTCTGGCTCACCCGCAAGGCTACGGCCATTCTGAAGGACTATGATATCGAAATCATCGAGATGCACCACCACCACAAGCTCGATGCCCCCAGCGGCACAGCCCGCACTCTGGCCGAGGTGGTGTGCGAGGAAACAGGGCTGGACTATGAGAAAGATGTCATGCATGGACGCAACGGCCTTGTGGGTGCCCGCCCGCAGGCTCAGATTGGCATGCACTCCCTGCGCGGCGGCGATGTGGTAGGCGACCACACCGTCATGTACGCCACGGATGGCGAGCGTGTGGAGCTGACGCACAAGGCATCCAGCCGCATGACATTTGCCGGTGGTGCTGTGCGCGCAGCGCTCTGGCTTGCCGACAAGCCCGCAGGCCTGTACTCCATGCAGGATGTCCTGGGATTCACAGATTGAGATGACTTCCACCCACAGAGTCTTTCTTGCTCTGGGCTCCAACATCGGCGACCGCCTAGCTACGCTGGAGCTCGCTTGTGATATGCTCGCCGATGCATTCGGCGGGCTGCGGCTCTCGCAGCTCTACGAGACCGAACCGGTAGGCTGTCCACCCGGCTCACCGCTGTATCTCAATGCCTGTGTCGAGGTGAACACGGAACACTCGCCGCAGGAGGTGCTCAGCATCTGTCAGGATATCGAAAAAAAGCTGGGGCGCGTGCGCACGGGCGAGTACGGAGCACCGCGCACCTGCGATGTTGATATCATCTGCCACGGCGAGACCTTGCTGAACACGCCTGAGCTCACCCTGCCGCATCCCCGCGCACATAAGCGGGAGTTCGTGCTGCGCCCGCTCTGCGATATTGACCCTCATCTGCGACTGCCCGGGCAGCCGCTCCCGGTCAGCGAACTGCTGGCCGCCTTGCCTGCCGAACGTCCGCAGGTAACTCCATTTGATTTGTAAGTGCTAACCATGAACAGCAAAATTGCATCTGTCATTGCCCGCAAGGGCATCGAGCCCATTTCGGAACTCACTGCGTATGATTACCCCACCGCCCGTCTGGTGGATGAAGCCGGGGTGGATATGATTCTCGTGGGAGATTCCCTGGGCATGATGATGCTGGGCTTCCCCGACACCACGCATGTTACCCAGGCACACATGTTGCACCATGTGGAGGCCGTGGCTCGCGCAGTGAAAAACGCCGTGGTGATTGCCGACATGCCCATTCACACCTACGACACCCCCGAACAGGCACTCGAAACAGCTCGAGCACTCATGGCCGTGGGGGCAGATGCCGTTAAACTGGAGGGTGGAACCGCCGTCGAAGCGCAGATTCGCGCCATCACGCAGGCGGGTATCCCCGTGCAGGGGCACATCGGCCTGCTGCCCCAAAAGGTAAAGGAAGACGGCGGCTACCGCATGCGCGGTAAGACGGATGAAGAAGCCGCCGCCATCATGCGCGATATGGAAGCCGTAGTGCGAGCCGGCGCATTCTCCGTTGTGATTGAATGTACCAAACACAGCGTGGCTCAGGCAATCACACGCGCCTGCCCCATCATTACCATCGGCATCGGCGCCGGTAGAGGCACCTGCGATGGCGAGGTGGCCGTATTCCATGACCTCGTGGGTGGCTACCCGTGGTTTACCCCATCCTTTGCTCGCCCCCGAGCGGATATTTCAGCGGAAATCACCCGTGCCGTTAAGACATATATCGACGAGGTGCGCGATTCCGGAGCAAAATAAGCAGAGATCCCATGAAACGCCACCTACCCCCTGCGCGCCTTTGGAAACGGCTGCTTATCTGGTCGTTAATCGTTTTGCTGTGTTATGTGCTGTTGGTGATTTTGATTGCCCGGTGCATGCAAATAAGTGATACCCTGCCCCCGGAGGATGCCGTATGGTGGATACCCGATGCTTTTAATTTCGTTTACATCGCGCTGGCGCATACGCCTGCAGTTGTGCTGCTTGCGCAACTCTCAGCATTCCTCTGCCCGGGGCGTCTGCCGCTGAACAAAACAGATTACCTCATCAGCTTACTGCTGCTCCCGGTGGTAGTAGCGCTAACGTTGTTTTTGAGCTGCGAAACGCTCTGCATCAATGGCTCTCTCGCCAGTGCTCCGGCAGCCGCCGCTGTAAGCGGTGCCATCTTTGCCGCCTGCTCGCTTACGGTGCCGTTACTATCCCGCATCCGCCGCAAATGGCTGCGCCGCGCCTGCGCGGTGTTGCCTTGCTGGCTCTGGGGGCTGTCACTCGTTGTCATGCTCGGCGCCGTCATCGACTGCTTCATTTGGGTAGGCAACGACCCGAAAATCCTGATGCCGTGGTGCTACATCAGATTGCCGATTCTATCCCTTTTCGGCTGTCTCCCGGCCATTCCGCCCCTCCTTTATATGGAATCAAAAGCCCCATGTTAGTAGCACCTTCCTGTGTTCTCGTAAAGCCTGAGTCTGTCCGGCTGTTAAAATGATGTAATTCATACGCGTTGGAACAATTGGAGGCTTAGACCCACGATGATAGCTGTATTGATGTTTGTCTACATTTACAATCTACAATTGACAAAGTTCAAGTTTCGCTCG
>JAUNRE010000162.1 GCA_030535795.1 Akkermansia sp.
AATGCCCTGCGGGCATGGTGAAGAACACGCCCGGTGGGCGTGTTGATAAAAGCCCCGCGGCGCGAACCGCGCCGCTGAGCTTTTAACTCGAAACTCCCACAATGTCTCTCATGGTTTGCATTTTGGCTGCGGTTTCCTGCCATTCGCTTTCCTCATCGGAATCGGGCATGAGGCCACCGCCGGCGTAGAGGCGGCAGAAGCCGGGGAAAATCTGCATGCAGCGCAGGGAGACATAAAGCTGTACGTGGCCGTTGCCCCAGGGGCCGAGGTAGCCGGCGTAGCAGGAGCGGTCGATATCCGGGTAGGTGAGCAAGAGCTCTCGCGCTGTGCTGACGGGGGAGCCGCACACGGCGGGAGTGGGGGGCAGTTTATCGAGCAGGTGCAGGAGCTTGCCGGGCCCCATGCGCAGGTGAAAGCGCGTGCAAAGGTGCTCTATATTGCCGGCGCGCAGGTTTTCGGGCGGGCTTTCGGTGAGGTCGTTTGCCAGCGGGGTGAGAACTTCGCGCATGAAGTCGACCACCAGGGCTTGTTCCCGGCGGTTTTTGGCATCCCACGGCAGGGTGCAGGGCATGCGTGTGCCGGCCAGCGCCATGGTGTGCCAGGAATCCCCGGTGCCGGTAATGAGTTGTTCGGGGGTGCAGAAGAGCCAGGTGCCGTGCCGGGGGGTATGCACCAAGGCTTTGAAAGCTGCGGGGTGCATAGCGCAGGCTTGCAGCAGGGCGCGGGTGGGGGAGAAGCCGGCGGGGGTGGCGGCATCTGCCGTGCGTGCCAGCACGATTTTGCGGACTTGCCCGCTGCGGATGAAGCCGGTGTAGAGGCGGAAGAGGGCTGAGTATTCCTCGCGCGAGGTGGCGCTGCGCTCGGGCAAATGCTGCATTGCGGGCCAGGCCTCGGGCTCGGGCGGGGAGCTGAGTTCGGCGGGGATAAAGAGACTTTCGCCGGTGAAGGTAGCCAGGATGAAGCCGTTGCGGAAGATGAAGTCGGACTCCGTTCGGCCGTCTTCGGCCATGCAGAAGTGGGGCTCGGTTTCGCCGGGCAGAGCATACAGCGCGAAGGCGCATTGGCGCCCGCACAAGGCATCGATTCTCTCGGCATCCGGCATTTGCATGCGCACAGTCTAGCATATTTACCCCGCTTTGGCAAGGCGCGAGATGCGTCTCGTGTTTCGGGGGCGGGTGTTTGCGCGGGAAGGCGAGCGGTGGAGTATATCCATCGGTTGGCGGGCGGCAAAAAAAGCCCCGCGTGCTCGGGGGAGCACACGGGGAAGTGTTGCGATGCGTGGGGCGCGAATCAGAAGCTGAGGCCCATACCGATGCGCAGACCGGCACCGTGCTGAGTTTCGGTGTCGACGGGGGCGGCGGAGGTGCCCCAAATGTGGATGGCTCCGAACATGTAGAAGTTCTCGGAGAGGTTGTAGCGCAGGCCGAGGTCCACGGAGTAGACGAAGCCGGTGGCGTTGGATGTCCACTTCTCGCGCTCAATCTGGTGGCCGTAGCCGGTGAAGGTGTCTGTCCAGGTGGTGGTGGAGTCGACAATGCCGATACCGATGTTGGCGCCGATGAAGAAGCTGAGGTTGCCGTCGAGTTCGGTTGTGTAGCGTACACCGGGAGCAATCGTCCAATTGTTAAGGCGGTAGTCCCACTTGTCGTATTCCATGTAAGTTTCGCTTTCGCTGGCGGTAGCCCAGCCGAGGCGGAGGTTGACGGACCAGTTGGAGTCGATGTTGTAGGAGATGGTGGCGTCGGCACCCCAGGTGTCGATGCTTTCATCGTAGCCGGCGTCGTTGAATATGTGGGTGTAGGTGCCGGCGATTTCGATGCCGAAGGGATTAGCCACGGCAGCCTCGGCGGCGTAGACGGGAGCCGGGGTTACAGGGCGGCGACCGGGGAGGTCATCGGTGTAACGGCCGGTAGGAAGATAGTACGGAGATGCACCGACAACGCCGGTGGCTAGAGCCAGAGCGAGAATAAGTGTTTTTTTCATGATATGAATAAGAGATACCTATACTCTAATACATAGGGCGCGAGCTGTAAAGCTTTTTTTGTATTTCATACGAGAAAAAGCCCGGACTCAATGAGGAATGATGAGTTACGAGTTAAAAGCTCGGCGGCGCGGTTCGCGCCGCCGAGCTTTTATCATCACGCCCTGCGGGCGTGTTTTTCACCATGCCCGCAGGGCATTTTTCACCACGGCTTGTATAGCCGTTTTTCACCACAGGCGCATGCCTGTTTTTCACATGCCCCTGTACGGGGGCATTTGTCATGCCCGTCCTGCGCCGCAGGCGCCGAATCCAAAAGCCCCGCCCTGCGGGGCGAAAGTATAGT
>JAUNRE010000080.1:0-9117 GCA_030535795.1 Akkermansia sp.
TGTACTTCCACAAATTGCCTTTTCCTAGTTGTTCCCATGCGCAAAATATAGTAAACAATGGGTAATT
The DNA here is from genome assembly GCA_030535795.1 of Akkermansia sp. Lineage (GTDB taxonomy): Bacteria > Verrucomicrobiota > Verrucomicrobiia > Verrucomicrobiales > Akkermansiaceae > Akkermansia. The sequence goes on from JAUNRE010000080.1 coordinate 68, forward strand.
ATATATGAAATTCAATCTTTTTTTGTCAAAATGCATGAAAAAGGTTGCAATCTGAGGCCGAAACTGTTATCTTTAGTCAGGCGAAACGTTTGGCTGTACCGGTTGCTGACTCGAGCAGGAGGCGGTGCGAGGTTCAGTCGGGCAGAGCCGGCTCGGCTTGGCCACCGATGAAGATGGGTTGCTGATAGCGAGAGTCAATCATGAGAACCCTTAAATCTGTATTAACAATGAAGAAATCACATATCAAAACAATGCTGATGGCCGGAGCACTGCTCCTGCTGCCCGCCTGTGTGTATCCCACCGGCTACATGGCCGAGGATCCGTTGGCCGGTGCTAATTCCTCGGTGTCTTGGACATCTGCCCGTTACGATTCCGATGGCTTCCCGATTTTCGGCTATGTGTACGGTCGTCCCGTCTATGGCTATAGCTCGGGCGGTGTGGCTATCTACACCGTGGGCGGTCTGTATGCCGGCTGCTATGTGCCCAACTGGGGCCCTGCATCCTGGTGCCGTCGTCACTATCGTTATCCGGTTGGCATTTACCGCTCGCACTGGTATCCCACGCACTATCGCCACCGTCACTACGGGAGTATCCACATCGGTGGCGGACGCCACCACGGCCACCGCGGCAGCGGTTTCCGTGCCAACATCGGCGGTATCAGCATTGGCGGCGGTCGCCGCCACAGACGCTGATGCGTTGCCGTATCCCGGCGGATACAGTATCTTTGTTCGCAGACCGACCTTGTGTCGGTCTGCTTTTTTTAGGGGGCGATAGGGCGCGTGGATATCGGGTGAAAAATGTGTGTTATCCGGCAAGAATTTGCTTTACAGTGAGCGGCTTGTATGTTAGTTTCTATCTGTGGGGCATCGGAGCGCATCTGAGCCCCGGCTCTGCTGTACACATTATCGGAGCCATCGCCGCTTTCTCTACAAACTCCATAATATCATGATGACGACAAAGAAGTTAGCTGCAATCGCCGGTGCCGGTGTTGCTCTGTTGCTCTCAGCCTGTACCATGCCCAGCGGGTATATGTACAACGGTACGAATGTGAACCCCTCTACCTGGGTAACTGCCAAGCACGATAAGGATGGTGTACCGATTTTCGGCTATGCCGCCGGCCGAGCTGTTTATGGCTATGATTCCACCAAGATGGCTATTTTCAGCATCCGCGCTCTTTATCCCGGCTGCTACCGCCCCAAGTGGGGTAAGGCTCCCTGGTGTGAGGAGGAGGTAACGTATCCTGGCGGTCTGCGTCTTTCCAGCCGCTATCCGCTTTCTTACCCCAAGACCCGTTCCCGCAGGACTTCCTACGTGAAGACGAAGAGTGGTGGTGCCACGCTGCCTCCTGCACCGTCTTCTTCTTTCGGCAGCGGTATCCGATTGAATGACTGATGCCGCGAGCAGCGCATCGCATTTTTCGGCCGGGCGATATGCCCGGCCTTTTTTGTGACGACACAAAAAAGCAGCCCCCGCCGGGAGGCAGGGGCTGCGTGTTAAGCGGGTTGGCTGCGGCTTACAGCTTTTCGGCGTGAGCCACGATGTTGGGCACATTCATGCCGAGCTCCTTCAGCACGACATCGCCGGGGGCGGAGAAGCCGTAGGAGTCGATGGAGATGATGCTGCCCTCGGTGCCGACGTAGCGGTACCACAGGTCGCTCTTGCCTGCCTCGACTGCCAGACGGCGGGTGCAGGCGGCAGGCAGCACGCTCTCGCGGTACTCGGCGCTCTGGCGGTTGAAGCGCCACATGGAGGGCATGGAAACGACGCGCACATCCGGCCCGAGCTGCTTGGCAGCTTCCAGAGCGAGGATAAGCTCCGAACCGCTGGCGATGATGATGCGGCCGGGCTGCTCGGTCTGCTCCTTGAGGGCAACGTAGGCGCCCTTCAGGGTGCCGCAGCGGCGTTCCTCGGCGCTGATGGCGTGTACGGAAGTGAGGCTGGGCACATTCTGGCGGGTGAGGATGAGGGCGGTCGGGCCGTCCTTGCGCTCCATGGCGCACATCCAGGCACCGGCGGCTTCTTCCTCATCTGCCGGGCGCACCACATCCAGATTCGGGATGATGCGCAGGCCGGTCACAGTTTCTACGGGCTGGTGGGTGGGGCCGTCCTCGCCCACGGCCACCGAGTCGTGCGTCAGCACATAGGTGACGGGCAGGTGGGAGAGCGCTGCCACGCGGATGGAGGCACGCATGTAGTCTACGAACACGCAGAAGGTGCCGGCGGATACGCGGAAGAGGCCATCGTAGGCGATACCGTTGCAGATGGCAGCCATGGCGTGCTCGCGGATGCCGAACCAGAAGTTGCGGCCGGCGTAGTTGTCGGCTGCGAAGTCGCCGCCGTTCTTCAGGTAATTTTTGTTGGAGGAGAAGAGGTCAGCACTGGTGGAAAGCAGCCCCGGGCATTTGTCGCCGATGGCGTTCTGAGCCACGGCGCCGGAGGAGCGGGTGGCCTCCTTGCAGCCCTCGGCAAAGGCGGGAATCATAGCGCTGCTTACCTCGGGGGCAAGGCCGTTGACAGCCAAATCCATGCCGGCATCCAGCTCGGCAGCCTTGGCGGGGTAGGCGGCACGCCAAGCCTCGTAGGTGGCCTTCCACTCAGCATAGGCTTCCTCGCGCTCAGCCTTCTTGGCGGCCATGTAGGCGCGTACTTCCTCGCTCACATAGTAGCGCCGGTCGGTCGGCAGCCCCCAGTTGGCGTGAGCCTCTGCCCACAGCTTGGCGCCGCCCTCACCGTGGCCCTTGGTGGTACCCTCGAATCCGGGCACGCCCTTGGCGATGACGGTCTTGGCGATGATGAGTTTGGGGCGTCCGTTCTTCTCGAGGCGAGCCGTGCGCAGGGCGGTGCGCACCTGCTGCATGTCGTTGCCGTCGATGGTGACGGCATCCCAGCCCTGTGCGGTGAAGCAGGCGGCTACGTCGTCCACCTGGGTTTTTTCGATGGGGGCATCGAGGGTGATGCCGTTGGCATCGTAAATGAGAATGAGGTTGTCGAGCTTCAGGCAACCTGCGATGGCCGCAGCCTCGCGGGAGATACCCTCCTCGATGCAGCCGTCACCTGCCAGGCAGTAGACGTTCTGGTTGAAGATTTCGTGCTCGGGGGTGTTGTAGCGGGCGGCAGCATGCTTAGCGGAAATAGCAAAGCCCACGGCGTTGGCAATACCCTGACCCAGCGGGCCGGTGGTGCATTCCACACCGGGGCAGCAGCCGTACTCGGGGTGGCCGGGGGTGTTGGAGCCCTTGGCGCGGAAAGCCTTGATGTCGTCCATGCTTACCCCATAGCCGCTCAGGTGCAGCCAGCCATACAGGAACATGGAGCCGTGGCCGCCGGAAAGGACGAAACGGTCGCGGTTGAGCCAGCGGGGCTCAGCGGGGTTCACATTGAGCAGCTCACCGTACAGAACGGCACCGATTTCTGCACAGCCGATGGGCAGCCCCATGTGGCCCGATGCCTTGTCGAAAATGGCATCGATGGCAAGCCCTTTGGCCTCATTGGCTGCTTTCTGAAGAATTTCCGTGTTCATGCGCGTTTATCTTACCACAAAATAGCCGATTGTAAAGCTTGAACTCAGCTACGGAGCCGATTGTCAAGCGAAAACACGCCTTTTTTACAGCAGAGTGCCCATCCGCGTCGCAACACGGATGGGCACCCAACTTACTACCTTATGAAACTCAGCCGCCCGTCTGTGCGGCCCCTCGCGCTCTCTCCTTCACGGAAACCGCCGGCGGCTGATGTAGGGTGTGACACACGTCGGCGCGAGTTTGTTCAATTTTTTTGTGAAGAAATTGAGGCGGGGTGTAATTGGGTGCGGTTTTGCAGGGTGTAACCCGGCGGGGCGACGCGGCGCTCGTGGCTATCGATGACCTGCCACGGTATGCTGCCGGCGGGGGAAAGGAAGCGGGTGCGGAAGTCGCGGTACAGGCGGGTGTAGCGCGGGCTGAGGAAGACGCGCTCGTAGTACTCGACAGGCTGCGGGGCGTGCGGGAAGTAATGCTGCTGCATGAAGGTGCGCGCAACGTGAATGGCATAGCCCTCGCAGATGCTCAGGGCGGTGCCGCTGCTTTGCAGCCCCAGCTTGGGGTAGCGCGCAAAGAAAAAGCAGTGCGCTAACTCGTGCACCAGGGTGTCCACCAGCGTGATTTCGCGCAGCAGGCGGCTCGCGTCATCGGTAGCCACAGGCAGGGCGCTGGTGAAGAAATCCATGCGGAAATACACTTTGCTTTGGCTGGCAGCCCAGCGGGTGCCGCCCAGGTGCTGCGGTGTGCCCGGGCTTACGGAAATGGGGATGAGCTCCAGCTGCGGGGCGGGCAGGGTATCCGTGTGGTAGAACACGCTCTGCCGGGTGAGCTGTTGTAGGATGATGCTGAGGCGTTGCCGTATGCCTTCGGGTGTTTCGGGGCAGGCGGCCAGCTGCTGTGCCACGGGGCTCAGTTGCAGTGGGCTTGTGGTGGCGGCGGGCGGCGGGGTATCGGCGGCGCAGGCCAGGGGGCTCAGGCTGAGCAGCAGCGCGGCTGTAAGATGGCGTAACATCAGCAGGTGAGGGCATTGGTGGCCAGTCCGCCCAGCGCTGTTTCCTTGTAGTGGCTGTGCAGGTTGCGGCCTGTTTCGTACATGGTGGCAATCACGCTGTCGAGGCTCACATAGTGCGAGCCGTCGCCTCGCAGTGCCAGGCGGGTGGCATTCACGGCTTTGACGGCACCGATGGCGTTGCGCTCAATGCAGGGCACTTGCACCAGGCCGCAGATGGGGTCGCAGGTGAGGCCGAGGTTGTGCTCCATGGCAATCTCGGCGGCGTTCTCAATCTGCGCATTGGTGCCGCCCATGGCGGCTGCCAGGCCGGCAGCTGCCATCGAGCAGGCTACGCCTACCTCACCCTGGCAGCCTACCTCGGCGCCTGATATGGAGGCATTGGCGCGGTACAGGCTGCAAATGGCGGAGGCGGTGAGCAGGAACACCTCGCGTCCGCCTTCCAGCGAGAAGGGGGATTCCTTGTGCCCGTAGCGCTCGTAGTAGCGCAGCACGGCGGGCAGCACGCCCGCGCTACCCATGGTGGGGGCTGTTACCACGCGTCCGCCGGCGGCGTTTTCTTCGGCCACGGCAAAGGCCCACAGGTTAATCCAGTCGATGATGGTGAGGGCATCTGTGTGGTTCTCGTAGAAGAGTTTTTCCAGCCGCTTGAAGATGAGGGGGGCACGGCGGGTGAGCTTCAGGGTGCCGGGGAGCGTGCCGGTGGTGGAGCTGCCGCGCTCGATGGCTTCGCTCATGGTTTTGCAGAGCAGGCGCACGCGGTGGCTGACGAGCTGGGCCGGGCGCAGGGAGGCCTCGTTGCAGCGCACGGCACCGGCGATGGTGATGTTTTCGCGGCGGCAGAGCTCCATGAGCTCGGCGCAGGTATTGAACTCGTAGGGCACCCGGCGTGCGGTGGGTGGGGCGATATACTCCATTTCGCTGCGGCGGCGCACTGCGCCCCCGCCTATGGAGAAGAAGTATTCCTCGTGCAGCAGGATACCGGCGCTGTTCCATGCGCGCAGGCACATGCCGTTGGCATGCTCAGGCAGGGTGATGGATTTGGCCAGCACGATGTCGCGGGCCGGGCTGAAGGCAATACTGTGTTTGCCGCCCAGCGCCAGCAGGCCGCTGCTCTGCACGCGCCCGACGTAGTCTATGTTCAGGTCGAGTGTTTCGGCATCCAGCCCCTGCAATCCGTAGATGACGGCATCCGGCGTGCCGTGCCCCTCGCCGGTGAGCGCCAGCGAGCCGTATAGCTCCGCCTGTACGCGTGCCGTGCGCTCCAGGCGTCCGTCGGCCTGCAAATCAGCCGCGAACATGGCTGCCGCCCGCATAGGTCCCATGGTGTGCGAGCTGGAGGGGCCTATGCCTATGGAGAAAACGTCAAATAAACTGGTGTACATGACGGAGAGGCCGAAAATCTAATTTACAATCTACAATTTACAATTTACAAAGTATAGAGCTAGGCAGCTGCGCCGCAAGGGTGGCAGAGCTTCGCCGCGGTTACTGCCCGCGCTTTAAGGCGCGGGGCGTGTATGGCGGACCAAGCAACGCATACCTGCGGGCGAAAGCCTGCATACCTATACATTGTAGATTCAATAACGCACGATAGACAAGTTTTTGAATCCGAAACTGAATTCGCCAACTTGTCTATCGTAATTTGTAACTTGTCTATTATTGAATGACACCCAGCTCCTTGCCGGCCTGTGCGAATGCGGCAATGGCGCGGTCAAGCTGCTCGGTGGTGTGAGCGGCGGAAATCTGGGTGCGGATGCGGGCCTGCCCCTTGGGAACAACCGGGTAGAAGAAGCCCATGGCGTAGACGCCCAGCTCCAGCAGGCGGTTGCTGAAACGCTGAGACAGGGCGGCATCGCCCAGCATCACGGGCACGATGGCGTGGCCGGCGCCGGCCAGCGTGAAGCCGCACTGCTCCATACCCTTGCGGAAGTAGGCAGCGTTGCTCTGCACGCGCTCGGTGAGCTCGGTGGAGGCCTCCAGCATGTCGATTACCTTGATGGTGGTGGCGGCGATGGCGGGCATCACGCTGTTGGAGAACAGGTAGGGGCGGGACTTCTGGCGCAGCATGTCCACAATCTCCTTCTTGGCGGAAACATAGCCGCCGGAGGCGCCACCCAGAGCCTTGCCGAAGGTGCCGGTGGTGATGTCAATCTTGCCGAACAGGCCGCAGTGCTCGTGCGTGCCGCGACCGCGGCTGCCCAGCACGCCCGTGGCGTGGGATTCGTCGAAGTGTACCAGTGCACCGTACTTCTCGGCAAGCTCATGTATCTTGTCCAGGCTGGCCACAATACCATCCATGGAGAACACACCGTCGGTGGAGATGAGGATGGTACGGGCGCCGTTGGCCTTGGCCTCCTGCAGTTTGGCCTCCAGGTCAGCCATGTCGTTGTTGGCGTAGCGATAACGGGCGGCTTTGCACAGGCGCACACCGTCGATGATGGAGGCGTGGTTGAGGGAGTCGGACACGATGGCGTCCTCCTTGGTCAGCAGAGCCTCGAAGAGACCGCCGTTGGCGTCGAAGCAGGAGCCGAAGAGGATGGTATCCTCGGTGCCGAGGAAGGCGCTCAGGCGCTCCTCAAGCTGCTGGTGCAGGGTCTGCGTGCCGCAGATGAAACGCACGGAGGCCATACCGAAGCCCCAGCGGTCGATCGCCTCCTTGGCGGCTTTCTCCAGCTCGGGGTGGTTGGCCAGGCCGAGGTAGTTGTTGGCGCACATGTTGATGACCTTGCTGCCATCCTTCAGGCCCACCTCCGAGAACTGGGGGGTGGCGATGTAGCGTTCCTGCTTGTAGAGACCGGCCTCCTTGAGGGCGGCCAGGTCGGTAATGAGGCGGTTTTTGAAATCTTCGTTGTACATATCGTAAGCTGCTCCGGCGTTTTATGCGGGCAGGGCATTGTAGTACCTTACCCGCCAAAAGTCAATCGCTTTCCTGATTTGTGGCGACCGTATGCCAGAAAAAGCCCCGCAGGCATTTGCTCTGCGGGGCTGAATACTCAAAAAAGCTTGTTCGGAGCCGGGTTATTTCTTTTCCTCCAGCTTGGGCGCGTTGATGAACTTCATCACATCAGCTCCCGGTGCGGCGGAGCGGGTGTTCAGCTCCTTGGTGTCGAAGGGCGCAAAGTCGGCCTCGGGCTTAATGTTGCCACCCGTAGCAAGCGAGAAGTAGCCGCGGCCGGAGTTGTAGCGGCAGTTGATCTCGTTGTTGGGGTTGGCATCGCGGGTGAAGCGGTACTGCATGGCCTGGCTCCACTCCTTGCCGGTCCAACGCCAGGCGGGGCCGAAGGTGGCGCGGCGCTCATGGCGCTTGGAGTCGACGTCGCGCTTGAAATCCTCCACAAAGCCGCAGCCGCCGCCCAGCCCGCGGCTGAGCGCCTGGATGCGCCAGCAGCTCAGCAGTTCCCACTGTTTTGTCTCCGGGTCCCAGATGTAGCCGGCAATCTGGCGGAAGTCTTTGCCATCTTCCTTCTCCACAACCAGGGTGCGAATCACCTCACCCTCTCTCCAAGCAAAGGGGCGCATGGAGTTGCCGCCGGTGCCCTCACCGCCAAAGCGGCGCGTGGTGACCAGGCGGCCTTTCTGTACCAGCTTGGCGCGCTCCTCTTCAGGGGCTGCGTGGGGGTTGTCGCCGGTATCTTTGGCGTCCCAGATGGAGAAGATAGCGACGCGTACGGGGCGCCCGTTAGCGTCTTTGTGTCCCAGTTCCTGCACACCGATGTAGCCGCAGCTGAAGTTATTGAGTGCGAAGTATGTACCCGGTGCACTCTTTTCGATGACAGCCTCGTTGTAGGCGGCGGTGTGCTCCGGTACGCTGGGCTGGTAGCCAATGTGTACGGAGGTACACTGACGCTTGGCCATATTCTGCGGAGCCCAGTAATCGGAGTAGCGGTCGGCCATGGCCTGCTGCCCACACAGTGTGGCCAGTGCCATAACCCCTGCCAGAATGGTGTTTATGGGTTTCATCGCCATTATTCTAGCAGTTTTTCTCCATGAAATCAAGTCTTTTGTCAGCGTTATCGTGCGAGCGCGTGTGCGCGGGAGTAAGGCAAGATGAAATGTAGGTGACAAACATAAACAACGATGGAAATTCGGGCGCTATGCTGCTGTCGGCCTCCTCGCTTCGCTTCGTCGGACTCTCATTCGTTTATTTACTGCACCCAAGGCTGCGCTCGCGTGGCTCGCTTGCCTTGGGCTATTAGACTTTCGCCCCGCCGGTTGGCGGGGCTTATGAGTTAGGCGCCTGCTGCGCCGAATTTGAAAGCCCCGCAAAGCGGGGCGAAAGTATAGTAGCCCAAGGTGGAGCTGCGCAGCAGCGAAACCTTGGGATAGGTGGGACAAGAAAATCGGAGCCCGACGAAGCGAAGCAAGGAGGCCGACAGCAGCGTGGTTCCCCGTCATTCCATGGCGTTTTTCCCGAGGCAATCGTGCTCGACTCCGGGCTCTCATTCGTTATTTTATCACACCCCCAAGTCCTGGGGCTTATGAGTTAGGCGCCTGCTGCGCCGAATTTGAAAGCCCCGCAAAGCGGG
>JAUNRE010000080.1:9217-10356 GCA_030535795.1 Akkermansia sp.
GCGAAAGTATAGTAGCCCAGAGCAAGTCGCGACAGCGACGCAGCTCTGGGTGTGTAAACAAAAACAAATCGGAGTCCGACGAAGCGAAGCTGAGGAGGCCGACAGCAGCTCGGCAAAATGGCGCGCCGCTCATCCAATCCTCATTCCTCGTGTTTTTTTATGATGCCGGATTGTCTATCACGGATATATCCATTTTTTGCAAGAAACATATCAAATTCCTCTTCCGATGTCCGATTTTTATGGTGTTCCGGCTGCTTTTCTATGTACTGCATAACGGCATGCTTGTTGGACTCGCTGACGGAAAAAGCCCCATATCCTTCTTGCCATGCGAATTCCTTATAGGCCTCATCTAACCCTTTTATCCATTTAGACGAATTTGTTTTAATGATGCGTACAAAATCTGAAAGACTCGATGTAATAGGAAGTGGAGTCAGTAAATGAATGTGATCCGGTCGCCCTCCCACTTTATACAGATATCCGGACATTTCTCTCGCTATCCCACCGATGTATTGAAATATTCGGGATAAATCTTCTTCTTTCATCACACATGAATTTCTCTTGGTATGAAAGATGATGTGAAAAATAGCATTGGTGAAAGTATGAGCCATATAAAAAACTGCCTAACTGTTTCAGTTTATCATTTTTTTGTGGTAAGGCAAGATGAAATGTAGGTGACAAACATAAACAACGATGGAAATTCGGGCGCTATGCTGCTGTCGGCCTCCTCGCTTCGCTTCGTCGGACTCTCATTCGTTTATTTACTGCACCCAAGGCTGCGCTCGCGTGGCTCGCTTGCCTTGGGCTATTAGACTTTCGCCCCGCCGGTTGGCGGGGCTTATGAGTTAGGCGCCTGCTGCGCCGAATTTGAAAGCCCCGCAAAGCGGGGCGAAAGTATAGTAGCCCAAGGTGGAGCTGCGCAGCAGCGAAACCTTGGGATAGGTGGGACAAGAAAATCGGAGCCCGACGAAGCGAAGCAAGGAGGCCGACAGCAGCGTGGTTCCCCGTCATTCCATGGCGTTTTTCCCGAGGCAATCGTGCTCGACTCCGGGCTCTCATTCGTTATTTTATCACACCCCCAAGTCCTGGGGCTTATGAGTTAGGCGCCTGCTGCGCCGAATTTGAAAGCCCCGCAAAGCGGG
>JAUNRE010000081.1 GCA_030535795.1 Akkermansia sp.
GCCAAATTCATGAGCCCGTCAGGGCGACGGAATGTTAGCCACGGGTAAGCGAGCAACGCGAGCGTCGCCCGTGGTTGGGAACAAAAATGAAAAAAAAGCCCCGCTTCAGCGGGGTGACGGAGAGCGGTGGTCTTGATTAACGGTATTTCGCCCCGGCAATTCCTAAACCTTTTTTCAAAGAAAATCTTCCATACATCCGGCAATCATGCGCTATAGAGGCGCGTTATCGAGCCTCTATGGAATGACAATGTTTGTAGATTGTAAATTGTAGATTCTGTCCGACAAATTGCCATTTTCCTAATTGTTCCAACGCGTGAGGCTTTTATATCCCTGCCGGCAGGCGGAAGAATCGCTTGGCGTTAGCCGTGGTGCAGGCGGCAATTTCCTCCGGCGTGACGCTGCGCAGCTCGGCGATTTTGTCGACTACGAATTTGGTGCGGCCGGGGATGTTGACCTTACCGCGGTGAGGTGCGGGGGAAAGGAAGGGGGAGTCTGTCTCCACCATGAAGCGGTCGGCCGGACACCAGGTAGCAACAGCCTGCACATGTTCAGACTTGTTGAACGTCAGGATGCCGGTGAATGAGATGAGGCCATCCAGCTCGCTGAAGATGCGCTCTGCCTGTGCGCCGTCTCCGATGAAGCAATGAAACACGGGGCGTACCTTCGGGAAGTTGCGAGCAATGGCAAAGGCGTCTTCAAAGCTGGCCAGCCCCACTTTGTCACGCGTGTGCAGGGAGATGTTGAGGCCGAGTTCCTGAGCCAGTTCAAAGTGACGCTCCAGGAACATGCGCTGACGGGCTCGGTAGGCATCTTCACTCCATCCCTCCGGCGCCTCCCAGAAGTAGTCCAGCCCTGTTTCGCCGATGGCAGCCTGCGGGTGTTTGCGGCAAAGCTCGGCCATGTGCTCAAGCTGTTCATCGCTCACGGCGTGCACCTCGGAGGGGTGGGCTGCCAGGCAGGAGGATACGAAATCCGGCATGCGGGTTGCCAGTGCAAGCTGGGGTTCCCAATCATAGGCAGAGGTGCCTTGCGTCACACAATGCCCCACACCCAGAGCCAATGATTCGGTGCGTACTTGGTCGATGTCTCCGTATTTCTCCGAGATGAGGTGGCAATGAGTGTCGATAATCATAACGCGGCGTGTTGTAGCACAAGATGCCGGAAAAAGCAAGACAAATGGGTTGACGCGGGCTTGGCTTTGCGGCAAGATAGGGGAAATGACGGATGCACAGCAAGGTGATATATTGCGAATTTTTGGCCTGGAGCAATTGCGCTCCGGGCAGAGCTCCCTTATCGACCATGCGTTGACCGGGGTGAATACCTTGGGTGTCTTGCCCACTGGCCATGGTAAAAGCCTGTGTTATCAGGCGGCTGCTGTGTTGCTGGGGGGCACGACCGTGGTGGTGAGCCCGCTCATAGCACTGATGCGAGACCAGGTGCAGTCATTGAAACGCAGGGGAATTGCGGCGGCGCGTTTTGATTCTACGCTGACCGAGGATGAGCGAGCTGCGCTACTGGCTGCGGTAGGCGCCGGGCGTTTGCGTTTGTTGTTTGTGGCTCCGGAGTCATTGGAAAGTCCTGCATTGCTGACTGCACTGGATCAGACGCAGCTTTCGCTCTTTGTGGTGGATGAGGCACACTGTGTGTCGGAATGGGGGCATAGTTTCCGGCCTGATTATTTGAAACTGCCGGGGTGGTGTCGTGCTCGCGGTTTCCGCAGCATCATGGCTCTCACAGCTACGGCTACACAACGTGTGCAGGCGGATTTATGCCGAGCCTTTGCTATCGAGTCCGGGCATGTTGTGGCGCATTCTCCGTATCGGGCAAATATCGCACGCCTGGTGGCTGCACCTGAGCAACGGGAGGAGGCTTTGCTGGATTTCCTTCAACAGCCCGAAAATCGTCCGGCCATTGTTTATACCCGTACGCGCAAGGGGGCGGAACAACTGGCCGGTCTGTTACAGCAGGCCGGGCTGGCTGCTGCGAGCTATCACGCCGGGTTGAATGCCGAGCTGCGCGAGCAGTTGCAGGACTCATTCCTGTCCAACACGCATGATGTGCTGGTGGCTACCATTGCTTTTGGCATGGGGGTGGATAAACCGGATGTGCGAGCGGTAGTGCATTTTAATGCCCCCGGTTCACCGGAGGCGTACTTGCAGGAGAGCGGGCGTGCCGGACGCGATGGTCTGCCGTGCAAGGCGCTTGTGTTTTTGCATGATGCGGATTTGCGGGATGCTCGCAACCGCATCTGCGCGGCGGAGCCCGATGCCGAGGGCGTGTTGCGTGCGGTGCGCATGCTGCTGCCGGTGGGGACGCGCGCTGTTTCGTTGTGGGAGCTGGGGACAACTTGCGATGTGCCGGATGATGTGGCCATGCGAGCCCTGGAGTTGCTGTACGCAGCCGGGGCTGTGCAGGAGGTTGAGCGCGGGTATAAGTATTACAAAGTGAAACCGCTTTTCCCGCTGTCTACCATTACTGATGGCCGTACCCCAACCGAGAAAGAGCGGTTGCAGTGGCTGGATAAACACAGGGAGGGAGAGGTGGAAGATGCCGCCGCCGCCTGGAATGCTACCTTTGCTGAGGCTATGCAGCAGTTGCGTGAGTGCGAGGCTGCTGGGGAATGGAAGCTTACCTTGCGCCAGCAGGCTATTTGTCTGCAAAGCATCGGCGCGGCGGATGCCCGCTCCGTGGCAGCCGAACTGAGTTGTGGATATGCGCGTCGCTCGGCGGCAGAGCATGCGCGCATGGAGCAGCTCGTGGCTATGCTGCGTGGCGGGCAGGGGTGCATCAACGCTGCGCTGGAGCAATACTTTACCGGGGAGAGCCGACCTCCCTGTGGGCATTGTGCTGCTTGCCTGGACTCGCTGCCTGTCGGTATTCCGTCCGCTCCGTCGGCTCCGGATGTTCCCCCTGCTGCCGAGCTGCCGGAGTTTGCACGCGAGGCGCAGCGGAGGCGTTTCCTGCTGGGATTGTCTTCCCCCGGCAGCATGGCGCGCCGACTCTGGGCTCATGAACACTACGGGTGCTGCGCCGGTGGCGTCTGGGAGGAGTTGTGAGGCAAGGCGCGTTGTTCGTGTCTCGTTGGCTCCCTTACTGGCTTGATGCGCCAAGTGTGAGAGCCAGCAGGAAGAGGATGAGGTGCAGGGAGGAAAGCCCCAGCAGGACGTTCATCTTTTTGTTGGCCGGGGTGCGGGTGAGTTTCAGCATGATGACTCCGCCCACGATGATGGCAGCCAGCCAGCAGAGGTTCCAGCCGACATCGGGCAGGAAGAAGGCTGTTTGTTTTAAGGTGGCGTACGGTGCGACAAGAAAAGCCATGGCGAGGCCTCGCGCGCGTTTGTCGCCCAGCCGCACGGCGAGTGTGCGTTTGCCGGTGGTGGCGTCCTCCTTGCGGTCGCGTATGTTGTTCACTTCAATCAACAGGCAGGAGAGGAGACCGCACTGCACCCCCAGTATGAAGGCTCCGGCATAGATGGGGAGGTAGTTTTCCTGCCAGCCTATTTGCACGAGGACGGTGCCACACACGGCAACAAGTCCGAAGAAGAGTAGAACGAAGAGCTCGCCCATGCCTTTGTAAGCCAATGGCCAGGGGCCGCCGGTGTAACAATAGGCGCAGAGCATGCTCGGGATGCCGATGGCCAATATGGGCCAACCTTGTGCTGCAATGAGCGGCAGGGCAAAACCGGCTGCTGCTGCCAGAAAAATGCACCCCCATATCTTCACGGTGCGCGAGCTCATGTCGCCGCTGGCTGTGATGCGGCGCGGTCCCTGGCGTTTTGCTGTGTCTGCCTTTTTGTCGCTGTCGATGGAGTCGTTAAAGAAGTTGCAGGCTATCTGGATGCACATGGCACTCAGTACCGTGAACACCGCCAACCACCAGTTCAGCTGCACGCCGGGTAGCCCCATTTGCTCGAACTTGTGCACAATCATACAGCCGGCCCATACGGCTACGATGCCGGCGGGCAGGGTCTTGGGGCGGGCTGCGAGGAATATGGATTTGATTTTGTTCATCGTTTGCGAGGGAATTTGCGGCGGCCTCCTGCCGCCTGACGGAAGGAATCGAAGAGGGAATCGAGCCCGCTGTTTTTAATGAGAAACGTTTGTTCCATGAGTCGCCCCAGCTTTCCTTTCGGCCAGCCGCGTTGCCAGAACCAGTCTAGGTACTCCGTGGGTAAATCCATGAGCGGACATCCCTCCGGCGGATAATTGGCCGGGCCGTACATGCCGTAGGGCATGTGCATGGCGGCTATTTCCGCAAGCAGAGCTCGCAGGTCATCCGCCGTGGGGATGGGGGCGTTTTGCATTAGTGTTTTACACTCCAGCTGAGTTCCTGCCCGGCATACATGGGGACGACCTGCTGGCCGTAGCTGCGGTAGCTGGTCGGTACCTGCATGGGGGTGTCAATCAGGGTGACTTGCTTTTGTACAGGGGTGAGGCCGTACAGGCGGCAGGCATTGTCGCTCACAAATGCCTGTAAGTTGTCGAGTGCTCGGTGTTCGGCAAAGAGCGCTGCGAGCCGGGGCAAGGCCAGCGGGGCGGTGAACACACCTGCAGCGCAGCCACAGGCTTCTTTCTTACAGAGGGGATGCGGGGCGGAATCGCTGCCGAACATGAGGCGGGGGTGTCCGCTGAGGGCTGCTTGCAGCAGGGCATCGCGGTCGCCCGGGCGCTTGGCAATGGGTTTGCAGAAGAGGTGGGGCTGCAAGGCTCCGCCCGCTACGTCATCCAGGGTGATGATGAGATGTTGCAATGTAACGGTGGCGCAGAGGTTTTCGAACTCATCGAGCAGTTGGAGCGCTGCTGCGGTGGTGATGTGCTCCATGCAGATGCGTAGGCGCGGGTAGCGCGTGGCAAGGTTGCGATAGACGCTCAGGAACTCCGCTTCGCGATCCATCACGAACCCATGACTTTCGCCGTGCACCAGCAGGGGAATGCCCAATTCCTGCATCATGTTGAGCGTGCTGTCGGCATCCGCCAGGTTGGCAACGCCGCCTTCGCTGTTTGTTGTGATGCCGGCCGGGTAGAGTTTGTAACCGAAGAAGCCCGGTGTTTCTTTTGCCTGAATGAGTTGTTGCTCACTCTGAGACGTGAAGAAAAGTGTCATGTAGCGAGAGAAGGGGGCTTTCCCCATAGCGGCGTCGATACGTTCGCCATAGGCTACCATAGCTCCCGGGTGAGTGACGGGGGGAACGAGATTGGGCATGATGACAGCTCCCGCAAAATCGCAGGAAAGGGGGGCAACAAGCTTCAGCATATCACCATCGCGCAGGTGCAGGTGCATGTCCAGCGGTGCATTGAGCGTAATCTCCATGCCGCTATTCTACCAGATTTTGGCGCCATTCGCAAGCTTTACTATTGACAAAGCAGGACTGCGGGGGTAGAGTTGAACTTGCTATGATACAAGAACACGTACTTCCGACATACGGGCGCGCCCCCATTACGGTGGCGAAGGGTGAGGGCTCTTACCTGTTTGATACGGAAGGCCGACGATATGTTGATTTTTGCGCCGGTATTGCCACCTGTAGTCTGGGGCATTGCCATCCTGCCGTGGTGCAGGCTCTCTGCTCGCAGGCTTCGCAGCTGATGCACTGTTCCAACCTATACAACATTCCGCAGCAGGAGGAGCTTGCCAAGCTCATTGTGGAGAAGATGATCGGTATTCCCGGACGCATCTTTTTCTGCAACAGCGGTGCTGAAGGCAATGACGGTATTATTAAGGTCGCACGCCGCTTCGGGCATCGTCACCCTGCCGCAGATGGTTCGCCCCGCTACGAGGTGATTACCTTCAACAAGAGTTTCCATGGTCGCACCCTTGGCTCGATGGCTGCTACCGGGCAGGCTAAGATTCAGGTGGAGTTCGACCCCTTGTTGGTGGGCTTCAAGTATGTGGATTTTAATGATTTGGATGCCTTGAAGGCCGCTATCTCGGATGTGACCTGCGGCATCATGTTCGAGGCTATCCAGGGCGAGGGCGGTGTGAACCCGGCCACGGCTGAGTTTATGCGCGGCGCCGCTGCACTGTGCAAGGAGCATGATTTGCTGCTCATGATAGATGAGGTGCAGTGTGGTTTCGGCCGTTGCGGTGCCCCGATGGGCTGGCAGGCGATTTGCCCTGAGCTGAAGCCTGACCTCGTTTCCTGTGCCAAGGGTATCGGTGGCGGTTTCCCCATGGGGTGCTTCTGGGTAAGCAATCGGGCTATTGATGAGAAGGGGACGGAACTCTCTTCCATCATGGGGCCGGGCTCCCACGGCTCTACTTTCGGCGGTACGCCTATTGCCTGCGCTACTTCTCTGGCAGTGGTGTCTGAGATAGTGAATCAAAATCTCGCTGAGCGGGCAAAAGTGTTGGGTGAGCAGATTAAGGCTACTGTGGAGGGGTGGAACCTTCCCTGTGTGGAAACGGTGCGAGGCTATGGCTTGCTGCGCGGTGTCGGGCTGAAAGCCGGCTCTTTCACTGTACCCGAGGGCAATACGGCCGCCGGCTATGTGAACAGCCTTTGCCTGAAGGCCGGGCTGCTTGCTTGCCCTGCCGGCCCTGACACTCTGCGTCTTATCCCCTCGCTCAATGTGCCGGAGGATGTGCTTGCCGAGGGCTTGGGTATCCTTAAAGGCGTGCTTGAAAGCTTAGGTTAGGAGTTTCCTGACGAGTTATAAAAAACTAAGCTCCTGCGGATAATCGTATGTCCGCAGGAGCTTGTTGTAGATGGTGTGTTTGTTCAGATTTCCAGGCCGCTGATGAGGTAGAGGGTGGCACCTACTGCAAGGATGGGGCCTTCTACGGCCAATATGGCGGTGTTGGCCGCAGTATCCATGACCCAGACCGGCCCCAGCAGCAGCGTGCGACTAAGCCCCCGTTTCCCTTTGCGCTCGGGGAGTGACGTGATGCTGCGTGCTCCCATGCCAAAATACTTGGCTCTCGCGGATTTCGGTGCGCCGTCAACCGGTTGTTTCATGGTAAGTTGTTGCCATTCTGCTCGTTTTTGGGAGGCTACGCGAAGGATGGGGAGTTTCATGGCGTCTGCCGGTTGTTTTGTCGTGCCTTTGGGTAAGGTCATGCGTGCATCAACCTCTTCGTTGGTTAGCGGGAAATAATAGTATTCTCCCGGCTCTGTGTCGGTATAGCGGCGGGATTTTGTATTCCAGTTGCCAAAGAGCGAGTGTTGTTCGCGGGCGTAGTGTACACGCGCCATGATGTAGTAGTTGCCCTTGTGTTTCCAGAAATTGCGCTGCATTTCCTTGTAGGTGTGAGTCTCTCTGATGATGATGGGGACTCGTCTGTCCGGCGGGGCGAGCTGCTCTTTCAGGTATAGGCTGTGGCAACTGCTGAGTAGCGACACGGCCAATGGGACTAGTAGCGATAGTAAGCGGTTCATGGTATGGAGGGGGAATCAGAGTGCTGCCCGATAGACGGCCTCGGCTGCTGCTTCATTGAGCGGACGTACACCGGGAAGCGTATCGGTGCCGAGGCGGGAACCATAGGTGGCAACGGCTGCGTGAGCCATGGCACCATAGTCGGCATCCGCCGGTATTCCGAGCTCTTTCATTGTCTGGGGAAGTCCCAGCTCTCTGTACCAGGCGCGCAGTCGGGCAATGCCTTCCTTTATAACGCGTTCTGTATCGCGTGAAGGGGTAACCCCCATGACGTTGGTGGACCATTGGGCAAAGATGCCCGGGTTGGCGCTCCATACGGCCTCGAAGTAGGACGGCACAATGACGGCGAGCCCGGCGCCATGCGGTACATCATACACTGCGCTGAGCTCGTGCTCCAACCCATGGCAGGCCCAGCTTTGCTCGCGTCCCAGTCCCAGTAGGTTGTTGTGGGCAATGGTGCCGGCCAGTGCAAGCTGTCCCCAGGCGTGTTCGTTCGTTGGTTCGCGGCGTAATATGCTTGCCTGCTGCATAATGGTGCGCATGGTGGCTTCGCACAGGGCGTCTGTTAATTCGGTTCCTTGCGTATTGGTGAAGTAGCGCTCGAAGATGTGGCAAAGCATGTCGCAGGCTCCGTATGCCATTTGCTCCGGTGGTAATGTGAGGAAGAGTTCGGGGCTGACAATGCTGAGTGTAGGGCGCAGGCTTTCGTGGCCGTAACCGAGTTTTCGCCCGCTTTGTTCATGGGTGAGCACCGTATTGGGGCTGTTCTCGCTGCCCGCGGCCGGCAGGGTGAGGATGGTGGCCACGGGCAGGGGGCGTGTGCTTTGCTGTTCTTCGCGGGTATAAAGCTTCCAGATGTCGCCGTGGTGAGTGGTTCCTAGGGCGATGGCTTTGGCTGAGTCGATGACACTACCGCCGCCCACTGCTAATACACAGTCTGCTTTTTCTACTCTTGCCAGCTCGATGCCTTGCCGTACCAGGTCAACACTCGGGTTGGGCTTTACGCCTCCCAGCTCACAATATGCGATACCGGCTGTGGTTAACGCCGCGGTTACGGCATCGTAGAGTCCGCTGCGTTTTATGCTGCCTCCGCCGTAATGCAGCAACACTTTGCGAGCAATGGGCTGCAACAATGTGCCGATGTTGTGATATTCGCCATGACCGAAGATGTAGCGGGTGGGGTTGTAGTAGTTAAAGCTGTTCATACGTATGGAGCCATTGTAACCCTTTTCTGCCAAAAGTAAACGCCAAAGTTGCGGGTTTTGTCCCCGTTTTTTACGCAAAAAGTGCATAGATGGTGATTTTAGGCTGGAAATTCAGTAAAAAGTGCGTATAATGCGCGCGCTATGTCAGAAAATACACAAGCAGTTGCTAATACCGCTCCGGGTTCCTCTGAGGAGGAACTGATTGCCGTGCGCCGTGAGAAGGTGAGCAAGATTCGCGAGCTGGGGGTAAATCCCTTCGGCGGGCGTTTCGATGTCACCACGACTCCGGGTGAGATAAAGGCGAATTTCGAGGAGGGTAAACAGGTGAAACTGCTTGGGCGTATCAATGCCCTGCGCGATATGGGGCGCACGCAGTTCTTCACCGTGGCTGATGTGCAGGGTAGCATTCAGTGTATGCTTACCAAGAAGGCTTGCTCCGAGGAGGGCTGGGCTCTCTGGAAGCTGTTGGAGCGTGGCGATTGGGTTGGTGTTGAGGGTGAGACTTTTATTACCCGCACCGGTGAGCCTTCCGTGCGAGTCGATTCGTTCAAGGTGCTTTCCAAGGCTCTGCGCCCCATGCCCGATAAGTTCCATGGTTTGGCCGATATGGATACCCGCTATCGCCGCCGCCATCTCGATTTGATGAGCAACCCCGAGAGTGCTGACCGTTTCGTGAAGCGTTCCCTCATTATTCAGGAGATTCGCAATTACCTTACACAGCGCGGTTTCCTGGAGGTTGAGACGCCCATGTTGCAGGATATTGCCGGCGGTGCTGCTGCCAAGCCTTTCGAGTCTTACTACAACGCATTGAAGAAAGCTGTGACGCTGCGCATCGCCCCCGAGCTGTTCCTGAAGCGTTTGTTGGTGGGTGGTTTCCCCAAGGTTTTCGAGCTGAACCGCAATTTCCGCAATGAGGGTGTAGACCGCCGCCATAATCCGGAATTCACGGTGCTGGAAGTATATGAGGCCGGTGGCGACTATGAGACGATGGCCGCCATGATGGAGGAGATGATTTGCACCGTGGCCGAGAAGGTGTTCGGTACGCTGAAGTTCGACCAGTATGACGAGAACGGCAATGTGCGTTGGACGGTGGACCTGACGCGTCCCTGGCGCCGCGCTGATTACAACGATTTGGTGAAGGAGGTGGCCGGTGCGGATTGGTTTGACCTTACCCCCGAGCAGCGTCGCAATCGTGCTGAGAATGAGCTGCACCTGCAGATTGGTGAGGAGCTTGACGATACCGCTGTGACTCAGCAGGTTTACGAGAAGCTGGTGGAAGAGAAGCAGGCTAACCCGCTGTTCGTCTGCCATGTCGCGCGCGACCTGGTGCCTCTCGCCAAGGCCAACCCCGAGAATCCCGAGGTGGTGGATGTCTTTGAGCTGGTGATGAATGGCCAGGAACTTTGCCCCGGTTACTCTGAGCAGAACGACCCCATTGAGCAGCTTGAGCGTCTCAAACACCAGGCCGGCGAGGAAACTCAGAAGATTGACTACGATTTCGTAGAAACTCTCGAAAGCGGTATGCCCAGCGCCGGCGGCATCGGCATCGGCATCGACCGCCTCTGCATGCTCCTGACCGGCGCCTGCTCCATCCGCGACATCATCCTCTTCCCCCAGCTCAAAAACCGCAGCTGAGGCTCCCTCATTTTAGCCCCCTTTTTCTGCAAGTCGCCAGAAAAAGGGGGCTTTTGGTACGACCGACGCGATATGCGCACTGCGGTGAAAGTCCGCGCGGAGCCGC
>JAUNRE010000015.1 GCA_030535795.1 Akkermansia sp.
AAAAACCGAACCAGATTGCTTTCTGATTCGGTTTCTGGGATTAAGTGGAGCATAGCGGATTCGAACCGCTGACCTTCTCAATGCCATTGAGACGCTCTACCAACTGAGCTAATACCCCGTTCTGTTTGGTGTCCTGCGGTGAGGACGGGCGGAGTATACACCCAAGTGCGGGGATTGGCAAGTAAAAAGTGTGCGTTCGTGTATTTTTTTTGCGCCGCGTTTCTCGGAGTGGGTGGTTGTATGCTCGCAAAAATGGCTGTCGGCGGTGTTTGGGCTTGCGCTGCGGGGCGGTTGCTGCTATGATTTCTCTCGTGAAAGAGACAGATATCGAGCGTTTTGTCGAGGCTCAGAATATGCCCTGCAATTCTTATCCCGATGCCTTGACCGAGATTCGCCTTGGCCGCAAACGTACGCACTGGGTCTGGTATATTTTCCCCCAGCTTCGGGGGCTCGGCTACAGTCACAATGCTCATTTCTATGGTATCAGCGGGCGCGATGAGGCGCTGCGCTACTTGCAGCACCCCGTGCTCGGTGCGCGGCTGAGGGAGATTAGCCGCGCGTTGCTGCAACACCGCGGTTCGGCGGCGGTGGAGATTCTCGGCAGTATCGATGCCTTGAAGGTCTGCTCCTCCATGACCCTGTTCGATGCCATCTCCCCCAGCGATGTTTTTGCAGAGGTGCTGAGCTCTTTCTATGGCGATATCCGCTGCGAACGCACGCTTTCCCTGCTGACCAACGCCGAGGCTTAAGTCCGGAGTTGACCCACCTGCGCCGTTAGCGCATCTCGCACGAGGCATCAGCTATGTGCACATCAATCGGATTGGTATGATCGACTACATGTTCATGCCGCTGTTAGTCAAACATGCCACTTAAAATCAACACGGTTGTCTAGCCAAGGAGGAACGATCAGTTTTTCAAACTCTCAATTTCGCCGGAATGAACTGAAATGAAATTGACAAGGGGAGGGAGAGTGTGGTATATAGCAATGTGGTATGCTTATGTGGTTGCTGCGGCGGTGTCGCGGCGGGCGCACGCAGGCAAAAACAGGTATGAAGTAATAAGTCAGTCGGGATATGGCACCGAACCAACAGAAGGATATGGAGGCGGCCTCTACGCTGGAATTGCCGGCGGGGATGAGGCTGGGGGCGTATAGCATTATACGCTCGCTGGGGCAGGGTGGCTTTGGTGTGACGTATCTGGCGCTGGATAGGGTGAATCAGTGCCATGTGGTGATAAAGGAGAATTTGCCTGCGGCATTTGCAACTCGAAATGTGACGACGCACAAGGTGTGCTCTGCGGGCGGTGGCGAGATGGCGGATTCGTTCGAGTGGGCGTTGGAACGCTTTCTGGATGAGGTGCATACGCTGGCGAAGCTGCGGCACCCGAATATCGTGAAGGTGTCGCAGGCGTTTCGGGCGCTGGGCACGGCGTATTATGTGATGCCGTGGGTGGGTGGTAAGGAGCTGGGGCAGGCGGCGCCGAGCGCGGAGGTGATAACGGAGCAGTGGCTGCTGCCGATTCTGAGGGATATTTTGCAGGCGTTGCAGTATTTGCACAGCAAGGATTTGTTGCATCGCGATATTAAGCCGTCCAATATCTTGCTGGAGGGCGGGCGTACGCCGATTCTGATTGATTTCGGCACGGCGCGTTCGATTGTGAGCGAGCGCTCGGCGACGATGGTAGAGAGCGCGGGCTATACGCCGATTGAGCAGTTGCAGGCGCATGGTAAGAAGGGGCCTTGGTGCGATATCTATGCGCTGGGTGCTACCTGTTATCGCCTGATAACGGGGCACCGCCCGCCGCGCAGTATCGACCGCATGGGGAAGGGCGACCCGTATGTGCCGCTGGCGGGGCGGCCGGAGCTGGCGGGGCGTTTTTCGCTGCGTTTCCTGTCGGCTATCGACCGCGCGCTGTCGCTGTGGCATGAATCCCGTTGGAAGAGTGCGGAGGAGTGGCTGGCGGTGCTGGATTCGCAGGCGGCGGATGTGGCGGTGGTGCCGCCGCCTCCGCCGGAGCCGCGAGCGGCGGAGTGGCAGCCGCCGGCACCGGCTCGCGCCGCGGGTGGGGGCTGGCGTGTGCTGGTGGGGCTGCTGGCGGCTGTGCTGCTGGTGGCGGGCGGAGCGTATGGTTTTTCGCTCTATCGGGATTACTGTGAGGAGCAGGAGCGCATTGCCCGCGAGCTGGCTGCGCAGCACCAGGCGGAGGAGGAACGCCGGGCGGCGATGGAGCTGGCGCGGGCGTTTGTGCAGGAGTTCGTGGCGGTGTGCGATATGGGCAAGGCGGCGGATTATGCTCCCTACGGCAAGCGCGTGTGCGAGGAGCCCCGGCTGGCGCAGGGGCTGGATTTGTTGCGGGCGGCGGGCGAGGCCGAGGCTTTGTACACCTGGGGTAAGCTGCTGGTGCATGGTGCGGGGGTGGAGAAGAATGAGGCTGCGGCTGTGGAGCATTTTCGCGCGGCGGCAGACAAGGGCTGCGCCGCTGCTATGGCTAACCTTGCCTGGTGCTATGAGCTGGGGCTGGGGGTGAAGAAGGCGCCCGCAGAGGCGGCGGCTTGGTATCGCAAGGCGGCTCAGGGCGGGAGCGCGCGCGGTATGTGCGACTATGGCGAGTGCTGTGAGTTTGCCTTTGGTACGGAGAAGAATCTGAATGAGGCGGTGACGTGGTATCAGGCGTCGGCCGAGGCGGGGTACCCGCGCGCGCAGTATAACCTGGGGCTTTGCTATTACAAGGGGGTGGGCGTGGTGCAGTCTTACCGAGAGGCAGAGGCGTGGCTGCGCAAGGGGGCGGAGCAGGGCTTTGCCAAGGCGGAATGCCAGCTGGGGCTCTGCTATGAGTATGGCTATGGGATGCCCAGGGATGGCAAGAAGGCCTATGAGTGGTATATGAAATCGGCCGTGCAGGGCTATGCCTTTGGCCAGTGGAATGTGGGGACGTGCTATGAGAATGGTATCGGCGTGGCGAAGTCGGCGCCGGAGGCGGTGAGCTGGTACCGCAAGGCGGCGGCGCAGGGCAACGCCCAGGCGCAGTGCAGCTTGGGCAGGTGCTATGAGAATGGGGTCGGTGTGGCGAGGTCGGATGCCGAGGCGGCGAGCTGGTATCGCAAGGCGGCGGCGCAGGGGAATGCCCTGGGGCAGGTGTACCTGGGCGAGTGCTATGAGTTCGGCCGCGGTGCGGAGAAGTCTTTTGAACAGGCTTATGAGTGGTATGCCAAGGCCGCCGCGCAGAATCATGCCCGAGCGATGTACCGCATGGGTACTTGCTATGAGTATGGGCAGGGGGTGAAAAAGAACCCGGAGATGGCGGTGAGCTGGTATCGCAAGGCGGCGGAGCGGGATTACACCGCGGCGCAGGCGAGTCTGGGCTATTGCTATGACCAGGGCTTCGGTGTGGTGGAGTCGGATGAGGAGGCGGCGATGTGGTACCGCAAGGCCGCTGAGAAGGGCAATGCCATGGCTCAGTGCTACCTGGGGATGCTCTATGCTGAGGGGAGCGGGGTGGAGAAATCTGCCGAGACAGCAGCGGAGTGGTACCGCAAAGCGGCGGAACGCGGGTATGCGGAGGCGCAGTGTCAGCTGGCGTATTGCTATGAGCTGGGCAAGGGGGTGGAGATGTCGCCCCGGAATGCGGCCTCGTGGTATCTGAAGGCGGCGGAGCAGGGCAATACCCGCGGCGAACATAATGCGGGCGAGTGCTATGAATTCGGCTATGGGGTGGAGAAGAATGCGTGGAAGGCTGTGGAGTGGTACCGTAAGGCGGCGGCCAAGGGGTATGCCAAGTCGCAGTATCGCCTGGGGAATTGTTATTATTTCGGTAGGGGGGTGGATAAGTCGGTAACAACGGCTGTGGAGTGGTACCGCAAGGCGGCGGAGCAGGGGCAGGCCGCCGCGCAGTGCAGCCTAGGGCTTTGCTATGAGAATGGTGAGGGGGTGGAGGAGTCGCTGACAACGGCTGTGGAGTGGTATCGCAAGGCGGCGGAGCAGAACTATGCTCAGGCCATCACTTGCATGGGTACATGCTATCTGAGCGGGCGTGGTGTGAAGAAGTCCGCCACGGAGGCCTTCCTCTGTTACCGGCAGTCGGCGGAGCTGGGGGATCTCCGCGGGATGCATTTGCTGGGGCTTTGCTATTACTTGGGCACGGGCGTGAAAGCGAACCGCAAGCTGGGCAAGGAATGGGTACGCAAGGCGGCAGACCAAGGGTATGAGCCCGCTAAGAAGTCGCTCAAGCAGATGTGAAAAAGCGAATTTGAAAGCCCCGCAAGGCGGGGCGAAAGTATAGTAGCGGCAGAACCCCGGGGTAGGTGAAAAAAAGGAAATCAGAGTCCGACGAAGCGAAGCTGAGGAGGCCGACAGCAGCACAGTCATCATTTTCAGCCACCGCGCATTCCCATCGGCAGCCACCGCCGCCGCTGGCGCGGCGGCGGTGAAAAGAAAGCCCCGCAAGGCGGAGGAGAAGTCTGGCATATTGGCGGCGGGGTCTGGCTTTGTGCTTGCGCAGGCGCGTGTTGTGGGGTAAAATAGGCACATGAGCAAGCTGGATGAACTTTTCGCTTTTCTGAGTATTCCGAGTGTGTCTGCCGTGGCTGAATATGCCCCCGAGGTGGAGCGCTGTGCCGATTTCCTGGTCAACAAGCTGGCATCGCTGGGCTTTGATGCAGTGAAGCACATGACGGCGATTCACCCCATTGTGGTGGCTCATAGCCCCAGGGTGGAGGGTAAGCCTACGGTGTTGATATACGGCCACTATGATGTGATGCCGGTGGATCCGCTGCATGAGTGGGAGAGCGACCCCTTTAAGCCCGAGGTGCGCGGGGGGCGTGTGTATGCCCGCGGGGCGTCGGATGACAAGGGCGAAATCATGGCCCATATTCTGGGCGTGGAGGAGATTATCCGCAAGGATGGCGCGCTGCCGCTCAATGTGATTTTCCTGCTGGAAGGCGAGGAGGAGCGTGGTAGCACCAGCTTGTTTGAGTTTATGCAGAAGCCTGGGGCGAAGGAGCTGCTTGCCTGCGATGTGATTGTGGTGAGCGATACCGGCATGGCGGCGCCCGATGTGCCCTCGCTGTCCTACGGCCTGAAGGGGCTGTGCTGCTTTGAGCTGGAGGTGAGCGCCCCGGTGATGGATCTGCACTCGGGTGTGTTCGGTGGGGCGGTGGCGAACCCCATCACGACGCTGTGCGAGATGGTGGCTTCCACCCACGATGCCGATAACCATGTGACGGTGGAGGGATTCTACGATGGTGTGAGCGATATCGCTGACTGGGAGCGCGAGAGCTGGCGCCGTGTGCCGGGTATGAGCAATGCCGAGCTGGCAGAGCTGACCGGTGTGCCCGAGCTGCGCACCGAGACCGGCTACACCGGCGCAGAGTGTGTGTACGCCCGCCCCACGTTCGAGCTCAACGGTATATCCGGCGGCTACGAGGGCGAGGGCTCCAAGACGGTCATCCCCACCAAGGCGCTGGCAAAGATGAGCTGCCGCCTGGTGCCCGGGCAGGATCCGGAGGATATACTGGACAAGGTGGAGGCCCACTTCCGCAAGGTGTGTCCGCCGAGCGTGCGCATGAAGTTTACCCGCCAGCATGGCGGCGAGGCATACCTGAGCGACCCGCACTCCCCCTGGGGAAAGGCTGCCCAGCAGGCGCTGGCCGAGACCTTCGGCAACCCGCCCGTGCTGGTGCGCGAGGGTGGCTCCATCCCCATCATTGCCGAGGTGAGCAAGGTGTTGGGTAAGGATGCCATCTTCCTGGGGATGGACCTGCCGGATGCCCGCATTCACTCCCCCAACGAGAATATGCGTGTGGAGATTTTCGAGAAGGGCATCACGATGGCCGAGACCCTCCTGCGCCTCATGGCCAAGGCCTGAGTGGTGCATGAGGTGCCGGGTGGCATAGGTGCTTGCAGGAGAGGCTACGGCTATGGACGCAGTTGAGATAGAGGACATCCACAAAACATTCCCCGGCCACTGGGGAAAGGGTGGGGTGTACGCGGTGAAGGGGGTGAGCCTGCGCATTCCGCAGGGTGGCGTGTATGGGCTTATCGGCCCCAACGGCTCGGGCAAAAGCACCATCATGAAGGCGCTGGTGGGGCTGTTGGCGCCCGATGCCGGCAAGTGCCGCGTGTTCGGGCAGCCTGCCACGGCTGCCGCCAACCGCCGCGAAATCGGTTTCCTGCCCGAGAATCCGTATTTCTACAAGTTCCTTACCGGTGAGGAGACGGTGCGTTTTTACGGCCGCCTGTGCGGCCTGCGCGGTGCTGAGCTGAAAGCCCGCACGCAGGAGCTGCTGGAGCTGGTGGGGCTGGCCGATGCGGCGCACCGCCGCCTGGGTGGCTACTCCAAGGGTATGTTGCAGCGCGTAGGGCTGGCGCAGGCGCTGGTGCAGCGTCCGCGCCTGCTGGTGCTGGATGAACCGACCGCCGGTGTGGACCCCATAGGCTCCCGCTCTATTCGCGATATTATCCTCAGTCTCAAAGAGCAGGGGATGACGGTGTTTCTCTGCTCGCACCTGCTGGAGCAAGTGCAGGAGATTTGTGACCGCGTGGGCATTCTATACCGCGGTGTGATGATTGCAGAGGGGACCATCGAGGAGCTGACGCGCGATAACTCCCGCACCGAGCTCACCCTGCGCAACCCCTCGCCCGAGCTGCTGGATAAACTGCGCGAGCTCGCCGGGGAGGCATTTGTTTCCATGGTGCCGGCGCGCAATTCGCTTGAAAGCGTTTTCCTGCGCGGTATTCAGGCTAAACTGAAGGAGCAGCAGTCATGAGCCGTCCGTACGTGGTGTGCCACATGGTGATGTCGCTCGATGGCAAGGTGACGGGCGATTTTCTGAATACCCCTGAATGCGAGGCGGCGGCTGAGCTGTATTATGAGCTCAATCGGCAGGATGCCGCAACGGCATTTGCCTGCGGCCGTGTGACGATGGAGGGGAGCTTTACCCACGGGTGGCAGCCGGATTTTGCCGCGTTTGACGCGTGCACCGTGCCGCCCGGGGATTTTGTGGCCGAGCCCGCCGCGCGGCGTTATGCTGTGTCGTTCGATCGCTTGGGGCGCCTCGGTTGGCAGCGCCCGGAGATTGAGGACGCCGACCCCGGCTATGGCGGGGCTCACGTTATCTCGGTGCTCAGCCCCGCTGCGCCCATGCAAAGCCGCGCTTACCTGCGCCGGTCGGGGGTGTCCTACGTCATCGCCGAGAGCATCGGCGAGGCGCTGGAGAAGCTGCACGACCTGTTCGGCATCGAGCGCTTGCTGCTGGAGGGTGGGGCGGAGCTGAACGGTGCCTTTTTGCGAGCCGGTATGGTGGATGAGCTTAGCCTGGTGCTGGTGCCGGTCGTTGGAGCTGCAGGGGATAAGCCTCTTTTTGCCGAGGCTCCGGTGACGTCCTTTTCTTACCTGTGTGTGGGCCATGTTGCCGGGCCGTATCCGGTGTTGCGCTATAAAAAATGAAAAAAAATGGCGAAAGCCTGAAACAATGCGGCCGCCTCGTGCGCCTCTGTAGGTAGAGATGAATGCGAAAGTTGTGAGTGCTGTTGTGTTGGGCTGCGTGGCGGTTGTTGTGGCCTTGCTGTGGCCGAGGCAAGATGTGTATGAGGCAGGCGCCATGCGGTGGTGGTATCAGGATGGCTCGGGGTATGTGATAGAGGTGATGTGGGATAAACTTACCCCGCAGAATGTGAATGAAAGCGGGTTGATGAGCTCGGAAACGGGGCTCCACACGTATACGCCCTTGCAGCACGCGATAACTGAGGGCAATGAGGAGGGCGTGCGCCAATGCCTGAAGCTGGGGGCAGCCACAGAAAAACGGGTGGAAAGCATGCACCATGAGCGCTTGCCGGGAAGCGATATTTACCAGGGAATGGTGGGGTACACACCGCTGCATTTGGCTGTTTTTCTGAAGCAATACCGTATTGTGGAATTGCTGCTGGAGGCCGGAGCCGATATGGAAGGACGTGTCGGCTCAGATGGCAGCACGCCGTTGATGCGTGCCGCCTATTGGGGTGATGCGGAGATGGTGCGTCTGCTGCTGAGCCGTGGTGCCGATGCTCAGGCGGTGACCGGCGGCGAGTGGTGCTTTGAGACGATGTACCAAGGAAAAACAGCCGCGGAAATGGCGCGGGAACGAGGGCATGCCGCTTGTGTGGAACTGTTGCAAAACAAGTAACGGGTTTGAAGTACGAAAGTCGAATTCCGAAGTGCGAAGTAAGAAAGCTCCGCGGCGCGGATGCATCGCCGAATTTGAAAGCCCGTTAGGGCGACGGAATCATAGCCCAGGTCAAGCGAGCGTGAGCGAGTGCAGCCCTGGGTAGTGGTGTGAATACAAACAGAGCCCCGCTTTAGCGGGGTGACGGAAAGCCGGTGAAAAGGACGAAAGTTCCGTCTCCGGTACGCCGAGGGTGGCTGTCGGCCTCGGCGCCGACGCTGGCGTCGACTCCTCGGGCTTATTTATCCCATCCCCAGGGCGGCGCCACTGCGTGGCTTGCCCAGGGCTATTGTACTTTCCCCTGCAGAGCGGGGCTTTGGAGTTTGTCGCCTGCGGGGCGGGTTGTGGAAGCACGAAAGCCGAATTCCGAAGAACGAAGCGGTAACTTCGCCCTTCGGAATTCGTACCTCGTACTTTTCAACGATTTTCGTTTTGGAGCATGGCGGCTGCCATGGCGTTGCCGCTGCGGGCTGCAATGCGGAGCGCCGTGACGGCTTTGTCCGTATCTTTGGGCAGGATGGTGCCCTGGATGAGACACATGGCCAGCACGAAGAGTGCTACATGGTCACCGCTTTGGGCGGCTGCTTCCAGGTTGGCAACGTCCTCGCGTGTTTTCACTTGGGCGAAGTAGACGCGTGCGAGCTGATTCTGCGCCTCGGCGTGGCCGGCAAACGCCGCGCGCCGCAGGTGCTCAGCACCTTCTGCCGCGTTGCCGGCCTTAAAAGCGAGGGCCGCTTGCTGATACTCCTGTTCTGCGTCCATTACTTCTGCGGGGCAGAGAATTCGACCTTGAGGCTGTGAACCTTGCCGTTGAGGCTTTCGCCCACCGTCTGCAGGGGCAGAATGAAGGTGGAACGCAGCCCCTTGGTGCGAAGCTTCCAGCCGTCCTCGCGGTCGCGGAAGTTCATGAGCGTGAGCGTGCCGATTTCCTTGCCGTCCACCCGCAGCTGAGTGTGCTGCGGCTTGCCGATGAGCTCCAGTTTGACCTTCTTGCCCACGGGCAGCTTGCCGCCGAAGGAGAACTCCATGGCGTCATTGCGGCGGAAGCCGACGGTGCCATCCTTCATGACGGCGATGAGCTTACCCTCGGGACCGCTAAGCAGTACCTGTTCGGTGCCTTCGGGGGCCGCGGCCAGCTCGACCTCGGCGGTGAGGTGGTAGTTCGGGCCGGCGGCTTTCTCATTGAGCTGCAGGGGCAGGGTGGCGGGTGATACCTGCACGGGAGCATCACCGGCGCGGACATAGAGCGGGTTGAGGCGGGGGGCTTCGCCAATCTTGTCTGCGAGAGCGCGGTGTTCCTTGAAGGTGTCGGGGTTTTTCTCTGTACCCCACATGCGCTGGCTGAGCACATCGGTGGAGGTGCGGAAAATCTCCCAGATGTCGTACATGCCGTAACCGGTGTGCTTGAGGTCAATCATGTCATTCCAGATGGCAAAGGTGGAGCCGATGAGGTTCGGGTGGCCGGCGGGGATGTGGGAATTGCCCACATAGTTGGGACGCCATTTCTCATACTGGAAGGCATTGTTGAGAGTGGGCCAGTAGTAACCGGCGAAGGGAACGATGTAGAGGTGCCCGTCGTTGGTGTTGATGAGCTTGAATCCGGCATTCATGGCCTCCACCGGGTCTTGCCAGTGCGTGCTCCACAGGTTCATTTCCACGCCCTGGGATTCCACGGGAGTCTTGCCGGGCTTGTGGGTGAGGCTGCCCCAGATACGCGGGGTGAAGCCGCGGCTCTTCACATACTTGAGCAGGCCGTCGGAGTACTTGCGATAGGCCTCGGCGTCTCCGTAGAACTCATCGGCACCCACGTGAATGACGCAGCCATCGAGCGGGGCTTTGCCGGTAGCGGCATCGGGAAGCAGGTATTCATCGAGCACCTCGGCTACGAACTTGAGCGTCTCGGGGTTGCCGGCATCGATGTGGTCGGAACGGCGGCCGGGGTTGCCCATCGACCCTTGGTAAATGAGGTCGGGGCGCACCTTGGTGAAGGAGAGGGCGTGGCCGGGTGTGTCGAACTCGGGCACGATGTTCACGCCGCGCAGCTTAGCGTAGTCGATAAGCTCGCGGAACTCTTTCTTGGTGAAGAACACATCCTGCGCCGTCAGCGGCTGGCCGTTCTTGCCCACCATCTTACTTTCCAGACGGAAGGCGGTGTAGGCCTCCATCAGCGGGTCGTGGCCGTCTTTCACATACTCCTCCAGGAAGATGTAGTTGTTGTTGATGACGAGGTGCAGGTCATTCATCTTGTACCAAGCCA
The DNA here is from genome assembly GCA_030535795.1 of Akkermansia sp. GTDB lineage: Bacteria > Verrucomicrobiota > Verrucomicrobiia > Verrucomicrobiales > Akkermansiaceae > Akkermansia. The sequence continues at coordinate 10,455 of JAUNRE010000015.1, forward strand.
TGGTATTGATGACTTTGCGGAGGTCGTCGATAGTGTAGGGGGTGCGGGCGATGTCGAAGAGAACGCCGCGAACACGGTAGCGAGGCACGTCGTAGGCCTCGCCGCAGGGCACGGTGCCGCCGGATTGTTTGAGGATTTGCAGCAGGGTGCGGGAGCCCCACATCAGCCCCTTTGCCGTCGTGGCAGTGATGGTCACATTTTTGTCGGTGACACTCATGCTGTAGTCCTCGCTGTTTTTCTCGTCCGCACAGCGCTTCATCTTGATCAGTTTGATATCGGCCAGGGTGCTGTCGCTGACAAGCTGCACCTCGCAGCCGCATACGGCTTTCAGGTCGGCCGCAATCAGGTCGCGGAACTCCGGGGCGGCATCGCTGTAGAGCTTCACCGTGCTACCAACGCGGAAAGCTCCCTTACCCCCTTGCCATTGCAGTATGGCGGGAATCGTCTGCGGCTTGGCGTTGCCCTCATGGGCGGCGGCGTCTCCGCTGCGAACCATGATTTCATAGTCCTTACTGAAGGCCTCCTTGCCGTCTTTGACAACGCGGAAGTTGACTTTGACCGGGGTGTCGCTAATCACGCTGCGGACTTTGCCGTCAGGGGTGATAATCTGCTCGTAGTCAGCACCGAGGAACTCAACTTGCGCGCCTTCCACGGTGGGGACAGGCAGGGTATCGTAAGCTTTCAACGTGGTCGGTACGCTGAGGCTGTCGGCAATCTGTTTGGCGTCCTGCGCCGAGAGGTTGGTAACAGTCATGGCTGCTAACATCGTAAGGATGGCTTTTGTAGTCATGGTTTGTTTGAGATGTGTTTGAGGGGAAAATTGTTCAATAAAAACAGTTATGTTGCGGAGATTTCAATCCACGGCAGTCGGTATGCCGCCGGGGCACAGACAAGCTGCGTGCTGAGGTTCAGTTCGTTGAGAGTTTGTTGCATGGCCTTGTGGGCCTTTTCGGGGGTATTGCAGTCCTGGCTGATGTGGGCGAGCACGATGTGTTGCAGGCCGGGGTGGGCGATTTGGCGCACGAACTCACCGGCCTGCTCGTTGGAGAGGTGTCCCCAGTTGCTCTCGATGCGTTCGATGAGAGCCATGGGGCGCCCTGAGTTGTAGAGCATGTCGTTGTCGTAGTTCGACTCCAGGTAAAGCCCGTGCACGCCGGAGAGCAGGGTGTCCATGCCACGCATGATGCGCCCGGTATCGGTGATGTAGCCGAGCTTTACCCCGTTATATTCAAAGAGGAAGCCCACGGGGTCGGTGGCATCGTGGCTCACGGCGAAGGGGGTCACACTGATTGCGCCTATCTTGACCGGGCTGCCCGGCTCGATATAGGTGAAGGTGGTTGAGGCTGAGGCCATGCCGCGCAAATCCTGCCCCAGATAGCGGGTGCAGTATACGCGTAGGCTGTCTTTTTTGGACAGGATGCCCAGGCCGCAGGTGTGGTCGGTGTGCTCGTGGGTGAACAGCACGCCTGCCAGATTGCTCACGGCCAGACCGCAATCGGCCAGTCCCTTACGAATACGCGTCGCGCTGATGCCGGCATCTACCAACAGATGCGTGCCACCGGCAGAAATGACGGTGGCATTGCCTTTGCTGCTGCTGGCAAGTGGTGAGATGCGTATCATCACTCGGCTTTTTCGGCTTTCTCGCTGTCGACCTTGGTCTCCTGCTGGTCCAGCACGAGCTCTGGTTCTACGTCTTTGGGCGTGAGCTTATCGAGCGGTATGCCCTTGTATTCGCCGGTTTGTGCCTGCAGGAATGCTGTCACATCGGCTACCAGGGCTTCAGTAGGTGTCTTGCGGGTCTGGGACTCGAACATGATACGTACGGCATCCTCCAGCTTGGTGACGGTACCCGTGTGGAAGTAGGGGGCAGTGAGGGCGATGTTGCGCAGGTTCGGAACGCGGAACATGTCTTTGTGCTCCTCGTTCTTGGTGAAATCGCGCAGACCGAATGCCCCTTCGTTGTAGCCCTTGGTGTGGGCGCGCAGCGGGGCGTGTGTGTTGATGTACTCGAAGCTCTGGCCGCCCAGGGTGGGGCCGGCGTGGCAGGTGGCGCAGCCGTAGGTCAGGAAGGCTTCCATGCCGGCTTTCTGCTGCTCGGTCATGGCGTTGTCATCGCCGGACAGGTAGCGGTCGAAGGCGCTGTCGGGGGTCACAAGTGTGCGCTCGAAGGCTGCAATGGCATCCGTGATGGTTTCGGCAGTGATGCCCTTCTCACCATACACCAGCGGGAAGAGAATGCGGTATTCCTTGTCTTTGGAGAGCTTGTCGGCGATGGCTTTCCAGTCGTCCGGGTGGCTGTAGCCCATTTCAACGGGGTTGAGGGGCGGCCCGCCTGCCTGCTCCTGCAGGTCTGCGGCTCGGCCATCCCAGAACTGGCGGATGTTGCTCTCTGCATTGTACACGGTGGGGGCATTCACGCCACCCAGCTGGGGCTTGCCGTCCGCCCCCGGCACACCTTCGGACTTGGCGAGGTTGTCGGTGCCGCCTTTGGTGAGGTCGTGGCAGCTGGAGCAGGATACCTTATTGTTGGTGGAAAGGCGTGTGTCGTAGTAGAGGCGGTGGCCGAGGTAGACTTTGCCCCAGGCCTTGGCGAGAGCGTGCTGGTCGGGCGGCGTGGTGGCCTCGGGCATGTTCCAGACATAGGCGGTGAATTCGTCCTGACTCATGCCGGCTGGGCGTATGGGGGCAAAGGAGCGTTTCATGGCCTCGTGGCTGTTGTAGTAATGGCGCATGATGGCTACATCATTCTGCGTGAGCGCTTTGCCGAGGTGCACCATGGTGTAGAGAGCGGGAGGCATGCTGCGAGTGCGCAGGACATGATCCATCTTCAGGAAGTCTACATTGGCAGAGCGGAAGCTGTTAGCTTTCATGGTAAAGGCACGCTGGGCACCTTCTATATCACGCTTCACTTGCCCGAGGGAGAGCAGGTTCGTGAAGCCATTGAAAGCAGGCCGCTCGCTGTGGCAATCGGCACACTTACTCATCATCACGGCATCTGCCATGGCTTTTGCCTCCTGCGGAGATGAGGGGGTGGGCAGGGGCGTCCTGCTGTCTGACGGCATAACGATGGCGGAGAATACGCCGGCAAGACCGATAACGACAACGGCCGCCGCGATGCCTTGGAGATAAGGAGTAATCTTGTTGTTCATGATAATCGGAAGATGTCTATGGTGGTATTCTACCAGTTTTTCGTGGGATGACAAGCTAAATTGCCGCACGCACGCGTGCTACTAGCGTAAAATGAAGCGCCACCGGGTGTCCCAAGGGAATCTTGGCTTCGGATGGTGAGGGCCAAAGCATGGCATGGGGTAGCATGGAACAGGCGGTTCCATGCTTGAGCATGTGACGAATCGGAGCATGGAGATGCTGTTCGTAGGCTTCTTTTGTTCCGATGAGCGACACGCGCCGGCACGGGCAATCATCGCCCGGTTCCAGGACGATAACAAGGGGGTATTCTTTCAGTAGCGGGAAGCTTCCATCATCGCAGAAAACATCCAAGGCGTGAATTTGCCGAGGATGCATTACCTCTTCTTCTGTAGCGTTGGGCTCAATAGGCCACCAGATGTGCTCCAATGAAAGCTCGGAAAGAAAGAAAGCAAGTCCTTCTTTGTTGAAAGTCATGTGGACTTCCTGAATAGGAGCCCCCTCTGTCGTGCATTGAAAAATCATGGCCTACAGGAATTTGATAATGCAGTAAGCAATGGCCAGCAGGATGAGCAGGCCGACACCGAGTCGTTTGCGGCGCTGTTTGGCGCAGAGTTGGCGGTAGGCCTCACGGTAGGTGGCGAACTCCGGGTGGTATGATTCGACCGTTTGTTGCATGTCATCGCTCCCGGCGGTCAGCACAAGTTGATAGAAACGCTCGCCGTTATCTCCCCTGAAGGAAATGGCGGCTCCGGCGCCCAGCAGGGTGCGGACGGCATCGCTGTGTCCGCTGATGGCTGCTCGCAGCAGCGCGGTGCTGCCTATCTTATCTTCGCTGTCAGGATTTACCCCCAGTTTGAGCAAGGTCTGTATGTTGGCTGTCATCCCGGCCATGGCGGCGAAGTGAAGAGCCGTTGCTCCGTTTTCGTTGCTTGAGTTTAGGTCGGCTCCGGCTTCAGCCAGAAGCCTCAACATGTCAGGAGCCTCTTTGTAGTAAGCGGCTCGACTCAGCGGTGTAAAGCCGTCAATCTCACGGGCGTTGACGTCTGCTCCGGCGCTCAGGAGGCTGCGAACCAGGTCGCAGTTGCCGGTCATGGCGGCGAAATGCAGGGCTGTTTCACCCTCGGTTGTGGCGGCTTTCGCATTGCAACCTTTCGTTAGGAGCAGGGCGGCAGTATCAGGCGCATTGTAATATGCTGCATAGTGGAGCGCTGTTACCCCATCCTTCGATGCTGCATCGGCGTGAGCACCGGCGTCCAGCAACATTTGCATACACTCCGTGTCGTTGCTCCAAGCAACATCATGCAATGGGGTAAATCCTTCATTATCTGTGGCTGAAGCATTCGCTCCCAGGCTGAGCAGGCGCTTCATGAGCTTGGTGCGCGTCTGCTTTTTGTGATATGCGGCAGCTAGGTGCAGCGGTGTGACATGGGTACGAACCTGCTGGCCGGGACGGCCTCCCAAGTATTCCTCGAACAGCCCCGGCAGCCGCATGTTCGCGTCTGCTCCGGCCATAAGCTGCATATTAGCGCGAGCGTAGCTGCCTACACGAAGCGCATCCAGAAATTCCTGCTTTGCTTCCGGATTCTCCTCATTTTTGGAAAACTTACCTTGCAACACTGTGACACGCGGGACATTCTCAGCTCTGAGGGCATCGATGAGCTCTTTTCTGCTCACATTGTCAGTAGTTTTCATAGGGAAAGTTTAACAAGGATACCATAGAATGTCAAACTCTTTTCCGATAGGATACGATGAGCGTATAGGAGACAATTAGGCGTTTGTCGACCAATAGAAAGCGAAATTCTGAAAAAAAAGCTGGAAATTGCGAGTCTGATGGCGTATACTGTTCCGTGAACAAAAGCATAAGTCCGCAACAATATGATAACAAAAAAACTCACCGTTCTCAATAAACTTGGTATCCATGCTCGTCCCGCAGCTCAGTTTGTGCGTGTGGCTAGCCGTTTTGACTCCGATGTAACGGTGGAGAAGGATGATGAAACGGTTGATGGTAAGAGTATTATGGGGCTTATGATGCTGGCCGTTGGTTGTGGCGCCGAGATTTCTGTGTCGACGGAAGGCGCGGATGAAGCGGAAGCCATGGCTGCGCTTGAAGAGCTCATCGGTAAGAAATTCGGCGAGGAGTAACCGATACTGACAGAAGATACAGATGATACATCAGGAGGGATTTGAACGCAGGCTCAAGGGCATACCCGTTTCTCCGGGTATCGCTATGGGTGTGCTGAGGGTGGAGGCGCGTGGATGTCCTTCGCCTGTTGTGCGGACAATTCTTCCGACCGAAATGGAAAGCGAGTGGGAGCGCTTCGAGAGCGCGCTTGCTCGCACGGAGGAAGAGCTGCGCTCCCTCAAAGCGCGAGTGGAGCATCTATCCGGGGCCAATGAGGCCGCAATTTTCGATGCGCATCTTCTTTTCCTGCGCGATCGAACCATTCTGAATAAGCTTCGCAAGGAGGTGCCTAAACGTATGCAGAATATTGATTCTGTGTACTATGCAGTGGTGCAGAACTTCATGGAGGTGATGCGCCATGTGGATGACCCCTATCTGCGTTCGCGTGTGGTAGACATAGGCGACGTGCTGCAGCGTGTGCTGAAGAACATGGCTCCCGCTCAGAATACGCCGCTGGGAGGCGAGGGCAACGAGCCGTGTGTGTTGGCTGCATACGACCTGGCTCCGAGTGACACGGCGGATTTGGATCCCCGCAAGGTGCTGGGTTTTGTGACGGAGGCCGGTTCTGCGGTGTCTCACACCGCGATTCTGGCACGCTCGCTGGGAATGCCTGCTGTGGTTGCAGTGCCGCATCTGGTGATAGATTCCCGAGTAGGCTGTCAGGCGATTCTTGATGGCTACAGCGGGCACCTGATACTGAATCCCACAGAGGAAACACTGCAACACTATCGTGAGTTGCAAGCGGAGAAGGAGCGAGCCTATACCGCCCTAGTGGGCATGAAGGACTTGCCGGCCGAGACAACGGACGGTCGCCGCATCCGCTTGGCAGCCAATGTGGAGTTTGCGCATGAATACACCGCCATTCAGCGCTCGGGCGCTGAGGGGGTGGGCTTATTCCGCACGGAGTTTTTCCTGCTTGGTGCCGGGAGCCTGCCTGATGAAGAAGCTCAATACGAGCATTATCGCAAGATGGTAGAGAGTTGCTATCCCCAGGAGGTGATATTCCGCACGCTTGATTCCGGGGGAGACAAGTTGCCGTTTGAAGTGCTGGAGGAGAAAGAGGATAATCCTTTTCTCGGCTGGCGCGGCATTCGCGTTTCGCTCAGCCGTGTTGAGATTTTCAAGGAGCAGCTTCGCGCCATTCTCCGAGCCTCTGCTCATGGTAAGGTTGGGGTGATGTTCCCCATGGTATCCGGGATTACGGAGGTGAAAGATGTTCAGGCTTTATTGGCAGATTGCCGGGCTGAGTTGAGAGAGCGCGGGCAGGCATACGACGAAAATATGCGCGTGGGAATCATGATTGAGGTACCCAGTGCTGCGATGATGGCTGATGTTCTGGCTCGCCATGTGGATTTCTTCTCTATCGGCACCAATGACCTGACGCAGTACACGATAGCGGTGGATCGCGTGAACTTCCGCGTAGCGAGCATGTTCCGCCCCACGCATCCCGGTGTCGTGAGACTGATGCGCCAGACGATAGCCGCCGGCATACCGACTGCTGTTTGTGGCGAGATGGGTGGCGATATCAACCTGGTGCCCTTGCTTGTGGGGCTGGGCGTATCTGAGCTTTCGGTGGGTGCACACCTGCTTCCGGTTGTTCGCTGTGCCATCCGCTGCCTCAACTATGAGGAATGCCGAGCGATGGCAGAGCAGGCGTTGCAGGCGGAGGACAGCTACACCATACGCGGCCTTTCGGTGGATATGGCTCACCGTTGTTACCCGGAGCTCTTTAATTGACACGCCAACGAAGCGGAATCGATCGCTTGCCCAGATATTATAAGCCGCCTATCAGTTTGTTCAGCAGAGCCAGCACAACGTTGCCGGTTTCCTGCAAGGAATCAGGACAGATGCGTTCCATCGTGTCGCGCTCGGTGTGCCACCAGTTTCCTTTCATAAAGTCGCAAATGAGATTGAGCGACTTGACTCCAGCTTTTTCAAAGGGCAGGTGGTCATCCATATATCCCCCGGGGTGTACCGTCCAGCGGCGTTCGGATAGTTTGAGCTCTTCGATGACGGCTTCGTATACCGCCAGCATTTCTTCGCTTGTGTCAAGCAGCGGCACGGCTATTGTTTTGTTGCGTCCGCCCACCATATCGAGATTGAGCTGGTAGCGAGGAAGATTCTCGCCTCGACGCATGACATCGTAGCGAGAGCCATACAGACCATCTTCTTCCGTCATCTTCCAGGCAAATGATTCCTCGCCATCGAAGAAAACGAGCTCTACGGCCGATGCCTTTTGCGGGGTGGCTGCCAATATGCGGGCTAGTTCGAGCATGGCGGCTGCAGCGCTGGCTCCGTCATCTGCCCCCACAAAGTCCGGGCTCACGCCTTGTTTCGTGTCGATGTGGCAAGTCACCAGAATGGGGCGCGTGGCTGCAGCATCGCCAAAAGTTGCGTGCAGGTTGACCATGCGGGCGCCGTTGGAAAGCGTGAAGGGACGCGGCATAACGCTCCAGCCGGCTTTTTGCAGGTGCTGAGTCAGGTAGGCGAGCTGGGCTTTATAGCCCGCAGTTCCGGTATGGCGAGGGCCTATCTTGCAGAGAGCTGCGCAGTGCACATAGGCATTATTGCCGCTATATTCCGTTGTTTCCTGCAATTGCGTCGGCACCGGTTGGGCTTGTACCGGCTTCTGCGGCAGAGTATTATCACCGCAGGCGCAGAGCAGAAGACCCGCAAGCAGGGGCAGAACCGTGATGTTACAGCGGAGCATTGACGCCGAAAAGTTGGAGAATACGCACCAGCTCATCTCTGCCGACGTAGGAAATCTCGATAACGCCGTTGCTCTTGCCTTTCAAGGCGATGTTGACGCGTGTGCCGAAGTCCTGGGAAAGCTGCTGGCATACGGATTCGTAGGCAGCGGGCAGGGTTTTGCCCACAATAGCAGGGCGGGCGGGATCCGGGTTCAGGATGTCTTTGACAAGCTGTTCTGTCTGGCGAACTGTAAGCCCCTGTTTGACAACACGGGTGGCCGCAGCCGTCTGCTGCGCTTCATCTTTCAGTTGCAGCAATACTTTGGCGTGCCCGACGGAGAGCTCGCCTTTCTCCAGCATCTGGCGTGAAGCCGGTGCCAGCTCCAGCAGGCGTACCATGTTGGCAACTACCGCGCGGGATTTGCCCACGTGTTGAGCGATAATCTCCTGTTTCATGCCGAAGCGAGTTTGCAGCAGGCGGTACTGCTCAGCTTCTTCAAGCGGAGTAAGGTCTTCACGCTGGAGGTTTTCAATGAGTGCGAGCTCGGCGGCTTCCCGATCGGTGGCATCCATTACCACCACTTTTACCTCGCTTTGTCCCAGACTACGGATGGCGCGCAGTCGTCGCTCGCCGGCTATGAGCTCAAACTTGCCGTTAACCCGGCGTACCACCAGCGGCTGCACCAGTCCACGCTCGCGAATGGAGGCGGCTAACTCGGCAATCTGTTCTTCGTTGAATGTACGGCGCGGCTGGAATGGGGATGCTTGAATCTCATCAACCTTCGCCAGTATTACGCGGCTTTCATCCACCTCGCTTTCAGCTGCGGCGGCTGCGCGCGCTTCGTTTTTCTTAATAAGAGCTCCGAGTCCTTTTCCTAAAGCTTGCCGTGACATAACGTGTGGGCTCATTCTACCGCATTTCGGGGCTGAATGCAATCTCTTTTTGCGGCTTTAATAAAGAAAGAGCGGAGGCAAGATTTTGCTCCGCTCTTTGTGTAGATTGTTGTGTATCAGCTGGCTGCCGCTGTTATTCCTTCTTCTGGGTCTTAGGAGTCATGCTGACTTTGAACGCCTTAGCAGGCTGATCCTTCCAAGAAATGCAGGTCATCACACCGCTGAGGTGGCCATCCTTGTCGATGGTGAGCTGCAGCACGCCGTCTTTGGCATCGAACACCTCCGCCGTGGGCTGATCCGGGTCGTAGAAACCATCGTAGATGGTGATGTCAACCTTGGAGGTGCCGTCCTCGGCTTTGCTGAACTCGCAACGGCCGGAGATATCGAGCTTAGCCTCGGGCAGTTTCGTGTCGTATACAAGCCCAATGAACTGTACGGAGTTCTCAAACTCTTCGGCCTTGCTGATTTCAATGGAAATCTCGCCGAAGCGGGAATCACGGTGCCACTCACCGGAGAAAATGTTACCGCTGGCCATGGAGCGGACGCAGTGGTTAATCCACTGTTCCTTCTCGGCGGCAGCTGCTGTTGCAACTTCTGCTGCCTTACGAGCCTCTTCCTCTACACGAGCCTTGTGTTCGGTCCAAGCCTTGCGGGCTTCTTCCTCGCGAGCCTGAATGTAAGGGGTGGCTGCGCTCTCAAAGGCTGCAAGCTTCTCGCGGATTTCCTTCTTTCGTGCTTCCTCAAACTCAGGGGTAAGTTTGGCTGCGTTTGCAGGCAGAGCACTTTCCGGCGTCAGCCCATCGGGGGCGGGCAGGGAATCTGTCTGAATCGCTACGTTGGAGAGCACCCATCCCTTGTCTGTCTTGTCAGCCTGCATCGTGGCCGTTACTGTGTATTTGGTGTTGGCGGGTGTGGTTACAACGTATACGGAAGATTCAGAAAGATCCTTGAGCTCGTTTGCGAGCTGCTGCAGGTTTTCGGGCAGGGGGCGAGCGGCGCGGTCGGCATCTGTGATGGTGTCGGTTGGTGCGCCAATCTGCAGCAGGTAGGTGGAGTTCGGCTGCATGGCGGCGTTCGCGCTCTGATTCATGGCTTTGCGCTCTTCATTGAAAGCGGCAGGAGCACTCTGTTTGGTGTAAAGATTTTCGCTGACGCTGAGCTCTACCGTGGCTGTGAGTTGCAGGGCACCCTCGGGGGTGGTGGCCGTTTCGGAGCTGATAGCTCCCTGTGCAAGCCAGGGGTAGGCGGCAAGCTGGGGCATCACTGCTGCGCTGATGTCGTCAGCTGTGGGGGTGGTGGGAACAGTCGGCGCCTCTTTAGGCTGAGTCTCTGTCTGCTTAGTATCGCCGTCAGAGCTGCCACCGAATAACCCATCAAGGAATTCAGGAAGAGGTTGATCGCACGAGGGCAGGGATACCACTGCGGCGGCTACCAGAGCTGTATAAATCAGTCGTGTTTTCATAGCACTTAAAAAGCTGTCCGGGCACGTCTGCCCCATAGCTGCGCGTTATTTTGCACTATTCTGTATCTTTTGTCAAGCCTACACTGGGCGGAATAATTCTGTATGACCGTTATTTCCTTTATCGGCTCTCGTTAGTGGCTTACTTTTGCTGAGATGTCTCATCATTGCGGAAGAAGCTCCAATCGGCAAGGCTGGGTATGGAGGGCATATTGACAGTACCCAGACGCGCTCTGAGCAGGAACCAGAGTTTGCGGAAGTTGTTGACGCTGTATCGGCGTTCGAATACGCGGTACTCATCCGTCTGCATCTTGGCCAGAATGGTGTGGTAAATGAGGCTCATGGCCTGAGCGGGAATGAGTGCATTGCGGTCATCCACTGAGAGCTGCTGGTAGTACTCCTCGGCATCGCCGAAGTATTTTTCTGCGAGGGCTGCTTCGTAGGCGAGCAACTGGCGCATGCGGTAGTTGTAGTGTTGTTCGCGGATATCATCCTGCGTCACGCCGAAAAGCGCCATGTCGTCTGCCGGTAGGTAGAAGCGGTTGTATTTGCGGCAATCCTCTGCTACATCGCGCAGGATGTTGACGAGCTGCAGTGCATAGCCCAGCGCAATGGCATAGTCCTTGGCTGCGGGCGAGGCTCCCATGACGGTGGCGCTGGTGATACCCACACAGGCGGCTACTTTGTAAGCGTAGGCCAGCAGTTCCTCGCGATTAGCCGGCTGCTGCGGGGAGATATCGCCACGGCAGCCTTCAATGAGCTCCAGCATGGGGGCTATGTCGAGTTGCAGGTCGCTTACAAGTTTTTGTACTTCGGTTTCAATACCATCGTTAGCATTGATGCGCAGGGAGATGATATCTATCCAGCGATTCAGAGCCGTATGGCGCTCTTCCGGAGACATGCCGGGTTCGTCTACGATATCATCGACGATACGGCAGAAGGCGTAAAACTGTGCCATGTGTATGCGCTTCTCCTCCGGAAGATCCATGAGGGTAAACGCAAGGTTGGATTTGGCATTGCGTGTGATAGTGTCGGATTCTGACATGAGTGAGAAGGATGGTGAGTGAGGTGAAAATGAGGCTTTGGTTATTCAATGCCACCCCAGTGGCTGCTGAAGGGCCAGAGTGTCAGGAAGGCCGGTCCCAGTACGTTAAACTGGCGCACGGGCCCCCAGTAGCGGGAGTCCTTGGAGTTTACCGTGTTGTCACCCAACGCAAGGTACTCGTTAGTGTCGGGGGTGGCGGGGTTGTTACGCAGGGTGATGGTGTTGCCTTCGGTCAGGTAGGCCTGATAGTAGATTTCCGCATCGCGCAGGCGGTTGAGCGCGTTGTATCCCGTGGCGTTGTAGGGCGGAGTGCAGGCTGCCACGCGAGCGATGGTGCTTTCCTCGGCTTTCTTGCCATTGACAATCAGGTGAGGCGCTGAAATGGATATACGGTCGCCGGGCAGGCCGCAGAGGCGTTTGATGTAGAAGCTGGCGCGGCTTTGGTCGGGCATGGCAGCGGGTATTTCCGTATTGATGGCGCGCGTGTCGAAGACGAACGTCTCGCCGCGGCGCGGGGCGCGGAAGTGGTAGGCCATACGATTGACAACCACCATATCACCGGCATCGAAGCGAGCCTTGACAATAGTCTCTCCCGGCATGAGCATGCGCCCCAGCTTACCGGTGTCGCGCAGGTACTCCGCTACTGCACCGCTGGCGCAGGGAACTGTCTCCTGACTGCCATCGCTGAAGTAGATTCGGGTGCGGGTGAAGAGCAGGCAATAGCGCTCTGTTTGCAGGTTCACAATGCGCTTAGCGTTGTCGGCTACAATGTTGCTGTAGCTGCTGCCCAGAGTGATAGCCTGCCACCAGCGAGTCGGGGCGGCCGGCATCTCCTCGGCATCAGACAGCGGCTTGATGGTGATGCCGTTGAGTGTGGGCTGCATGGAGCCGGTGGGGATGCGGAAGGGCTGGGCGTAATAGGTGCGAATGCCCAGGAAGATGACCATGATGACGAAGAACGACTCCACTGTTTCCACCACGGCACTGCGTTTGAAACCACGCAGCAGTTCGCCGAGATTCTGTGCCTCTTCCGTGATTTTTTTTACCTCGTCACGGCGCCAGAACAGCAGCGCCTCGCGAAGACGCGACAATAAATCTTCAATCTGCGTCTTGCGGTCTTCGCTGATATGCGGGCGATTGTAATGATAGTAGCGGCTCACGGCGGCGCGGGCTTCGCAGCCTTTGCGTCGCCAAGTAGGTGTGAACCATGCCAGGAAGCAATCGACAAACCAGTTGAGAATCTTGAGTATGTAGCGCATTGTTATCTTGTGCATCATTCTACACACTTTGCGCTGAAAGGGAAGCTAAAAAAGCGCCAGCGCTGCAATTACTGCGTCTGTACAGTATTATCGACGGGCTTTACAGGGGCTTCATCATCGCTGAAACTAAGGCCGGTGAACATGAGAACAAGCATGACAAGCGCTGCGAGGAGTCGGTAGACGCCAAAGATGGAAAGGCTGTGTCGATTGAGATAGTCCACCATCCACTTCACGGCGATAACGGCACTGATGCAGGCTGTAATGGTGCCGACAATGATGGGCCCCCACCCAATCTGGTTAACCATATCGCTGCCGTACTTGACGGCATCATGCACTGTGGCTGCGCCCAGCGTGATGAGCCCCAGCAGGAAGCTGAATTCCACGGCAGCGGCAACGCTGAGCCCGGCAAGAATGCCGCCCAGCATTGTCATCAGGCTGCGGCTGGTGCCGGGGCACATGGACAGGCTTTGCATCAGCCCGATTTTGAGCGCGCCCTTCCAGTCGAGTTCTTCGAGGTCTTTGCCGCCGAAGCGCTTCCCGCTCTTCTTGCGGCGGCGTACGAACAGCAGAATCACGATGCCGCCCACTGCCCAGCTGATGGTGACTGTGGGGGCGTTGAACAGGACACTCTTAATGAAATCGTTGAACATCAGCCCAAAGACAACAGCGGGCATGAAAGCAATGAGCATATTGACCAGCAGACGCGCGCCCGCAGGGTAGCGTTCAGTCTGTCCGTTGGTGCGTCCCGTAATGGCAAGAAGCGCCTGGTATGAACCGGTCACCATGTCCTTTACCCGCTTGAAATATAGCCCGAGAACGGCCAGAATGGCGCCGCTCTGGATGCAGATGTTAAATGCCTTCATTGCATCGGAGTCCGGGAGCCCCATCAGGTACTGGGCAATGATGAGGTGTCCCGTGGAGCTGACAGGCAGGTACTCTGTCAGGCCTTCCACAATGCCAAGAATGATGGACTCTACGATGTTCATGTCGCAGCTCTCTGTACCCTATTTTGCTGAAAAGGTCAATCACAAAACGAAAAATAGGCGTCTTTTGACACGAAAAGTAAAAAAAGGGTTGAAGCGAGCCGCGAAATCTGGTATTTATAGTGACGTATTTTAGCGTACGGTAAATTTTTCGTAGACATGAAGACATTCTGTTACAAGCGCGCCGGGGGCTTTACTCTGGTGGAGTTGATGGTTGTTATGACCATTATTGGTGTAATGATGACGTTGGCGGCCAGTGTGTTAAGAGATTCCGGCAAGGGCAGGGGTCTCGAATCGGGCGTGGATATGCTGGAGAGCATGGTGCGCGAGGCTCGCGCCACGGCACAGGGCAATGACTGCTATACCCGCCTCATTATCGCTAAGGACGAGAAGAACATGTCTCAGGACTCCCGCCACCTGCGCTACATGACCGTGCAGATGAAGCGCAAGAACGAGAACACGCGCGGCACGTATGATGGTACGGATGTTGCCGGTGAAGGCGTCTGGGTGTCCACCTCAGCCGGCGTTACGCTGCCTCCCGGTGTGTACTTCAGCCCCACTTACAGCACAACGCTGAAATGGATGGATAATGCCGGTGGTGATATGCTGGGGCAGGAAGTGACCCGCCTTTCCGGCAAGGGGCAGACGGCTGTTTATTACATTGAGTTTGATGAAAAAGGCCGTTATGTGACCCCGCAGTCAGACCCGCTCAATGCTACTCCGGCTCAGCGCCTTGTGGTGATTAGCGGGCGTCGAGGCTCCGGCAACCGCGCTCGCGATGGCGTGATTCCCTCGGATTTTGACTCCCTGCGCCGTCCCGCATCGGCTAAGGGTATTCTGATATGGCCCAATGGCGACATTAACCAGCTGCGTACGGCTCGTCAGGTGTATGGTGAGGATTGATGCGTAACTGAACCTTAGACTTTTTGTTATGAAGAAAACAATCACGAACCGCCGAGGCGGTTTCACGTTGATGGAAACCCTGCTTGCTGTGGCATTGGTGGGTGTGCTGGTATCGATATTCCTGACTGTGTTTGTGCCTGCTCGTGGTATGGTGCAGCAGGCTCTCACCAAGCAGGAGGCTGAGCGTATCACCGGTATCCTCCGTGCGGAAATGGGAACGATTCGCCCCCACGAGCGCGCAGGTAAGAGAGACCGCCATTCTGCAGATGGTAAGTACCTTACTCCCTTCGATAAAGGTTTTTACTGGCTGCAAAAGAGCAAGCGCCCCTCTACCTCTATCGTGATCTTCTCCTATCGCGCTGACACGTCCAAGTCACCCCGAGCCGATGGTTCGTTCCCGGCTGTTCCGGCCTCCAAGGCTGTGCCCGGTAAGAACTCCCAGCTAGTTTCCGTGGCTTGCCCCATGAACGATCGTCTGCACAAAGATGATATTAAGGATGCCGTGGGGCCGGTCTTCGTTGTCAAAATGTCTCAGCTGATGAAGAAGAACAACGGCGAGTACCGCGTATCCCCCAATCCCGGTGTCATCAACGAGGCTTCCAAACCCGAGGAGTATTATTCCAAGGATGAGAAGAATCCCTGGGGTGCCACTGTGTTCTACAAGGCTGAGTTTTACCTTATGTCGCCCCCCAATCCGGCTCGCTACCGTGACCGCAACTGGAAGCGTATGGGTAGGCCGCTTTTCTCCGCCAACATGTCCTTCCACCGTTAATCTCTTTACCGGAATTCTCTCTATATCATGAAGACAACGACTTACAAACGTCACCGAGGCTTTACGCTGGTGGAGCTCATCGTGGCCATGGCCATTACGGCCAGCCTGGTGGTGGTTATCATGCAGTTGACTAATCAGGGTATTGCGCTCTGGCAGAAGGTGCAGGAAGATGTGAGCACCAGCGCCAGCGGACGTGTGGCCTTGCAGACAATGGCTCGCGACCTGGAGTCCTTCCAGATGAAAGGCAACAACCGCTACGAGTGGCTTTTTGCCAAGACGGAACAGAATATGCGCGGAGGCAAGGTTCCCAAGGGCTTGCAGATTCCTCGCTCGGTTCAGTTCGTGTTTTTTGCCTGCGCGCCGGATCGCAACCCCTCTGTGAGCAGCAGTACCTCCCTGCGCAATAACTATCGCGGCGCCCGTGCTCACAATATGGAGACTCAGGGCGATGTCAACGCCGTGGGCTATCGTCTCATGTACCGCGACCAGGTGCTTAATATCGATGCCAGCGACAAGGAAAAAGGTATTTTCCCCGTCTTTGCTCTGTACCGACAGGTGGTAGCTCCGCGTGAAAGCTTCGAGAAGCTCATGGGGCAGGAGAGCCTTGAGGCAGCTTATGTTCCCTTTGAAAAACAGGAGGAGGATAACTTCCTTTGCGAGAATATCGTCGAACTGAGCCTCGTTTTCAATATTGAGTATGTGAAGGATGACGCCGACGCTGAGAGCGGGCGCGTGGGGTATGAATCCATCAGTATCCCGGTCATCTCCTCCAACTCCGCCAAGAATGGCAAATCCATCATGGTGTATGGTGACCGCATCGTGGCCGGTTCCCGCACATTCCGCAATGCCCGTATCGTGTCGGCCAACATGTCCATCACGGTGCTGACGGAGGAGGGCGTTACGCTTATTGAGCAGGTGCGCCAGAAGCGTCGTCGTGCACCCAAGGCTGATGAGTTCTTCCGCTCGCACACACGCGCGTTCTCTCGCTCTGTACTGCTTCCCCAGCCTATCTGATTTCCGGAGTTCGGTGAGCATGAGTTTTGAAATGCAACAATCGGTGCCTGATGGTTTGCTTCCGCAGACTATCAGGTTCTGGTGTGACCCGATTCTGCGCACCGGCTATGAAAACATGGCGGCCGATGAGTTGCTGAGTCGCCGCTCTGAGGCTTGGTTGCGCATCTATGGGTGGGCACGTCCTGCCGTGAGCTTTGGGTATTTTGATTCCACCCCGGTGGCTGCAGCCATCTTCCCCGGTGAGGGGATAGAGTACATTCGCCGTTGGACGGGAGGTGGCATTGTAGACCACCGCAAGGGGTATACCTACACAGTTACCCTGCCGGCGCGGGAGGGGGTGATTTATCCGCCTGCCGACAAGCTTTACAAGTGGATACATGGCGCTTTGGCCGAGGCGTTGCGAGCAAGCGGAGTGGATTGCACCTTGCTGGTAGAGGATGCGCCTGATGGAGGGCGCGCCTGTTGGGCGAGCCCGGTTGCTAGCGATATTGTGGATGCCGCCGGAAACAAGCTGGCCGGTGCGGGGCAGCGCCGTTACCGTGGGGCTGTGTTGCACCAAGGGCTGATTCAGGAGTGCGAACCGGCTGAAGGGTGGCAACTTCTCCTTGCGCAAGCTCTTGTCCCGCAAGTGGAAACTGTACAGGGCGCAGAACCGTATCCCGGCTTTCATGACGAGCTCCGGGAGCTCTGCCAAACTAAATATCTGACCGAAGCCTGGAATGATGAAAGCCATGGCCGACGCAGAGTTTCACACACATGAGTAATGATTCTTTCAGGTGGCGGATTAACGTAGCCGCCGTGATTATTGACGCTGACGGTAACTTGCTGCTGGCCCGTAAAAATAAGGACAGTAAGCATTTGCATTTCCCGCAGGGCGGTGTGCACAATGATGAAACTTACGAGCATGCCATTGTGCGGGAGGTCGAGGAAGAAGTTGGCTTGCCCCGCTCTGCATACAACATCGTCACACGGTGGGGCGGTCTGCGCTATTTCTACCGCGAGAAAAACCAGAAGAGTGAAATATGGGACGGCCAGCAGCAGACTTGGTTCCTGTTGCAGTGCCGCGAGGTGTGCCCCGAGACGGATTGCACTTACAGCAAGGAGTTTGAACAGGTAACATGGGTGCCGTACTCGCAGGTGACGGCCGACATGTTTGTGTCCTTCAAACGAGAGGTGGTCATGCGTGTGCTGAAGCATTTTCTGCCGCCTGCCGGGGAATCCCTGCATGAGCACGTATTACAACTCGATATGGCAAATGCCTATCGCTACAGGCCGGATCGCCCGAGCCCATCTTCGGAGGACAGGCGCTTCTATGCCGGTGGTAAAGAGGAAATGGAAATCACCATGCGAGAGCTCAATGCGCGTATGATGTATGCTCAGCGCCGCCTCGATACCCTGTATCGCAGAGAACATACGCCGCCGCTCCGCATGTTGATATTGATATGCGGGCCACCCGGCAGCAATCGAAAGAGTTGTCTGCGCCGCATTGCATCCTGCTGCGACCCCTTGCTTACGCGAGCTTTCCGCCCTGAATGGCAACCCGAGGAATACGATATGGTGGCTATTCAGCAGTATCCGGCAGAAAGCGAAATCCGCCTCATGTGCCGCCGCATGCAGGATAGAAACTTCGACCCGGAACTTATCGACCGCCACGAAATGGAGCTGGCCGACAGTGGTGTGCGCTTGCTGCATTTCCATCTGCATCCTCCGGGTGGTACCTTCCAGGAGCCTGACACCATGTTGCCCTGTTATTATGTGCCGTGCGAGAAAAAATGGTACCGTGACTTCGTTATCACGAATATCATTGTGGAAACGCTGGAAAAATTACTGGCGGAGTCAGAAAAAATACTCGCCATGCGCTCCTGAGGGTGCTATAGTGAACTCATGAAAAGAACTCTTGTCAAACATGCGCTGGCCAGCGATGCCGCGCTTGATTCGATTCTTGTGGAGGGCTGGGTGCGTACCCGCCGAGATTCCAAGGCTTTTTCCTTCCTGGAGGTGAATGATGGCACGAGCCTCGCATCGATTCAGGTGATTGCCGATGCCGGTATTCCCGGTTACGAAAACATCGGACGCATGACTACCGGTTCCTCTGTGTCGGTGCAGGGGCGTCTGGTGGAGAGCCCCGGTAAGCAGAAGTGGGAGATTCAGGCCTCAGCCATCACGCTCGTTGGCACGGCGCCGGAGTCGTATCCCTTGCAGAAGAAGGGGCATTCCCCGGAGTTCCTGCGCACCATTGCGCACCTGCGTCCTCGCACCAACCTGTTCGGCGCCGTTTTCCGCACGCGTTCCCGCATTGCTCGCGCTGTTCACCGTTTCTTCATGGAGCGTGATTTCATCTGGGTACATACACCTATCATCACTGCGTCCGACTGCGAAGGTGCCGGTGAGATGTTCCGCGTTACGACGCTTGACCCGCTTGCCGAGAATAAGAGCTATGATAAGGATTTCTTCGGCAAGGCCGCCAGTCTTACCGTCTCGGGACAGCTCGAGGGCGAAACATTCGCTTGCGCTCTGAGCAATATCTACACTTTCGGACCGACTTTCCGCGCGGAGAACAGCAATACTTCCCGCCATGCCGCTGAATTCTGGATGATTGAGCCCGAGGTGGCCTTCTGCGACATCTTCGGCGATATGGAGCTGGCTGAGGCTTTCATTAAGAACATCGCTAACACCATGCTTGCCGATGAAAGCGGGGATTTCGATTTCTTCTGCAAGTTTGTCGATAAAGGCCTGCGTGCTCGTCTGGAGGAAGTGAGCAACAAGCCTTTCGTGCGCTGCTCCTATACCGAGGCGATTGATATTATGCTGGCCAGTGGCGAGACCTTTGAATACCCGCCCTACTGGGGGATGGATTTGCAGACCGAGCATGAGCGCTTCCTGACAGAACGTCACTTCAAATGCCCGGTCATCGTCTATAATTATCCCAAGGAAATTAAGCCTTTCTACATGCGTCTTAACGATGACGGCAAGACCGTCACCGCCATGGATGTGCTGGTGCCCGGTATCGGCGAAATCATCGGTGGCAGCCAGCGCGAGGAGCGTCTGGATGTGCTGGAGGGCAATATCGCACGCCTGGGAATGGATGCCGAGGCATACTACTGGTACAACGACCTGCGCCGCTACGGTACGGTGCCGCATGCCGGTTTTGGTGTTGGCTTTGAACGTCTTATCATGTTTGTAACCGGCGTGCAGAATATCCGCGACGTGCTGCCGTACCCTCGCACACCCCGTAACTGCGAATTCTGATTTTAACCCCCGTATCGCTTTTTTAGCTTGTCATCAGGCTTTTCTCATGATAATATCTTTCCCGTAACGTTATGAATATCCAACCGAAATTCACACCCGTACTCGATCCGGACTTCGTTGCTCCGGTGCTCTGGAATAAGGCATTTGAGGACAAGGTCGCTGCCGACCCCGCCTCCACGCCTATCGACATTGCTCTCACCCGCATGGATGGTACCTGTTTCCGCTGGAGCGGCAAGGTGCTTCCCAGCAGCGAGGAGAATGACGCCCTCAACAATCAGTACATTGAGCGCATCGTTAAGTTCCTGCTCTGGATGAAGGGCGGCTGCACCATCATGGTGGCCGGTGCTGACAAGATTGCCGACATGCTGGCAGCTACCTACTGCGCCGGCGGTGCTCGTGAATTTGACTGGGATTTCATCGGTAAGAAGATTTACGACCAGCCCATTCAGGTTGTCAAGGTGGCTTGCCCCTGCGAGCTTCCTGCTGAAAACTCCACTTCCGTATCCCTTGGCCGCAATCTGGACGGCTACCGCATCGGTTTCGACCTGGGCGGCTCCGACCGCAAGTGCGCCGCCGTGGTGAATGGTGAGGTGGTCTACTCCGAAGAGGTGGTGTGGGATCCCTACCATCAGAAGGACCCCATGTATCAGCTTGAGGGCGTGGACGATTCTCTGCTGCGTGCAGCCAAGCATCTGCCCCAGGTGGACGCCATCGGTGGTTCCGCAGCCGGTGTGTATGTGAACAGCGAGCCCCGCGTGGGTTCCCTCTTCCGTGGTATCTCCCCCGAGGACTTCACCAACGTGATTCGCCCCATGTTCGCCACGCTCAAGCAGCGTTGGAGCGAGCGCATGGGCAAGGAGGTGCCCTTTGAGGTGGTGAACGACGGCGAGGTGACTGCTCTGGCCGGTGCCATGGGCATGAACGATGATGCTGTACTGGGTATTGCCATGGGTACTTCTCTGGCAGCCGGTTATGTTGACCCCGAAGGTCACATTATGCCCTGGCTCAATGAGCTGGCATTCGTACCCGTCGACTATCAGGAGGACGGCGGCGTGGACGAGTGGTCCCGCGACAAGGGCGTGGGCGCCATGTACTTCTCCCAGCAGGCCGTTGCCCGCCTGGCTCCCCGTGCCGGGTTCGACTTCGGCAGCATGCCCTATCCTGAGCAGCTCAAGAAGGTGCAGGCCGCTATGGCCGAGGGCGATGACCGCGCTCGCAAGATTTACGAGACGATTGGCGTGGAGTTCGGTTACACCATCGCTTACTTCTCCAAGTTCTATGCCCTGCGCAACCTCCTCTTCCTGGGTCGTGTAGCCACCGGCGACGGTGGTCAGCTTATCATCGACAAGGCCAATGAGGTGCTGAAGGGTGAGTTCCCCGAGCTTGCTATCACGCTCTGCGTGCCGGATGAGAAGACGAAGCGTCACGGCCAGGCCGTTGCCGCTGCCTCTCTTCCCAAGTTGGTCTGAAATTGAGATTTCCTGCAAAGCCGGGCGGTGTGCGCAAGTGCCTGCCCGGCTTTCTTTTTCGGAATAGAGCGCAACATGTCTACCAAACCGGAAATCTGGCAGTGTCCGCAGTGCGGGGAGAAACTCGACATCTCCGCCCTGGGATTCTACGCTCAGGTTGATTGTCCTGCCTGCGGACAATCCGAGTATGTGCACACCATGCTTTCCAACTTCAGAGTGGAAGGAGTGGTAGGTATTGGTGGTATGAGCATTGTGTTGCGCGCACGAGACTTGGTGCTCAACCGTTGCGTTGCCATCAAGGTGCTCAATGATGCGTACCGAAATCAGCCGGATCGCATTTCTCGCTTCGAGAATGAATGCGCTATGATGGCAAAGGTGCGCCATGATAATGTCGTTTCCGTGTATTCTGCCGGCCGTGCCCGCAAGCAGTTTTACATTGTGATGGAGCTCGTGGACGGCTGTGACCTCGATACGATGGTGACGCGCGATGGCCCGCTTACTCCTGAGCAGGCGATTGAGTATACGATTCAGATTGTAAAAGGCTTGGAAGCCGCACATCATTCCGGCTTGCTGCACCGTGACATGAAGCCGGGCAATGTTATCATTACCCCGGAGGGGCGTGCCAAGGTGTTGGATTTCGGTCTTGCCTTGGGCCAAAAGGATGAGGATACCGAGGAGATTATCTGGGCTACACCATACTATGTGCCGCCTGAGACGCTGGAGCGCAAGGATGAAGACGCTCGAACCGATATCTACGCTCTGGGTATGACGCTGCGTTACCTGTTGACCGGTAATGAAACGTTCAAGGAAAGTGCCTCCTCGGTCAGCGAATTGTTGCAGAATAAGTTTAAACTGCCTCCTTTTGCCACTGTGTTGCCCGGTACGGATGAGTCGTTGTGTGATTTAGTGGATCACATGACAGCGTTTGACCCTGCACGGCGCCCGCTGACGTATCGCGATTTGCTGGCCGAGCTGCGAGCCGTGAAGCAGGCCATGGCTGAAAGCAAGGAGGAAAAATCCCCCGAGAATCAACGCAAGGCTCGCCGCGCCTTTGTGGTGGAATCCGCCGTTACTGCCGTCCTGGGAATTGCCGCGCTGGCTGTCGGTATCATGCTGGGGACACCCGCCGATGAACGCGAGTTGGTAGCCGTGAAACGCGGATCCTATACCTGGAGCTCCATGAAAACACTCAGCGAAGCAGAGGCCGCGCTGGCGCAGGCAAAATATGATGAAGCAGGGCAGAAATTTGCTTCGCTTGCGTCCGAGGATGCAGAACCCGCCATGGCTGCGTGGGCTTCGCTGCATGCCGCTCTGCTGGCTGAGATTAAAAAGAACACCGATGCACGCGAGGCCGCCTTGGAGGATTTCCGCTACCAGCTCACGCGAAAGGATGCTGTGGCTCCGGCGGCTGCCGACCTGCTGGAGCAGCTCTCACATGTCGAGAAAGCTTTGCGGGGCGATGGCTCCGGCATTGAAAAAATCAGTAACCAACAGGTCAAGGCTCTCGCTTCCATCTGGCTCGCACGATATCTTATCGCTGATTCGCGCCTTGATGAGGGGCGCGCCGCTATCCAACAGGCAGAGAAAGCCTCCACTGCTGCCGGTGAACCCTACTCGGTGCTGGCCGATGAGTTCTCTCGCATGGCCATGAGCTGGGCGCCTGAGAATTACATCGTCCTTTACGAGCAGGCGAAGGATGCCATGCTACAGCATAATATGCCAGAGGCTCGCCACAAATTGCAGGAGCTGCTGAAGGAACGTTCGCTTTCTGAGGAGCGCGCGAATGAAGCCCGAGTGCTGCTGGAGGTGTGCGAGGTGTCGACGGCCATGTTCGACATGCTCAAGCGCCGCTGTCCCCGCGTGTATACCCCCGGGTGTTCGCCGGATAAGGTGGCAGAGGCTGCCGGTTATCTCAACAAAGGAAAGCTGGCGGATGAGCTGCGCGTGCTGTGCCTGATGCTGGCCACGAAATACCGCGAGGCTTTTGACCGCAATCCCTACAAGGACAACGATACCGATACTGAGCCTTTTGCGGTGATGGTGCGCGATTGGAAGAAGCGCCTCGGAAGGTAAAGTTGTTCCCGCGTTGGAACAATTAGGATTTAGACATATGATGACGGCTAAATTGGAGTTTGTC
>JAUNRE010000163.1 GCA_030535795.1 Akkermansia sp.
ACGGCTTGCAAAGCCGTTTTTCACCACAGGCGCCAGCCTGTTTTTCACATGCCCCATGCGGGGCATTTATCATGCTCGACCTGCGCCGCAGGCGCCGAATCCAAAAGCCCCGCCCTGCGGGGCGAAAGTATAGTAGCCCAAGGTGAAGCTGCGTAGCAGCGAAACCTTGGGTTAGATGAAAACAAGAAAATCAGAGCCCGACGAAGCGAAGCTGAGGAGGCCGACAGCAGCGCGGTCATCATTTTCATCCACCGCGCATTCCCATCGGCTGTCGCCGCCGTATTCACGGGGCTCCATTTCTCCTTATTCCTGTAACAGGGGTTACGCGAGCTATTGCTCGCTCACCCCTGCCTACCATCTGCCGCCCCGTCAAGCGGGGCTTTTGAATTCGGCGGCGCAGGGCGCGCCGCGTAGCTCGCCACCGCCGCGCGGCGCTGCGGCGGCCACGAAAAACCCGGCCGTGGTTCCACGGGGGGAAACCACGGCCGGGGCAAAATGGTTGCTGTGTGTTTTACTTAGCCTCGGGCTCGCTTACGGTCACCTTAGCGTTGCGAGCCAGCAGGTCAATCACCTTAGAGGTGATGATGCTCAGGCGGATACCCGTCATGCGGTTCTCGCGCTGCAGCTTGCGGATGAAGCTGCGGATGTTCTTCTCGCGAGCCTGCTCAGCCATGTTGGTGATAGCCTGCAGCATCTCATTGTCGCTGGCGGTCACCATCTCGCGGCGGGCGATCTCCTGCAGGGCGAAATACACGCGCAGGTTGCGCTCCGTCTCCGCCTTAGCGGCCTCGCGCACGGCATCCATATCCTTGGCGGCCTCGTAGTCGCCGGCCTGAATAGCGGCATAAATCTTGCGCTGCACGGTGTTCTCGTTCTCGCGCTCCACCAGGTCAGCCGGCAGGGCAAAGCTCAGCTGGTCGGCCAGCTTCTCCGAAATCTGGTCAGCCTTGGCCTCATCATTGCTGCGCTCCTTGCTGCTCTTCAGGTTCTCGCGCACAATGTCACGAATCTCCTCCATGCTCTTGCCCGGCAGTGCGCCAGCAAACAGCTCGGGCGTAATCTCCGGCACCTGCTTCTCTCGCACCTCCTTCACCACGCAGGAGAAGGTCACCTCCTTACCGGCCAGGTCCGAAATGGGGAAGTCCTCCTTCAGCGTCGCCACAATATCCTTGCTCTCGCCGGCGCTCACACCCACCAGCCCATCGGCCAGCTCGGGGATGAAGCGGTCGTCCTGCAGGCTTACCCAGTAGTCCTCGCGGCCCTCCAGGAAACCAACGCTCTTGCCGCAGTACTCGGCCACAGGCTTACCCTCGCAGCTGGTCTTGAAATCCACCACCACGATATCGCCCTTGGCGCTCGCACGCTCCACAGGCTCATGCTTGGCAGATGACTCCGCATACTTCTGCAGCGTCTCATCCACCTCAGCGTCGCTCACCTCCGTGCTCGGCACCGTCACCTCAATCCCCATGTACTCCGGCAGCTCAAAGTCCGGCACCACCGTCAGCGTCGACTTCACCGTGTAGCTCCCATCCTCATTCAGACTGCACTCCGGCGTACCGAAATCCAGCACCTTCAGGTCCGGGTTCTCATCCAGGCTCTTCTCCTGGATGTCGCTCTTCATGCGGTACTCCAGCTCCTCGTTAATCTCCGTAGCATAGCGCTTGGCAATCATGCTCTTCGGCGCCTTGCCGGGGCGGAACCCGGGCAAACGGGCACTCTTCGCATAGCTGGACAGAATGCCATCCTTCACGGTGGCTACATCATTTGCCGGTACGGTAGCACTCAGGCTTACCTGGCAATCGCTGATTTTTTCGATGCTGATTTCCATAATACTAAAGGTTTGAAAAAATTATCGCACGCGCATTTTACACGACAAACACCACACATGCAAGCATATAGTGCGACATTGAAGCATTTTTGCACCCGGAAACACCTCGGCGGCGCGGTTCGCGCCGCGGAACTTCTCTCCGTACGCGCGCAGCGCGTTTTTCACATGCCCCAGCAAGGGGCATTTTTCACCACGGCTTGCAAAGCCGTTTTTCACCACAGGCGCCGGCCTGTTTTTCACATGCCCCTGCAAGGGGCATTTTTCATGCCCTCCCTGCGCCGCAGGCCCGAATCCAAAAGCCCCGCCCTGCGGGGCGAAAGTATAGTAGCCCAAGGTGAAGCTGCGTAGCAGCGGAACCTTGGGTTAGATGAAAACAAGAAAATCAGAGCCCGACGAAGCGAAGCTGAGG
>JAUNRE010000082.1 GCA_030535795.1 Akkermansia sp.
CGGATTCAGGCTCGAACCCGCGACCGAGCGGGCAGGCTGCGAGTGACGCAGCAGCATGCCCCCAAGCCGAGCAGACACCTCTGCGAGGGGATCGCTTGCCCCGCAAGCGCCTTGGGGGGAGGGGAGAGCCCTGCCGGGGCTATAAAGTTTATAACCCTAACACATAATGCGTTAGAGGATTATTTAATATCTTTTGCACAAGTTGCGGATAACGGCAAAACGTTGAAATGGTACGATAAAAGAACTTTCATTCTTTCTCTGGCATCCTTACCCGGGAATACTTCGGCCCGGATATGCCCAAGGAATTGGCCCGCACCGCCAAGGAAAAGGGGCTGATGTGAGCGCTTCGCCCGGCTCAACACCGGGCCAAAAAGCTACATGCCTGTCACGGCGTAGCAAGAGCCCGAAAGGGCTACGCGAAGACGGACTGGGTAGGAAGGAGCCCCGGCAGTCCAAGGACCCACCGGCGGAGCTTCCTAGGCTTTTGCCTAGTTTTTTGCGCGTTCCCGCACTAACTGCTTGCCGAGTTACCCGGATTCTGATAACATGACACCGTAACAGATAACCATCTTCCAATTACTATGAATCTGAGTCCCTTTGTATGTTTTGTACTGGCTGCTGCGCTTCTTCCGCCCTTAACAGTCACAGCAGCAGAATTCACTGTGCCCCCGGTCGAAGAAATCAACCGTCAGGGAATGTGTGACCGCACCCCGTTAATGTTGGCCGTGCGCCGTGGAAATGCGGAGGAAGTGCGGACTCTGCTGGCTGCAGGGGCTGACCCCAATATCCCTGAGTGGCATAACAATACCCCCTTAATGCATGCCTGTCAGCATGGATATACGGACATTGTGCGTATGTTGCTGGCCGCCGGCGCGGATGTCAATGCCCGCGATGTCAAGGGGTGGACGGCTCTCATGGGGGTATGCGTCTCTCGAAAAAATCCGACAACGGAGATTGCTGAAATGCTGCTGGCTGCCGGGGCAGACATTACTCCGGCAGACTCGGATTACGGCCATACAGCGCTTGTGTACGCAGCAAAATCGAGCAAAGCCGGACACGTGGCCTTGCTGTTGAATGCCGGGGCAGACGCTACAGCTCGTGCCGGGCAGCATGCTTATATGGGCACCGTGCTGATCAGTGCTGTGCAATGCAAAGCCTCCCCGGAGGTGCTGCGTTTACTCATAGCAGCCGGGGCGGATGTGAATAAAGGTCTGGATGTCCCCGGCTATACGGGAACACCTCTGAGTGCAGCGGTAGGGACGCGCGATACAGATAGCGTACGTACCTTGCTGGAAGCCGGAGCGAACGCAAGCCCGCCGGGAAATTCCTATCTCTCTCTGGCTACAGCAAGGGGCGATGCCCGGGTGTTGCAAATGCTGCTGGCCGCCGGGGCGGATGTGAACACCCCCAATCAAGCGGGTCATTACGCGCTGGGGAGTGCCGCGGCTCAGGGAAAAGCGGACCATGTACGAATACTGCTGGAAGCCGGCGCGGATGTGAATGCCGTGGATGGCAATGGCGACACGGCATTACTCCATGCAGCACGGGCAAAGAATCCGGAATCCCTGCAGATTTTGCTCGCTGCCGGAGCTCAGGTGAACCTCACCAACAAGAAGGGTGAAACAGCCCTGATGCGGGCAGCTTTCGTCGGCAATGCACCGCATGTAGCAGCCCTGCTGGCTGCCGGGGCAGACAAAACGCTGCGGAATGAGGAAGGGTTGACTGCTACGGAGCTTATCACGCACTTTTTCATCAGTCGCCATAGGCCTGCCATGGAATATCCTCTGGGACAGGAGATGGCCTATACCGCTATTTACGGACATCTCAATGGCATTCCTTCTCCGGAACTTACCCCCATGATGCAAGCGGTTCTGATGCGCAATCCTCAGGAGGTTTCTGCCTTGCTGGCAGACGGTGCAGATGTGAACGTGGCTTCCGCACTCGGGCGCACAGCATTGATGATGGCGGCAGACTCACAGCAACCGGAAATGGTAGAGCTGTTATTGTCCGCCGGGGCAGATGTGCATGCGCGGGATTTGCAGGGAAACACAGCCCTGATTCTCGCTCAGTTGGAGCAGCGAGGTTTCCTGAATTGCTATAGCCGGGAGCGCGTGCCCCATGGCGAAAATGCCATGACCCGCTGCACACAGCTGTTGCTGGCAGCCGGGGCAGATGCTAGGGCTTGCAATCAGGCCGGGCGGAATGCGCTCATGACCGCTTGCTACCGGCGTTCCTTTTCCGCCGATGCCGAAGCCGCTTTCCGCTTACTTATAGCAGCCGGGGCGGATATCAACAGTCGCGATAATGAAGGGCGCACGCCGCTCATGTATGCGCTCATGCAGCAGGACCACGGCTGGATGGTGCCTGTACTCACCTCCCTTGGTGCTGATATCAACGCCCGCGATAACGAAGGTCGCACCCCGCTCATGTATGCCGTGCAAGGCTATATGGCCGATGTCGCGTGGCAACGCCTGATGGCCGCCAAACCGGACATCCATGCCCGCGATAACTCCGGAAAACAGGCTTTAGATTACACCAAGCCGACAAGCAATAACCACAAGAGACTTCTTGAACAGGGGGCTCAGCAGTGAGCCCCCGACAACGCACAAAACACCACATTGCACCCTATGACCCGCACCCGTCAGACCAAGGGCCCCGAGAGGAGCGAGACTCCCGTTCAGCGTTATTTGCATGAGCTGTTGAACTGCCCGATAGAACAGCTGCCGGCATTTGTAGCGAGCGGTGTTCCGGAAGTGGTGCAGAACTGCCTGGGGGAGAGCTCCGAGCGGCAGCAGGATTTTGAGCTGCTGATGGCTGCGGCTCGCCAAGACCCGTACAGCACGGAATATGAATGGGAAATCTGCCATATTCTCGAGTATTTCGGTGCCAATGATGATAATAGGTGGAATGAGGTGATGGGCTGTGTAGATGCCGTGGGGGATGCTATCAATGATGGAGATTCGGAGGTCGAACAACTTGGTATGGCTATTATACGTTTGTTGTTGGAAGCCGGGGATTCTCCCAATAATGACTATGCCATAGCCATCTACTCCGGTCCCTTACACTATGCGTGCCGGGAAGGCTATCTGCAACTGGTTGAGATATTATTGCGTTATGGCGCCAATCCTAATATGGAGGATGTCGATATGCTGACACCCTTGCATTTTGCCGCTCAATCCAATCAGACCGATTGTGCTGCACTCCTTATCAAATACGGCGCCATCGTAGACGCTCCGGACATAGCCGGCTGGACACCCCTCCGCACGGCTATCATCAACGAGCACGAGAACATGGTGGCTCTTCTGCAAAAACACGGAGCCCGCATCACCGAGTTTACAGAAAAAGACTGGAACCGCTACATGAAAAAGTACAAATGTGATGCCCGGAACCGTATGAACAAATAACGCCTCGTCTTAATTCTTGATTTTACGTTTTTTGCCTGACTTCTTTTTTGCTTTCTTTTTGGGTTGTTTTTCCCTATCAGCCGTTGAATCGTCCTGCGTTTCCGCAGCAGTTCCTGCCGTCGCAACCTTGGCTACCAGGTCTTGGTACGATGCCAGGATAGCCGGCCCCACCCATTCATTACCGCTGTAACTGCCGTTGGCAATGGATTTCTTTTCGCCGGTTTCCCCAGTAGAATGCCGTAGTGTTTCAAAAATGAGAAAATGGTGAGGAATTGTTAGAATGTCGTCGTTAAACTGTCAGATAGCATCCCGCTTCGGTATGCAGATTATTTATAGCGCGTACCCGCCGCCTTTGTCAATGTGTTTTTCCACAGATGATTACGGGGTGCGGCTAGCGAAGAAGACACGATGGCGCTTGGGCGCTTGTCGTGCCATCGGGCGGGCGTGTGTTATTTTTTTGTGAAACTTGTTATTTTAAGCTGATTTAGGCTTGCAATTTGGGTGGGGATGGTGTAGACTTCGTCTGTATTCTTCATTTCATGTGCGGCGGGAAACTGCCGTATCTGTGAGTGTCTGAATTTGAAAGCAGTGGGCGCGCCGTACCCCGGGTGGGGCTACGGCGCGTTCATTTTTCAGAGTGGCGGGGGCAGGGGCGTCAGGCGAGGGCGTGCCGAAGGGTGAGAGCCTGGCGGAGTGGGGCTACATCATGCACGCGGTGCAGGTTTGCCCCACGGGCTGCGGCGAGCAGACTCATGGTGACGGTGGGAACGGGGCTGACCCCGGGAGCTGCGGGGTCTTGCAGCAGCTCCCCCATGAAGCGCTTGCGCGAGAGTGCCATCATCAGCGGCAGGTTGTGCACGCGTAGCTCGCTGAGGTGGCGTATGAGTGCCAGATTGTGCGCGGTAGTTTTTCCGAAGCCTATACCGGGGTCGAGGCAGATGCGAGCAGGGGCTATGCCGCATTGGCGGGCGAGCTCGACGCGTTCGTCAAAAAAGGCTCGCACCTCGGCCACGACGTCGTGGTAATGCGGGGCTTTCTGCATGGTGTCGGGCGTGCCCTGCATGTGCATGAGGATGATGCCGCAGGGGCGCGTGGCGCAGAGCTCGCGCATGGCGGGCGAGGCGAGGCCGCTGATGTCATTGATGATGTCGGCGCCTGCATCGAGGGCTGCCTCGGCTACGCGTGCGTGGCGGGTGTCGATGGAAATGCGCAGGGTGGGGAAAGCGTGGCGCAGAGCGCGTATGACAGGTGCCGTGCGTTCGATTTCCACTTGTTCCGGGACGGGATGTGAGCCGGGGCGGGTGGATTCTCCACCAACGTCGATGATATGGGCGCCCTCGTGCACCATGCGGGTAGCGTGCTGAAGCGCAGCTTCTACGGAGGCGTTGTGCAGCCCGCCATCGGAGAAAGAGTCGGGGGTGACATTGAGTATGCCCATGATGCCGCCTTCCGGTGGCAGGAGCCAGTTTTCGGAACGAAGAACCCAGTGCATGGTATGTGGGGAGGTTAGTTGGGGCAGGCACCGGCGCGGATGAGTGCGCGGATGATATCCCAGCACTTGCGGCCTCCACGAGCTGCGGCCAGCTGTACAGTGGTGCGGCCATCGGGCGTGCGAACAGTTGCATCTGCCCCGGCGCGGATGAGGGTGAGGATGGCCTCGGCATCCTCGCGTGGGTCGGAAAGCATAACTTGCAGGGCGGTCAGCTTGCGTTCCTTGGATACAATGTTGTGCGGCACACCGGCTGTCAGCAAAGCCTGCACCATTTCCGCACTGTGCATGATTTCAAACAGCGCAGTCTCGCCCCGGGCATTGAGCGCTGCGGGGGCTGCGCCTTGTGCCACCAACAGCTCCACCATGGGAACGGTACGTGCTACATGCAGGGCGGTATTGCCCGCAGCATCGGCGGCGTTCACATCGGCTCCGGCTCCCAGGTATAGCTCTGCAAGGGGCACATTGCCACGGGCTGCGGCCCGCATGAGCGGTGTGGTGCCTGTGCCGGAGGCCTGGTTCACCGAGGCTCCGGCCTGAATCAGCATGCCGGCCATGCCGACGTTGTTGACATCGACCAGCGGCGGCGTGGCGGGGGCGGCAGGCGTGGGGTCTGCACCGGCTTGCAGCAGCAGGCGCACACTTTCGCGGTTGCCCAGGGCTGCAGCGTGGCTCAGCGGAGTCGTGCCGACGGCATCCACGGCATCCACATCGGCTCCGGCATCGATGAGCAATTTCACCATCTGTGGGTGCAGGGCACGCGTGAGCGGCACCGCGCGCAGACTATAGGCGCAGCCATCCGGGTCTGCACCGGCGGTAAGCAAGCGCGCAGTCAGAGTGGTGTTCCCTTCCTCTACAGCGTTGATAAGCAGCGTGGCGCCGTATGGCAGCCGGGCGGAGTGGATATCGTCGGGCTTGTTGATGACGCCCATGGCGCGTAGCTCACCAATGGCTTTCAGCCGAGCCTGGCGAGCCTGACATGAGGTGTTGCCTGTGGCTACCACGCTTAGCACGAACAGAGCGCACACGCAGCGCAACGCCTGCATCCACAGGTGTTTCGTGGCGGGAAGCGGTGGTCGGCTAAGCATGGTGGTAGGCTGTGGTTAGGGATTAGCGGTTGCGGCGCGCCTGCACGCGGCGAAGCATGGCCTCAGGGTCTGCAAAGGTGTCTTGCAGCGACTTAATCATCTCGGCCTTAATGCTATCGGGGTAGCTCTTCTCAGCCTCTTCGAGCACATAATCGCGGGCTTTGATGACGTCTTCCACCGTTTGTGCGTGGAAGAGCATGGCGTTGAGGCAGGGGAACACCACTACCGTACGCTTGAGCTCCATGATGCGATCGCGGTTGGCGGGGTGAGCCTTAGCCAGATACGCCTCGAAGATTTCCGTTTGCTTTTGGAAGTTGCGGTGGTAGGCGCGCACCTCGTTCATCATGTCATGAATCTGGGAGTCGGCCGAAACCTGCGCGCGGATACCCAGCGTGTCCTCCGGGTCGAAGCGGGCAATTTCCTCGCGCAGAGCCTCGGCTGCATCCTTGTAGCTCTTGGGGAAGTGCTTGTAGATTTCAAACAGAGCTTTGGCACGCTCCACGCCCTCGTACTCGCGAGCCATGGCCAGCTGGTGGCCGCGCTCGAGCGCTTCATCCAGAATAGCCGCCGTGGCCTCAACGCTGGGGCGCGCCCCGCTGAATCCGCCCAGAATTTCCCCTTTGTTGTTGAGCACCAGGAAAGCCGGGAACCCGCGCACGCCGTATTTGCGGCAGAGCTCCATGCGCTGCTCACGTACCTCGGGGGCAATGGGGCGGCGTGGTAGATCCACCTCTGTCAGCACAAACTTATCGGCAGCGTAAGATTCAAACTCCGGGGTGTCAAGCACGTCCCTGCGCATGCGAATGCAGTAACCGCACCAGTCAGAACCGGTGAAGTTCACCAGTACTGCTTTACCTTCCTGCGATGCTTTGTCGACGGCAGCATCCAGATTGTCCATCCAGTCTGCTGCGAATACCGGCGCCACGATGGCAGCCAGCCCTAATGTTGAGATGATACCCTTGAGCATGGCTTTATTTTGCTCTACTTTTTGCCGTACTACAAGCCAAAATTGCGCGGCGGGGAAGAATTGCGCGTTATTTTTTATTTTCGGTGCGTCGAATGGGGGCATCTTGGCCGGAAAGCGCCTGTCGGCGTTCGTGTCGGCTCATGGCCTTGAGCTCATCGTGGGTGTGGATATTGAGTCCGGCGGCACGCAGGCGGTCGTAGAGAGCCGGGTGGTATATTTCGCGAGTGCCGCGCTTGCGTATCCAGGTGTTGGCATGGCGGGTGGCACGGTGCAGGGACAGGATGCCGTGTTGGTTGTCTACACAGATGAGGTAGGTTTTGCCGTTGATACGTGCGGCAAGCCAGCGCGGGGCGCCCCAGGTAGCGTCGTCTGTCTTTTCTCCGTCCTGTAGCGGGTCGAAGTCTGCAAGCACTGCCGCAAAATCAACCCCGGTAGCTTGTGGATGCAGGGTATAGCCCTGCCGCGTTTCCTGCACGACATACGCATACTCTGCCTCGGCGCCGGCCGGCAGGGTGGCAGAGGCAAGCAGCAGAACCGGCAGGAGGCGTTTCATCGTTTTCCGAAGCGGCGATGGCGGGCATTGAAGGATTCGAGCGCAGCATCCAGCTCGTCGCGGCCGAAATCCGGCCACAGGACATCAGTGACCCACAGCTCGGCATAGCTGATTTGCCAGAGGAGGTAGTTCGAGATGCGCATCTCGCCCGATGTGCGGATGAGCAAATCGGGGTCGGGCATGCCGGCAGTGTAGAGGTTGGCGCTCAGCAGCTCTGGGGTGATATCCGCCGGGGCAAGCTCACCGCGTTGCACCTGTTCGGCCAGGCGGCGTGCGGCAGCTGTTATTTCCTGGCGGGAGCCGTAGGAGATAGCCAGCACGACATTCACGCCGGTGTTGTTGCGGGTAGCGGCGATGCTTTCATCCAGCTGCTTGCGGCAGCTCTTGGGCAGCATGTAGAGCTCACCAATGGCATGCAGCCGCACATTCTTTGCCATCATCTCGGGCAGACGCTCTTTGAGGTACTTGGTGAGCATGTTCATGAGGTAGGTGACCTCAATCTTGGAGCGCCCCCAGTTTTCGGTGGAGAAGGCGTAGAGCGTCAGCCACTGTATCCCTTTTTCGAGGCACAGGTCAATGACGCGTTGCACGGTTT
The DNA here is from genome assembly GCA_030535795.1 of Akkermansia sp. Taxonomy (GTDB): domain Bacteria; phylum Verrucomicrobiota; class Verrucomicrobiia; order Verrucomicrobiales; family Akkermansiaceae; genus Akkermansia. Next base: position 8,097 of record JAUNRE010000082.1, read on the forward strand.
GCCCGCCTTGTTCGTGCCCCTTGGCGCGGGCTACTTTGTGCTGCTCCGCCCAGCGACCATTGCCATCCATGATGATGGCAATGTGCTGCGGTGTATTCCCATCTGTTGCGGGTGAATCAGAGCTCATACTCGCCGTATTCTGCCAGAATCGCCTCCACGCGCTCGATATCCTCGGGCGAGTCCACGCCACTGGTTGTCTTGCGGCCACGGTAATCTACCTCCACCATCTTGACCCGCAGGCCATTGTAGAGGAAACGCATTTGCTCCAGTCCTTCCACTGCGCCGATTTCGTAGTCGCTCTCCGGCAGTTCAAAGTAGTTCTTGAGCGCAGCGTAAGTGTAGGAGTACAGCCCTACGTGGCGGCGCACCGGGCTCTTGGGCAGGGTGGCGCGGGCCTTTTCGGGCTTGCGAATGGCGGGGATAGTGCTCTTGGAGAAAGCCATAGCGTAGCCGTCCTTGTCCACCAGCACGGTTGTGCCGCTGTAGGGGGTTGTCTTTTTGCTTTCGACCAGGCGGTCATACTCGTCCCAGTCCAGGTGGATGCAGGGGGTAAAGACATCGGCGGGAGCCGCCTTCCAGGCATCGATAAGCTGCTGAATGACCCAGGGCGGGCAGAGTGGGTTGTCGCCTTGCAGGTTGATGATGAAAGCGGGCGGCTCCGCCTGCTGGCTTACGGCATCCCAGCAGCGCTCGGTGCCGCTGCGGCAGGTCTCGGCTGTCATGACGGCCGGAATGCCGGCTCCGGTGCAGAAATCCAGAATACGGGTGTCATCCGTCGCTACCACATAGTTACAGTCTTCATTGTGGCGGCAGATGGACTCTGCAATATCTGCCACACGGCGAATCATTTCCTTGCCGGCAATTTTGACGAGAGGCTTACCCGGCAGACGTGTGGAGGCGTAGCGAGCCGGAATGACGATGAGAATGGACTGAGACATAGCTAAGGTATATGTTGCTTCTGCGGATATTCTACCTGCTTGTCCAGCATTTGCCAAGAAAAAACGTGCGGGAAGGGGGTGAATATTACATTTCCGCTTGACATTATTGTCGCGCGGCACTAGAATTCAGTATATGAAGTGTGCATCCATCATCCCGGCACTGTTAGGTGTGGCCGCCTGTGTGGCTCAGGCCGCAAGCGAAGAGGACATCTGCAAGAGCCTCAGCCGGGGGCTTGCTGAGGAGGAACAAGTGCTTGCCGGTGTGCAGGATGCCGCAACGGCTGCCGCCGCTGTGCCTGAGTTGCAGCGCGTGCTTGCCGAGCTCTCGGCTCTGCATGGGCAGGGTGATTCCACGAGTGTGTGGCTGCACATCGAGAATACCCCTGAGCTGAAGAATGAGCTGATAGAGCGTCTGTTGAAGCTGGCTGTCCAGTTCCGCCGCCTGCAAAAGGAGCGCTTCTACGGCAACAATGAGCTGGGCGCGCTGCTGGCTCCGCAGCTTAAGCCTGCCGCCGCGGCCGCAAAGTGACACTGGCTTCCTTGTGGCGCAGCAGGTCTTGCAGGTGCGCCAGTTCGGCATCCATGTAGTCGGGCAGGTCATCGCGGTGGCATGCCATCTGGCGGAATACTTGGTCTCGGTATTCCATGGCTTCGCGCAGCGATTCTTCCTCCGAGCCGTATTGAAGGTCTGAGAAATACCTGGTGATGATGCGACCGCAGCGCTGGATGCTGACGCGCCATCCCTGGAAATCGGTGTTTTCGTACGTGTAACGGGTGATGTTTTTGTTTTTCATGGGGCTGGGTTCTGCGTATCAGACGCAGCCCGAGGCAGAGTAGTTCAATAACTTGCAGATTCGCTGCCGATAGTAGCCGTATTGCCTCAAAAAAAACAGTCACCGAAAAGTGGATGCCTCAAAATTGCGGTC
>JAUNRE010000164.1 GCA_030535795.1 Akkermansia sp.
TCGGAATTCGACCTTCGTACTCCCACAAATTGGCGGTTTTCCTAATTATTCCAACGCGTAAAGTTATGTCCAGGCTGCAAGGTTACGCTTTTTTGGGGGAGTAGTTTTGCAGCCAGGTGGTGAATTCCTCCTGCGGGGCGAGGATGGTGTGCAGGAATTCATCGAAGTGCATCAGTTGGTCAGCGGGGGCGAGGGTGATTTGGCCGCGGGTGCAGATGGCCAAGCCGCGTGCGCGCATGCCCAGCAGGTGTTTGTGGCAGGGTACGCCGGCGGATTTGCAGGCGTTTTTGATTTCCTTGTCGCGCAGCTCGAACTCCGAGGGGGACCAGAAGAGCGATACCCAGCCGCCGCCGGGGATGAGGTGGAGCTGCAGGATGTAGTCATCCCCGTTGTTCCAGGCCAGGAAGCCGAGGGAGGGTTTCACGACGGCGAGCGGGTCTTTGGCAGCCAGCTCGGTGAAACGCGCGGTGATTTGGGCGTTGCTGAGCGGGAAAGGGATGGCGGTGCGCTTGAGCCTGCGTGCGGGCATGCGGGAGCGCTTGTGGCTGCGCATGCGCGAGCGGCCTTCGCTGATGCCCCAGCGGCAGAGCTCCCACAGCCCATGGCCCCCCAGCAGGACGAAAGCCACCATGGCGGCCTCGGCCGCGGCGGTGAGGCTTGCCAGGTAGAACCCGTTGGCCGCCAGCAGGCTCAGCACGACGAGGATGAGGCTGATGCGGTGGCGGCGCATGCCCAGGTGCTCAAAGGCCAGCATGTAGGCCAGGCTCAGCAGGACAACGGTGATTTTGAGGGTTTCAGGAGTCATGGCAGGGGGCATGTTCCGGCGGGGAACACGGGTGCCTGTGCCGGCGCGGTATCATTGCTCCGTGCGGCGGTAGGCGGTGTGGTGGCGCAGGTGCGCTTTTGCCTCGCCCAGCAGGAAGAAGGAGCCGCAGATGAGGGTGTGCGGCGGCAGGTCGCTGAGTGCGGCGGCCAGGGTGGCGGGGGTGCAGATGGGGGCGGAGGAGGCGGCGCGCACTTTGTCGGCCATTTGTTCGGGGGGCAGGATGCGCGGGCTTTGCACGGGGGGCAGCACCCATTCGCTCACGATGGGGGCGAGCAGTTCCAGCACTTCATCGAGTGCTTTGTCGGCCGAGCCGGCGTAGATGCAGCGTGCTTTCTGCGTGCCGTAGGCCTGTTGCCAGCTGTCTACCAGCACGCGGATGGCGGGCGGGTTGTGGGCGCCGTCCATGATGACCTGCGGTGCAATCTCCTCGAAGCGCCCGGGCCATTGCACATCGGCCAGGCCGCGGGCTATCTCGGCCTCGCTTGCCAGGAAGTGCGGCAGCGCGCGCAGGGCGGCAAGTGCCAGGGCGGCGTTGCGGCGCTGGTGGTTGCCGCGCAGGCCGAGGGGGAGCTCGCATTCCTCGGTCACGATGCGGTAGGCGGTGTCCATGCGCTGTGCGGCGGCATGGATGGCGCGGATGGCCTCCGGGGGCTGCGGGGCGCTCAGGGCAGGGCGGTGCCAGGCGAAGATGGCGGCTTTCTCGGCGGCGATTTCCTCCAGCGTGTTACCGAGGTACTGTGTGTGGTCCATGCCGATAGGGGTGAGCACGGCGACGTCTTTGGGCACGGCGTTGGTGGCATCCAGCCGGCCGCCCATGCCGGTTTCCAGGATGATGATGTCCACCTCGCGTTCGGCAAAATACATCATGGCCACGGCCAGTACCAGCTCGAAGAAGGTGGGCTTGACCTCCCAGCTGTCGATGGTGTCGCGCACGCGGAAGATGAGGCGTGCGGCATCGGCGTCGGGTATCATTTGGCCGTTGACGCGGATACGCTCGTTGAACTCTACCAGGTGCGGGGAGGTGAAGAGCCCGGTGCTGTAGCCGGCGGCGCGGGCAACGCTTTCGGCAAAGGCGCAGGTGGAGCCCTTGCCGTTGGTGCCGGCTACATGAATGACGCGGGCCCGCGGGTAGAGTACCCCGCAGGCCTGCAGTAGCTTGGTGATGCCCTCCAGCCCCAGCTTAATGCCGAACATCTGGGTGGAGTAGAGCCAATCCAGTGCAGCGGCGCAGGTGGACGACATGGATGATGTGTTGGTTCGGGATTGGTGGGGTATCAGAACGGGATGTCGTCGTCGGCCTCATCGGGCATGGGGGCAGGTGCCTGTGCG
>JAUNRE010000016.1 GCA_030535795.1 Akkermansia sp.
TAAGCACTGACACCCGTTTTTTTATTCCACCGGAGCTACGGCATGATGAATTGGCTGAAAGGCTATCGGGCGTATTTCTGCTTGGTGTTGCTGCTGCCGTTGCTGTTAGCAACCGGCTCCCTGTTTCAATGGGAAGCCGCTTTCAACATGCCGACCTGGTGGGTGTTGACGGTGCTGCTTCTGCTGCTTGTCTGCGGCTTGTGGGTAAGCCGCAGATGGCAGAAGCCGGTGCTGCCTCCTGTCGGGTGGTTGTGGCTGCTCACGGTGCTGGGCGCATTGTATGATTGCTGTTGCAACATAGGGGCTTTCAGTGCGCCCGGTCAGTTGCCTGTGTCCATTTTCATGAGCATGGGGGTGCTGTGCCTGCTTTGGGGGCTCCTGCGTTATGCCGCTCTGGTATTGTGGCTTCCCTTTCTGTTCTTCCAGATTGTTCAGTTCGCCTCATACAATCAATACGGCACGCGTATCAATTCCCTGGTGCTGGCGGAGACATTCGAGGCATCGGGAGAGGAAATTGCAGCCTATATCAGCGGTACTAATCTGCTGTATTTTGGCGGAGCCGTGATAGGCGTGTTGCTGCTGGGGCTTACGCAGGTATGGCTGATGCGCAGGGTGAAGTCCGTGATGCCGCTCATCAATGCCGGCCTGTTGTTCTGCGCTTTTTCTTTGTTGCTGGGTGCTACTGTACCGAGCCACCACCGCTCCGATGATTACTATTGGCCCTCCGTTGCAGCGGCTGATTTGGTCATGGCTGCCCATGAGGCTCTGTGCCACAATCAGGCTACGGTCAAACAGGTGGAAAGCCTCAGCTCCCCTGCTAATCAACCCTCGACTATCAGTACACTCAAGGGGGGCGAAGGTGCGGTGCTGGTGCTCCATATCGGCGAAAGCGTGCGCTCTGACCGCATGAGCCTGAATGGCTACGAGCGTGACACCACGCCGTGGTTGCGGCAGCAGAAATCCATTATCAGTTTTACGGATTGTATATCAGCCGCGCATGATACCTGCCAGGCTCAGATTGCAATTCTTACCGATGCCAGGCGCAATGTGCATGAGACAGACCCCGCCATGCTGCCGAAAACAGGCTCTGTGTTGGACTTGTTTAAGGCGAATGGCTTTAAGGTCTATTCTTTCTTTGGGAGAAGGGTTGGGCAGCAGCTTAAATATGACCGCGTTGTACGCCTGCTGACTCAGTGCTCCGAGGAACGTTTCAATGCCCCCGGCAGCCCCTGGACCGGTGTGCCGCAGGTGCAGGATGTTTTGCGCCGTGCTGCAGCCGGGGAGAATCTGGTGCTGTTCATTAACAACGAGGGCAGCCATACTCCGTTCCATCACTACGACCACGAGAATCCGCCGTTTACGCCTTCGGTGCATAGCTTCGAGAATCCGGCGGCTCAGGCTGTCGAGGTCAATAATGCATACGATAACACCGTGCATTATACCGATGAGTATGTGCGTCGCGTGTGTAAGGCTTTGCAGGGCAGGCCTTTTATCTATGTCTATGTGAGTGACCACGGCGAATACCTGGGGCACGATGGTATCTGGGGGCGCGCCGCACTGGGAGAGAGCCGCTTCGCCTACCATGATACGGATGGTTGCCGCGTGGGCATGTTTGTGCTGACCTCACCTGAATTCGAGGCACTCCACCCGCACTTCGCCGATTCCTTGGCTCAGTTGCGTGCGCATGCCGCGATGACGGTGGCTCATGAGCATATCTTCCATACTCTGTTAGGCCTTTTCGGTATCAGCTCTCCCTTCTATAACCATGCTCTGGATCTTTGCACTCCCTCACCCGAGCCGTACTCCGGCCCCAAACCGTCGCCCGGAGATTGAGGCTATGTGATTGTGCTTGCATTGAGAAATAAAAAAGAGTAATATGGCGCCATGGACGTACCGTACGTATTGAGAGCGGTGTTTGAGATTCTGGTCATCTGGGTGGTACTGTACCAGATTTACAGGGCATTCAAGGATTCGCGCGCGGCGGCGATATTGGGTGGCTTGGTGCTGATAGTGGTGTTGGGTGGTGTCTTGCTTGAGCTGACGCATGCTGCCGTGCTTCAGCAGATAGCCGGTTCTTTCCTGGGGCCGGGCACGCTGCTGATTATCCTGCTCATTCTGTTCCAGCCGGAGCTGCGTTCCGGTCTGGCTCGCCTAGGGGCTCAGCGTGTTTTCGGAAATCTGTGGCGCCGTGAGCAGAACACGGAATTCATTTCCTGCATTTGCGATTCCGTTTCTTTCCTGGTAAGCAAGCGCTACGGCGCGCTTATCGCCATTTGCCGCAATAACAAACTTTCCGAGTTTGCTAAGACCGGTACCCCGCTTGATGCCGCCTGTAGCCGCGAGCTTATAGGTACGATTTTCATGCCGAAAACGATGCTGCATGATGGAGCGGTCATTATTAACAATGAGCGTATCGTGGCAGCTGCATGTATTCTGCCGGTATCCAACCGTGAGTTGAAAGATCGCTCGCTCGGGCTGCGCCACCGCGCCGGTATCGGGTTGGCTGAGACATCCGACGCCGTTGTCATTATCGTGTCCGAAGAAACCGGCTCCGTTTCATTGGTGGTCGGTAACATGGTACAGCGAGACATTTCCATGCAGATGCTTGCTTCCCGTTTAACTGAACTGATTTACAGCCATGTCAATACTGAGCAAAATCCGTCAACTGTTAAATCCTGAGCAACGCAGCCTCAAGTCGCGTATTGTCGCTAACTGGAAGGCCAAGCTCATTTGTTTGCTCATCGCCATCCTGATATGGCTGTGGGTGGATATTCGCTATGTGGATGGCAGCAACGAATGGGGGCTCGATGAAATTCGCCGTTCCATACCTGAGTAACATTTTATGCAGAACTATTTTATTGCCGGTACCGACAGTGGGGTGGGTAAGAGCTTTGTGCTCTGTGCTCTGCTGCGAGATTTATGCGCTCGTGGCATTGATGCCATCGGTTATAAGCCGGTTGCCTGCGGTGAGCGTACCGAAGCTCGCGACATTCGCAATGCCATCAACAAGCCTACCTACAAGCTGCAGCTTATCAACCCCATCTATCTGCGTACGCAGGCGGAGCCTATGATGGCGGCTGAGCTTGAGCGCAAGGAGCTCTCATTGCAGGAGATGGTGCAGGGGTATGAAACACTGGCCTCTGCTCATCAGATGGTGCTGGTGGATGGGTGCGGTGGTTGGGAAACGCCGCTTGCTGTCGGGCTGAGCATGGCTGATGTGGCTGCCGCTTTGGCTCTGCCGATCATTCTGGTGGTGAACAACCGCCCGGGGGCGGCGTCTCTGGTGCAGCTTACGCTGCGAGCCATTCGTGAGCGGGGGCTTACTTGTGCAGGAGTGGTGCTCAACCACATTGGCGAGGAGTGGAGCACGGCTTCCGTGACTATTAGCCGTGTGATTACGGAACTGACCGGCCTCCCCATCCTGGCTGAGTTGATACATGGCCAGGATTACCTTGATTCCGAGGAGGTGCTGCCCTGAGCCGAGCTAAGAATAATTAACGCTCACCGTAACAAATGATTAAAAAGCCCGTTCCTGAGTAGGAACGGGCTTTAATGCATGGTGTTTGTGTCTGCATCAGTGCGCTCCTGCTGCCTGCAGGGCGGCGGCTGCTGCTCTATGGCGTTCTTTACGCGCCTTTTGCAGAGCCGTTTCTCCGTCCTCGTCGCGTGCATTGACGTCCGCGCCGGCGGCAATCAGCACCTCTACAATTTTCGTGTGACCCTCATCTGCGGCAATCATCAGAGCCGTCTCGCCATCGTCATCGCGGGCGTTCACATTGGCTCCGGCCGAAATCAGGTTGACTACGGCTGTCAGATTGCCGCGGTCTGCTGCTTCCATGAGCGCAGTTTCACGGTCATCATCCGTTGCGTCTACGCTGATTCCTTTGTCCAGAACCGCGCGCAGATCGGCGCCGCTGTTCATGGCGGCTCGCAGCACTTGGTTGCGTGCACTGTTCGGGGCATCATCCGCTTGTGCAACGGGAGCCAAGGTTGCCACTGCAAGCAGAACAGCGGCCAGTTTCGTGATGTGTGTATTCTTCATGGCGGTGTCTCCTTTCCGGAATTCTCCGCCGCTGTTTTAGCGTTTTTCGATACCGATGTCAAGTAAAATATACAAATAACATAGGAATACAGGAAAATAATTAGATTTCGGGGTTCCAGGGGATGAAATCGATGAACCCGGAGGCGAGATCAACGTTGTCGGGCACGACTTGAATGGTATTGCCGGGAGAGAGTTGGCGCGCATCGGTAGAGCGCCAGCTGTTGAGGTGCCGCTCAAAGAACCAGGAGCCGCCGAGGTAGTCGGAAAGGGCATCGCCGGAGATGAACCCGCGCATTTGCAAATCGGGGATTTCGACGCTGATACCTTGAGGATAAGCATCTGTCATGATAGCTGACCAAGGGCGTGGGTTATCGCTGTCACATTCGGCAGCCAGGAACTGAGCCAACATGCTTTTGTGTGCCTCCTGTTCGGCGGCGGCGGAGTTGCGTTCCGTTTCGGAAATATGCTCTGCGATGTGCGCCAGCTCAGCCGGGGTCGGCAAGTGGGTGCGTGCGTGTTTGCCCCGTGCCAGTTTATCAAATCCTCGGTGAACAATAAGGTCGGCGTAGCGGCGTATGGGGCTGGTGAAATGGCAGTAATCTCCTTTTGCCAGCCCGAAGTGGCCGAGTGCTTTTGTGGCGTAACGAGCACGCATCATGGCCTTGAGTAGTGCAACCGTGAGCAGCTGTTCGTCTGCATGTCCTCGGATTTGCTCCATCACACGGGAAAGCTCCCCACGCGAATGAAGACAGCCGACTTGCAGCCCGTAGCTTTTAGCCGTGAGGGCAAACGATTGTAGTTTGGCCGGGTCGGGCTCTTCGTGCACGCGGTAAATGGTGGGCACCAGCGCCGCTTTCAGCGCTCGAGCCACGGCTTCGTTGGCTGCCAGCATGAACTCCTCTATCATCTGGTGCGCTATGTCGCTGTGCTCTGTCTCTACGCCGATAGGGGTGCCCTCAGCATTGAGCAGGATGCGTACTTCCGGCATGTCCAGACTCAGGGCGCCTTGTCCGAAGCGTCGTTGGCGCAGACGTGCGGCAAGTTGGTGCCCCTGTTGAAGCATGGAATCAACTTCCTCGCTGTCGGTCTGTTCCCGCTGTTCCAGAACAGCCAGTGCCTGTTCGTAGCTGAGGCGGGCGCGTGAGCGAATCACGGCGTCCGCAAAGCGAGAATGTATCATATCGCCCTTCGCGTTGAATACCATGATACACAGCCGCGTGAGGCGGTCTTCACCCGCGCGCAGGGAGCAAAGGTCGTCGCACAGGCGCGGTGGCAGCATGGGCAATACGCGATCCGGCAGGTAGGTGGAGTTACCGCGCAGGGCTGCTTCTTTATCCAGAGCGCTACCGGGGCGCACGTAGTAGCTCACATCCGCTATGTGAACAGCCAGCTCCGTTTTGTCGCCGGGCAGGGGTGTCAGGCAGATGGCATCATCATAATCCCGCGCCGAGGCGGGGTCAATGGTGATAACGCAACGCTCGCGCCAGTCTTCTCGCCTTTCCAATTCCTCAGCCGGGATGTCGCGGGGCAGGGCTTCTGATTCTGCGAGTACCTCAGGAGGAAATGTGCTGCGCAAGGTATAGCGGTGCATGATGGCGGTTACCTCCACCCCGGCATCATGAGGCCACCCGAGCACGCTTTCGATACTGCCGGTGGCGGGCATTTTCCCGCGCGGGTAGTTTTCGATTCTGACCGTAACAGCCATGCCAGCCAGCAAATCCGCAGGTGGTGGGGTCGTGAGCATGACTTGCTCCGGTGATGTGCGGCCGTCTCCCTGCATGGTTCCGAAGCGCCCGCCGGGGCGGTAGATACCTACCCAGGTACCACGCCGACGCTCCACTATATCATCGATGCGAACTTCCAGCCGCACGGCTTCACTGTCCGGGCGTTGGCGGCTGCGGCGCCTGTGGTGTGTGGGCGGTACCGAGCGGCGGAGCGTTGCCCTCACCAGGTCGCCATCCATGGCGCCTGCATCTCGGTGCGGCATGACCGCCAGCTCGATGGGAGCTGAGCCCGCTCCTCTGCCCACGAGGGACGAAACTTGTTCCTGACCGGCGCTATCCGGTATAAAGACATATTTACCCGGCTTTATTCTGCGGATTCGCCCCAGCAGCGGTTCTTCCGCAGGTGCTCGCAGCGCGAAGCGCGCACCGCGCAAGCGCAGCAGGCGGCCTTCTTTTTCCCAGGCTCGGATGATGTCGCGCAGAGCCGGGCGCTCCCGTGAATCAATACCCAGTCCCCGAGCCAGAGCCGATATATCCTGTGGCTCATACGTTCTTTTTTTCATGTGCTCCAGCAGCTGCTTCTCCAGCCGGGATAATTCTGCATCGGGACTTATACTCATTACTTACGGCCTAATGTAGCAGTTTTTGCGTCTTTTTCAAGGCCAAAAACTAAATTTCTCTTGACTTTTCAGTGATTTGGTGGCATTCTGTGCGCCCACCTCCGCCTCGTGGCGAGGTGAGACAATCCCGGCGGGTGACAACAGACGCGCACCGACGTCGGATGAACTCCAAACAAAACACAATTTCAAACATTTATTTAAGACAATGACGAATCTTACTCTCAAGGTCAGCAAGCGCGAGGTGCGTGGCACCGGCAAGCTTAACGCTCTGCGTGCTCAGGGCTTCATGCCCGGCGTGGTATACGGTCCTGCCGTTAAGGAGAACATCAACATCCAGGTGAAGACCTCCGATGTGCGCGCTCTTCTCAACAGCGTTGACTCCGACAGCTTCCTTGTAAACCTCGACCTCGATGGTACCACCATCCTGGCCATGGTGAAGGACGTGCAGCGCAACTTCCTGACCGACAGCACCAACCACATGGACTTCGAGGCCGTGACTCCCGATACCGTGGTGAAGACCAAGGTTGAGGTGAAGCTTACCGGTACTCCTGCGGGTGTGGGCATGGGTGGTGTCGTGCACCAGATCGTGTACGAAGTACCTGTGAAGTGCGCCGTGAAGAACATCCCCTGCTGCATCAAGGGTGACATTACCGATGTGAAGCTGGGTGAGTCCTTCCGTCTGGGTCAGGTCGAGCTGCCCGCCAACGTGACCTCTCCCTTCAATGGCACGGTGGTGCTCGCTTCCGTTGTGAAGCCCTAATGCTCTGATATTATTCCTTTCACCGAGGCTCTGCGCGTGATGTGCAGAGCCTCAGTTGTTTTTTTTGTATGATGTTTCGAGTTGTGTGTGGGGTGTGTTAGGATAAATGGTGTTTGAGTTGACTCTAACTAATTAAATATAAATCTATAGTCGGCTCTATCTGTCATAAAATATGCGTTATATCTACTCGTTGGGTTATAGTTCTTGAGTTTATGAGTGATGAATGCTAAACTCGGGTTGCTATGACAACTACACGTATTATTCTGCTGCTTGCCATGCTTGGCCTGAGCAGCTGCAGCTATATGGGACATGGTAACATGTCGGAAGCCGACAATCTCTTTGATGTGGAAACTCCCACACCTTTGTAAGAATCAAAACGCAACGGGCAGCAGTATGCGCTTTGTGCGATACTGCTGCCCGCTTTTTTTGTAAGGGGATCAGCCTCTGTATTTGGCTTTAGCGTGCTGCCAGAGGGCGAAGAGCGCGCAGAGCACATTGGGCAGCCAGAGGACGATGTAGGGAGTGATGCCGCTGGCCTTGCGGGAGAGCTCGCAGAAGACAAGCGCCACGAAGTAAACGGCTGCTACCAGAATGCCCATGGCAAAGCCGGTGGAGGTATCCTTGCGACGTGCCGTAATGGCAAGTGGCACACCAATGAGCGAGAACACGAAGCAGGCGCAGGCAAACGAGGCTCGCTGGATACCTTCTGTGCGGAATTCTTTCTCATTCGTTTTGTAGGTCATGCTGGAGCGGTAGTATTGGGCATCGCTGCGAGTGGCGCTCCACAGCCTGGCTGCGTTGGGGAAAGCCTCCGGGTTTTTATCAGCTGCTGCCACATAGGCATCCAGCGCCTTAATGTCAACTGAGCGAACAATTTCCCAGTGCTTAATTGCATCATCGATTTCACTGTTAGTGAAGCGGTTGGCCTTCAGGCGGCGTCTGGACTGCGCCGGAATGTGAATCAGCATGGGAAGCTCCTCGATGAGGGGCAGGTTGGTGGCATCGCCATCCGCATGCTCGATGGTAGCCTTGTGCAGAATGAGGCTGAGCATGCGCGTCTTGAAATTGAACTCACCCACTGTGGCGGACTGTGCGTGCATGGCCGCCATGCCTTTCAGACCGCTTTTCAGTGCCCCCTCTTCCGATACCGGGTAGATGTGCACGCCTTTCATCAGATCGCCCTCGCGTGTCTCGACAAAGAGCTGAACGTCACCAAGCTTGGTGGTGCTACTGCTGCCTTTGAGAAGGTTGCGCGGGTTATCCATCGCGGCATTGGCGATGATGTCGCTCATGGCTCGCTTGCCTTTAGGCGCAATCTCGATGTTGATGTAATAGCAGAGGAACGAGAGCGCCAACCCCATGCCAATGGCCGGGGCACTCAGGCGCCAGAGGCTCAGGCCTGCCATACGCATCGAGGTAAGCTCATTATCCGCAGCCAGTCGCCCGTATACAAGCAGCACCGCAGTCAGGAAGCCCCATGGTACTGAGAATGTCAGCGAGAAGGGTATCACCTGAACAATGAAATCGAACACGATTCGGGGCGGCGCTCCGCTTTCCACCAGCAGGCTGTGCAGTTCTTTGAAGAGCTGCCCCAGCAGCATCAGCAGGGTAAGGGAAAGGACTCCGAGGAAGCTTACAGCAATAAGCTGTCGTAAGATGTAGCGGTCTATCGTTTTCACAGTTGAGAGAGTTGAATGAAGTTCGTAAGAAGTTGCAGGCCGAGTTTCTGGCTTTTTTCGGGGTGGAATTGAGTGGCAACGAGTCTGTCTTTGCGTATGGCTGCGGCGTATGTGCAGCCGTATGTGCTGGTGGCTGCTATCAGTGCCGTATCGGCAGGCTCGGGATAATAGGAGTGCACATAGTAAAAGTATGGCTCGCTGCCCATGCCTCTCCATATGCTGTCAGCGGGCTGCACAGGGTGAACCCTGTTCCAGCCCATGTGGGGGATTTTCAGCTCCTTGTCTTCAAAGCGCCTGACATGGCCGCGGAAGACGCCAAGTCCTTCTGCACCGGGGCTTTCGTCACTGCTGTCAAACAGAATCTGATAGCCGATGCAGATGCCCAGGAACGGCTTGTCTGACTCTATCCATCGGTGGATAGGTTCGACTAATCCCTGCCTGCGCAGCGCCTGCGAGCAATCACCGAACGCGCCCACCCCCGGTAGTACTAGGTGGGTCAGCCCGGAGAAGTCATCCGCCCCGCGTACCAGTCTGCCTTCAATGCCGATGGCTTTGAAGGAGTTGCATACGCTGGAGAGATTGCCGGCTCCGTAGTCGATGATACCCGTCATGTTCATGCTGAAATTGGTGTGCTGTGCTGTCAGATGCAGCCTTTGGTGGAGGGGATGCTGCCTGCCGCGCGAGCATCGGGCTCCGCCGCCTGTCGTAGCGCGTGCGCCAGACTCTTGAAAATAGCCTCGGCTATGTGGTGGCCATCCATCCCGTAGAAGACTTCGACATGAAGATTGCAGCGCAGATTGTTCACGATAGCCCGCAGGAACTCCACTGTAAGGGAGAGCGGCATGTTGGGGGCATCGGCGGCTCCCTGCGGAGCGCGGAACTCCAGATAGGGGCGATTCGACAGGTCAATCACGCAGCGGCAGAGTGTTTCATCCATAGGCACATAGGCGCAGCCGTAGCGGCCTATGCCGCGTTTGTCGCCCAGAGCTCGCAGAAGCGTATCACCAATGACAATACCGGTATCTTCGATGGTGTGGTGGGCATCGACCTCTAAATCACCCACCGCCTTGAGCTTCATATCGATGAGACTATGGCGTGCCAGCAGGTTGAGCATGTGGTCGAAAAAAGCGTGCCCGGTGCACACCTCGGCGCGGCCGGTGCCGTCGAGATTCAGCTCCAGTGTTATGTCAGTTTCTCCTGTGGTACGTTTACAATCTGCTTTTCTCATGCGAAGCTATCTTAGCACATTCTCATATACTTTGCCAACAGAAAATGCACTTTACAGGCGGGAAAAATGCAAAAGAAGCCATATAAGTGTCGTTAAATCGGATTTTTTGCTTGCCATGAGGGCAGATATATGGCAGATTGTGCTCATAGAACATTTATCCGCCTAAATCGATATGAAATTCATTTGCACTATTCTACCGTTCGTTATGGCCGCCTGTGGGCTGAGCCTGGCAGAGCCGGTCGCCGTCATGCCGCAGGCCGAGGTGTTGGAGCATGGTATGCTTGAGCAGCGTGAGGCTAAGCCGAAAAAGAGCAAAAAGCGCAATGTCGGCAAAGCCGCTCAGCAGAAGCGGCGAGCTCTGCGTGAGCAGGGCATTAAGAAGGTGCATGCCATGTCTCCCAGCGGTTGGCCGGACAAGATTCCCGTACCCAAAGATACCAAATTGCAGGAGTGTCCCAAGAATGGGAATTTCTTCGTGTATGAAACCAACAACTACGTTTTCCATTCTCCTGTAGCGCTCGACAGCAACGCTTGCGATACCGTGGGGCGTCTTTTCGAATGTGCATACGAGGCCAACAAGGCGGTGGGTGAGGTGTTGCCGGTCCCTCGCACGGAGGAAGACCGCAGCAAAAAGAAGTACATGGTACAACTCTGGCCGACCAGGGAGCAATATATCCAGAACGGTGGACCTAGCTCATCATCCGGTGTGTTCTCTTTTGCTGTTAGACGTGTACCCGGGCAGAAGTCTCGCGTATCGGCTCAGACTCTGGCTCAGGATAAGGTGATGGTGCCGTTCCCCTCGTTGGGGTTGAGTGCGGATGGCCATGTGGCAAGTGAGGATATCGAGACTCACACACTGGTGCATGAGCTGACTCACCAGAACTTTGTTTACAATAACCTGCCTATCTGGTGCAATGAAGGTTGGGCAGAGTACGTGGGCTATGTGCCCTATGTGGGCGAAGATTTGGATTTCACACGCTGTTTCGGCGTGATTCTTAAAAAAGCTCAGACTCAGGCATCTGCCGGGGCTCTCAACTTTAACTTCAATCTCACGGAGTTTTTTGTCATGGACCAGCAGAACATGTACTCCTTTATGGCACAGGGTAAGGATACCTACACGCTTTCTACAATGATTATCACCTTCTATGTGCACATGAGTGGCAAGAAGGGGGTGGCTGCGCTGAAGGCATACATGCAGGCCATGCTGGATGGTGAGTCGGAGCAGGAGGCAACAGCCCATCTCATTAAACCCTTCAAGAACGCCAAGAATCTCCAGAAGGAGTTCATCAAAGCTTGGAAGCGCAAGAAGGTAGAGGTGAATCTTTCCGATATCGATTAACGCCCGCTCACCTGTAACGGTGTTGCGTATAGTGCAGGGCACTGAGGTCGAACCCACGCCTCAGTGCCTCGTTTTTCAAGTAGGCAAAATCATCGGGCACAATCTGCGGACTGCGGCTCAGAAACCAGAGACAGGAACCGGAGTCGTTTGAAACAAGCGCATTGCGATAAAACTCATCAACAGCAAGAATATTGTAAGGTGTAGAAATAAAGCGCAGCAGTGGCACAAAGGAAACTGTCAGGTTACCATCCTTGCCCAGGTAGCCGATAGCATGGGCTTCTTTTCGTCGGCCGTGGGCGTCTTTAGCGAAATTGGTGACGCTGATGTGACCATCGGGTCTGGCTTTGTATTCTGTGTAAACTTCTTCCATACCCATCTCAAACGGGGTCTCAAAACGGGCGAGCTCGTACCAGCGACCCAAGTAGAGGCTCATATCCACGCCATTGGTGGGGCGTGTGTCGGCATTTTGTTTTGCGCTGCGGTGGCAGAGATAGTAGAACAGTGCGCGTAAAATCATGGCACGAGTGAGACGGCACCTCTTGCGGAGTGGTTGAATGATTGTTTTCCTGTCTTCATGACAGTAAATTACAACATTGGGCTTGCCTGATTCGGAGTAAAGGAGTAAACTCTTCGGCCATGAAAGCTCTTGTTAAGACGAAGTCCGATAAAGGCCTCGAACTGATGGATGTGCCGATGCCTGAGGTCGGCCCTAATGATGTTCTCATTAAGATTTACAAGACAGCTATTTGCGGTACCGACCTGCATATCTGGAACTGGGATCCTTGGGCACAGCAGACTATTCCCGTCGGCATGCATGTGGGGCATGAGTTCTGCGGTGTTATTGAAAGCGTGGGTTCCGCTGTTACAGAGTTTAAGCCCGGTGAGGTTGTCTCCGGCGAGGGGCATGTGGTATGCGGCCATTGCCGCAACTGCCGCCGTGGCGCGTTCCATCTCTGCCCCAACACAAAGGGGGTGGGCGTCAATCGCCCCGGTTGCTTTGCCGAGTATCTTTCCATCCCTCAGTCCAATGTGATTCGTATTCACAAGGATATGCCCATGGAGATTGCCTCCATTCTCGACCCGCTGGGCAATGCTACCCATACCGCTCTTTCCTGGGATTTGGTTGGTGAGGATGTGCTTATCACCGGTGCCGGTCTCATTGGTTCCATGGCTGCAGCCGTGTGCAAGAAAGCCGGTGCCCGTACGGTGACGATTACCGATGTGAGCGACTACAAGCTTGGGCTGGCTCGCAAGCTGGGTGCCGACCGCACGGTCAATGTGATTGGCGGTGACAGCATCGCAGCTGCTCGCGAGGACCTCGGCATTGATGAGGGCTATGGCGTATGCCTTGAGATGAGCGGTGCTCCTGCCTGCCTCAAGGATATCATTGCCCACTCTGCATACGGTGCCAACATCTCCCTGCTGGGCATTCAGCCCGGTGGCTCAGGTATCGATTGGAATACCTTTGTGTGGAAGGGGCTCAAGATGAAGGGTATCTATGGCCGCGAGATGTTTGCTACCTGGCAGAAGATGGATGCCATGCTGCGCAGCGGGCTGGATGTCTCCGCCATCATTACCCACCGCATGCATTACACAGACTTTGCTGAAGGGTTCAATGTGATGAACTCCGGCAAGTCCGGCAAGGTTGTCCTGACCTGGGCCGAGTAAAGAACGAGAGTTTCAAAATCAGAAGCCCCCGCTGCCATTTCGGTTGTAGCGGGGGCTTTCCTATGCGATTGAATCGCTTGTTGATCGGGATTTTAATCCTCGGGCTCCGTCAATTTGATGGTGATGGGGCGTCCCAGAATGCGTTCGGCAGCCGGGAGGTCTTCCTTGATGCTCAGGTTAAAGGAAATCCAAGAGCCATTGGTGGCGCGTTGCTCTACATTCAAGGCGGCTGATTTGAGCCTGTCTTCGCTCAATCGACCGAAACTCTGATTATCGCAATTTGCCTTGTCCTTGTTATACACATACTCGGCAAAAGTAAGATTATCCTCCACAGAAAAGCGTCCGATGCGGAAATCGTTGCTGTCGAAGCTCCAGTGGGGATGTGAGCTCAGGAACATGAGGTTGAGATTGCCGGCAAGACGAGCCGGGCTATAGGAGAAAAATGCCAGCAGCATCAGAGCTATGGTGCCTAAGCATATTTTGGCGTGTTGCCAGAAGGCTCCGCTCCCGGACATGTAGAGAATGAGGACAATGAGGGAGGCTAAGCCCAACAGCATGGCTTCCGCTGCCTGAATTCGGCGTACGGTAAAGCCGAAATCTTCAATCTGGTGATAGAGGCGCATGTAGACGCTGATAGCCAGCAATGCTGTTTGGACGACCAGCAGGAAGCCAAAGAAGCGGCCGGCCTTCGAGCTCCGAGCTGTGCCGTTGCGGCGGAAGAGCAACACAAGCACCCCGGCTGCCAGTACCGCAGCCCAGGTGATGGAGGAGGCGCCTTCATGCAGATACTCTGTCTGGGAGATGCCTTCAGGCACATTGCCCAGCCAGAGGAAGGCGATATCGGTGGAAGTGGCTACAGCAAAGGCTGCGTTAATGCCGATGAGGATGCAGAGCGGAAGATGGGGCAGCAGGGTGGAACCGGTACTCGGGGCTTCCGCCGGAGCGGCAGTCGTGCACGGGAAGGGCGTGTGGTGATTGAAGCAGTAGATGCCGAACCACAGGAACCCCAGCAGCCAATAGGAGACATGTACCCAGAAATCCCAGCTGATGTGCAGGAACTCCACAAGCTTGTTCCACCAGTCAATCAGCGTATTCCACACCAATTCCACCAGCGGATTACCCGTGGCAAAAATACACAGGAACACCACAAAGGCTACGAGGCCGATGAGGATGCAGATGAGCAGGGGAAGTATGGCACGCAACGCGGCAAAACGTCCTTTGTTGTCCTCTGTCTGTCGGCGGGCAATCCAGTAGCCCCACCAAGTGCGGTATGGCGTGTTGACCTCGACATAATTCTGCCGGGTAGGTATCATCACAACGATGAACGGAATCACCAGACTGGTTACCCAGTTGATGAAGAGGCCGCTGCAAAGCAGAGCCAGCATGTTGATGCAGGCCAACCCTTGCAGGAACCAATACTCTCCGCGCGTGAAGTCCTTGCGCAGCAACAGCAGGGCATTGACGGCCAGAAAACACCCGATACCCGTACCCAGTCCCCAGCCTTGTGAGCGAGGCATGGCCAAATCTGCCGCAGCTGCTACCATGATGAGTACCAGGAAGGGCACGCTGCCTAATCTCCACCAGGAGGGATCTTTTGCGGTGATTTTAGCTGGTGGTGGCTGAGGCGCCGGTGGCGGTGGTACGTCCGGCAGGCCGTCAGGGATGGGTTGAGGTGTTGAATCGCTCATAACATTTATATGACAAATATGTTGGATTGGCTGTTCAATAATTGTCAGAATAATTTGCCGTCTGCGTAATCCTCAGCCATCAGGCCGGCTCCGATAAGGCCGGCATCTGCCCCGAAATGGGCGGGCAGCACACGCAGTGCTGCGTAGTGAACAGGGAAGAGCTGCGCTTTGAGGTGCTGTTGCAGAGGCTCAAAAAGCAGGGAGCCGGCCTTTGCCACACCTCCGCCTATGATGATAGCCTCGGGCACAAAGGCATACATGAGGTTCATGATGAGGGTGGCCAGCTTTTCGGCAAATCTACGGTAAAGCTCGATAGCGATTGGGCACCCGCCCAGCGCCGCCTGTGCCAGCAGATAGGGTGTGCATTGCTCGGCTGTGCGGGGAATGCCTGCGGCACAGTAGGTGGCTGCCGCATCAGCCGCAAACTCATTGTTGCCGATATACTCTTCGATAGCGCCCTTGTTGCCGAAGGGCCCGGGGCGTCCCTGCCAGCTGATGCTGGTCTGGCCAAGCTCGGCGGCAGATACGGTGCGCCCGCGCAGCATGCGGTTGTGCACCACGATACCGCCGCCTATGCCGGTGCCCAGTGTCAGGCATGCCAGGCTTTCCAATCCCTTGCCGGCTCCCAGTTGCCATTCGGCGTATGCCATGCAGTTGGCATCATTATCCAGTACCACGGGGAGTCCCAGCTCGCGTTGCATGATATCACGCACCGGGACTTCATGATTCCACACCGGCACGTTGGTGAGCTGGTACAGAACGCCTCGGTGAAAGTCCGTCCACCCCGGCATGCCCAGCCCGATGGCCTTAGCGTCAGGGTGGCGTTGCAGCAGTTCGCGCGCAGTCGCGCACATCGCATCAATGATGGCGGCCGGGCTGTCGTACGCGGCTGTGGGCAGGGGCTCTGCTTTGTCGGCAATGTCCGCCCCCTGCGTCACTCCCATCTTGATGCTCGTGCCGCCGAAATCTACTGCAATCGCCTTGGGGTACATGGCCTCAAATCAATAGCCGCGCCAGAAAACAGGTTTGCCCATGTCGATGCTGCCCTCTGCGGGGATTTTGTTCAGCTCGAAGGGAACACGCCAGCGGAAGCGGCTACCCTCGTGCGTTTGCAGCAGCACATCCAGAGCCAGCTCGCCATCCTTTACGTTTTTGAGTGCACCCAGTTCGGAAAGCGGGATGCTCAGCGTAGCGGTTGTCTGCCCCTTGTCGTTTTTGCTCATGGTGCAGGCGAAGGGCACGGCATCGTAGTCGCGGTTCACGACATAGGGCGGATCCTGTATGTAGGCGTTGGCGTTGACAACATCGCTTTCGGTCTCCAGGTAAAGCTCCAGTGTGTCTCCGCAGCGCTTGAAGGCAGCCGTGGTGACGGCGGGCGCCTCCTCGCGGGTGTAGAACTTTGTGGTGGTTCCCTTGGGCGCAAATGTTTCGGAGTGCGCCAGAATGCGGCAGCTGGCCAGAGTAAGATAGGTGGGTTTGCGTCCGAACGTGTAATTACCGGCGCCCATGAGGGCTGTGCCGTATTTGGCGTTGTCGCTCACGGTACCCAGATTGTGCGGCAGGTTGAGGCCATGCCCCAGCTCGTGCGCAAAACCGCCGTACCATTTGGTAAGCAGGCGCCCCTCGTGTGTGTCTTGCCCCAGGTGCTTAATGTCGAAGTGCGCGTAATCGAGCGCAAAGCAGTTGATGCCCAGGCCATAGAACGGAACGCCGCCGGGGTTGAGGTCGTTGTACTCTTTATCGTAGAACGTGGGCATGATAACGAAAATATGCTGGCCTGTGCGGCGTCCCGGCTCGGCGGCAAGGTAGGCGTTTACTTCTTCCAGGCAGGCATTGTGGCCGCTGCCGTAGGAATATTCCGTATGGGGCTTTTTGCCGCGCACAACGTGGATTTTCACATTGCCGTTTTTCTCGCGCACCAGCCCGAAAGAACGCGCTCCCATGCCGTTGCGGGCCATTTCCTTGCCGTAGAACTGCTGCAAATGGAGCAATAGCTCACTGATGCGGCGTTCATAATCAGCAAGCGGCTCGCGGTCATTGCCGACAAAATAAATCACATTGAGCTGATGTTCATTTTCTTGCAGTTCAATGCTGTCTGCCAGAAGTTCCTTGGCTCGGGGTTGAAAATGCTCGGGCACAGCCCCCACTGCGGTCATGCTCAGACCCAGGGCGCACAGTGTTGCGGTAATGGCTCGTATTTTCATAAGCCGCTATTCTGCCATAGTTTATCGCTTTGTCAAGCTTTTGTTGCGGGGCTGCCCCTTACTGCATTCGGGCTTGCACCCGCGGCGGAAGTGTGCTAGACTCCCCGCCGCAGCAATATGAAAACAGGCTTAATCTTAGAGGGCGGAGCCATGCGTGGCATGTTCACTGCCGGCATTCTGGACGCGTTCATGGCGCACGAAGTCTGCTTTGACGGCACCATCGGGGTGTCGGCCGGGGCGGCTTTCGGCGTGAACCTGAAGAGCGGTCAGCCGGGACGCGCCATCCGTTACAATAAGCGCTTTTGTCGCGATAGACGCTATTGCGGGCTGTGGGCTCTGCTGTGGGATGGCAATATCTACAGCCGCGACTTTGCCTACGACGAGGTGCCGATGAAGCATGACCCGTTTGACTTTGAGGCATACAGCCGCAATCCCATGCCTTTCTATGTTGTCGCTACGGATGTGGAGACGGGAGAAGCCGTCTACCATGAATTCGGCGGCTATGCCGACCATGGCTTCGACTGGATTCGCGCCTCGGCCTCCATGCCATTGGTGTCGCAGATGGTGGAGATTGAGGGGCGCAAACTGCTGGATGGAGGAATCGCGGATTCCATCCCGCTGCGCTATTTTGAGAGCCTGGGGTACAATCGCAATGTCGTCATTCTGACCCAGCCCCCTATGTATGAAAAGAAAGAAAACGGCCTTCTCTTCGCGGTGCGGCTCATGTATCGCAAATACCCCGGGCTCGTGAAAGCCATGGAGGAGCGACACCTTGTCTACAATGAGACGCTGCGCTACATCGAGGAAAAAGAACGCGCAGGGGATATCCTTGTGCTGCGTCCCGAAGCTCCCCTTCCGGTGAGCCGTGTGGAAAAAGACCCCGAGCGCCTGCAAGCCGCCTACGACCTGGGCTACCACATGGCAATTCGCCGCATGGATGAGGTGAAAGCTTTCCTGGATAGGAGCTCGGCGGTTGCTCCATAAGGGGGCAGCGCACCCTTGCTTCCCCTGCTGTCAGTTGGTAGCGAGGTAGAGGAATACCACGAGCGGAGCTCCCGGCAGGACGGCATAGAACCATTTACCGCTGAACAGGCAGACGTAGCTCAGGTAGCCGCACAGCAGGGCTATGCACCAGTAAAAGGGAACCTCGCCGTAGCTTTCGTGGCAGCAGATAAAGCTGTTCAGCGAGGGGAGCATGAGCGTGAGCACCACCATGGCTGCGAGTGCCAGACCTTGCCGCAAGCGAGGCCATTTCAAGCTTCCCGCCCAAAGCAGAAGCCCGGTGCCGGTGAAGTAAGGAATCTCTTGCATGAGTCCGGCCACGCTCTCCGCGTTACAGGATTCTCTCGGGTTGCCCAGTAACAGCTGTATCGTTAACACGACAAAGGCGAGAGCGAGCAGGATGCTGACGCCGAAAAAGATTCTTCGGGCAATGGGATGCCTGTTAATCAGGTGGTTCATACGGTAAGTTTTCCTTTATTGGTGGTATAGTTTCCGCGTGGCTTAATCCTGCTGACGTTTCAGCTGATACATAGCTCGCAGTGCTCCTTCGTGCCCCTGTTCGGCAGCTTTTTCAAACCATTTGAGGGCTTCGTCCTTGCTTTTTTGCACATGTTCGCCGTGCAGGTAGCAGACGCCGAGGTTGAATTGCGCGCCGGCATCACCCAGTTCCGCGCCTTTGCGCCACATGTCAATGGCTTTTGCCCAGTCTTTCGGCACACCATCGCCACGGAAGTAGCATTGTCCCAGGTCATTGTGAGCCGCAGCGTTGCCGGCCTCGGCTGCTTTCTGCCAGTAGGCAATAGCTGCCTGCGTGTCGGCTTTGATGCCCATGCCGTTGTAGGTCATGGTGCCCAGCAGGCGCCAGCCTTCGCTGTTGCCGGCTTCGGCGGCTTTGCGGAACCATTCGGCAGCCTCGGCGGGATTCTTTTTCATGCCGAATCCGAAGATGGCGAAACGCCCCATTTCAAAGATGGCGGTGGTATCCCCGGCTTCTGCTGCTGCACGCAGGCAACGGCAGGCGAGCTTTCTGTCATCGGGGCGGTACTCGCCGGTGGCTACCAGCTTGCCGAGTCGGAGGATGGCTTCTTCGTCTCCCTCGGCAGCTTTTTTCTCCAAGTTTTCGTGGCTCATGTTGCGCAGCATATCGCGCATGATGACATTGGCAGCCTGTTCCGGAGTGGCGTCTTTATCTACCACGACGGTGTATTGTTTCGGTGAGGCGGTGGCCGTAGCTGCCAGAGCCAGGGCACAGAGTGTTGTCAGGTGCGATTTCATGGTCTGTATCAGGGGTTAAATTCGTATGGGATGTCGTGCTTGTTCAAGAGGTCGGTGACTTCGCTGTTATCTTGGGGCAATTGAAGCGCTTCGCCATCATGCAGGCGGGCACCGTGTCGGAGAAGCAGGTCAATCACTTCCGTGCCGGCGGATTGCTTGCGCTCGGTGTTGGTGGTGGCGGTGATGGCAAGGTAAAGCGGTGAATGGGGCTCGCCGTCATGGGCAAGCTCGAGAGCCTCCTTTGTTGCGGCCGTGGCGTTGACGTCCGCTCCCAGCTCCAGTAGCCATGCGACTTTCTGCGGTTGCATGAGGTCGAAATCATAGCTGGTGCATAGCGCCTGCAGTGCCGTGAGAATGGGGGCGCCGTTTTCATCTAACTTGGGTTTGCGAACATCGATGAGTCCCTCCTGCTGTAATTCTTGCAGCAGGGGCAGGGGTGCCCAGCTTAACAGGGAGAATGTGATTCGCTGCCGATTGTACGAGTCGGGCGTGAAGCCGTTTCGCAAAAGCCAGGCGGTCAGTACGGTGCCGTCGGCGCTGAGAAAATCGGAAAAGATGGCTTCCAGGGTGCAGCGCTCTTCGTCGGCATTCAGGTCGCCGCCGTGTGCCAGCATCCATTCTAACATCGCAATGCGTTCGGTCGCAGGGAAATAGTTGGCTCGTTTCAGCAAGGCTTCACGCTCGAAGCCGGCGATTGGCCTGCTTTTTTTCAGGCGGTGCAGCCCGATGCAGGCGAGTGTCGGTGTGGTGCATGTCGTCAGGTCGGCGTATCGGGTATCGAGTCGGTAGCCGTGGTTCGGGGCTCCCCCGCGTTCAATCATGGCTTTGGCCAGCTCGCTATTACCGAATTGCTCCAGTGCCAGCAGAGCGGGGCTCATGCCGCGCTCTGTGTACACATCTCCTCGTCCGCTGCGGATGCTCTCGTGAAGCATGGCGCGTACCGGGGCGCAGGCGATTCGCTGGGCTGTGGTAAGCAGCAGGGCCTTCGTCGCTTCGGCTACCTTCCCTTTGCGCCAATAAACGTGCAAGATGAGCTCATGCAGCATGCGGTTCCCGTGCGTGGTTGACTGCGTGGCCCAGTCTCTTCCTCCTTCACTCATCAGCCACGCATCCATGTGGCGCAGCTCCGCCTGTTGCGAGGCGCTCCAGCTTTCGTGGAAAGCGGGGGTGTCGCTCCATTTCCAGCTAGTGAGCCAAAGCGCTGCGCCGCACGCGCTCAGCACGGCAAGGCCGCTTATGCTCAGCAGCGTCCATTTCAATATCCGCCGCCTGCCGGTGGCGTGTGTAGGGGTATCAGTCGGGGGCATGTGGCTGTTATAGCATAATCACTGTCACCTGACAAGAGAAAAGTCGACAAGTAAGCCATTTGGAAGCGTTCGCGCATAAGTTTTGTGCTTGGCTTACCTGAAAAAAACGCTATAATGCAAAAAAGTGAGCCGAAGCTGAGTAAAAATGGGCTGCTCGTGCGCTTATATAGACAAATGGAGGTTATGATGAAATCGTTTTCTACAGTGTTGTTGGGATGGATAATGGCGCTTTTGCCCTTGTCGGCTGAAGTGTATGAGGGGAATCCGACGGCGACCGTTTCATTCCCCGAGCCGATTGTCAGTAACACCGTTGTGTATGCGGATGAGGATGCTTCCCCGCAGGAACGCGGCTTAAATCTGTTCCGCATTGAGGGTGACGCAAAGTATGCGCCTCGCGCGGAGTGGACGGATCAGGATGAACTCAGGCTGCATTTCGCACCGGGAACTGCCACTCATGCAACCTACCGCGTCATTCTCAATGAGGACGTGCGCTATCTGAGCGGCGAAGCGCCCAAGGTGCGACAGTATGAAGTACGCTGTGCACCGAGTTCCCTGACGGGGCAGGTACTGCCGACGCAATGGGGAGCTGCCGTGCTGGTGACGGCGGAGAGTCATACGACTCAGGAGGCTCGCTCGCTTTCGTCCCAAAGCCCGTTGAAACTGGAGTTCCGTCAGGTAAAAAAGGGATTCTGGAGCAATAAGCGCTACTATGGGCGGCGCGTCGCTGCTGTGGTCGAGCCCGCTCGCGTGTGCGATGGCGTGTTGAAGGGAACACTCGGTTTACTCGAATCGCTGGGCTGCGATGTTTGGTCGAAGCTGAAGACAACCTCACAACTGCCCGGCCATGTGTTGGTGCGTCCGGCGGAAGCTCTGCCCGAGAATGAGGAATGGGCGTTGGTGTTGCTTGAGGGAAAGGGCTTCAACCCCGGTGAGGTGAGTTGTTTTAATCCGAAAAATGAGTTGTGTAGCGGCATGTCGGTGTCACCCGCTGCCGAGGGGAGCTCCGAGGTGGAACTACGGCTGTATTTTGCTCAACCGCTTCGGCAGGAGGATGTTCCAGTTTTGTTCTCGCGTCTTCATTTCAGTGTTGATGGCAGGGGCGACGTCACTACCTCGCGGGATGGTTTTGACCGCCGTTTGCAACTGCGCGATGGCCAGTGGCTCAATTTCCGTTATCTCGGCACTTTGGCCGCGACGCCTCTCGGTGAGGACTTGAGCGAGCCGCAAGCCGGAAAAACAGCCTATACCGGTGCAGGGCTGGTGTATGGGCTGCGTATGCGCGTGAGCGGGTATCTGCCCGCCGTGGTGGATGTGACCGTGCCCAAGGGGACAGCTGCTGCCAATGGCGCCTACACCTACAGAGCGCATACCCACCGTATTGCTCTCAACCCCGCATGGCCTCAGTTGCTGCCGGGAGTTGCGCAAACGACTGTTCTGCCCTTGCATGCCGAGCATAAGCTGCGGTTGCCATCCGCCAATCTGGGCGTGGTGGATGCCACCTTGCGCCGCGTCTCGCAGCAACACTTGCTTGCCGCCTATTTTGAAAAACCTTATGACTCCCGGCGATATCGGATTGCCGAATATGAGTATGATATAGAAAGCGAACGCGAAGACCTGAATCTTGAAGACGATGAATGGGCAGCCATGCGCCGGGTGAGAAAGGCGCGTACGGAATGGAAGGAAGCCCGCAGAAAACGTGCGTTCTGGCTTTCATCGGCTCAAAGCTACCCGACGCGCCGCTATGAGCCGGCGCAGCACGCTCTCTTCCGCAGCTCCGAGCTGGTGATTGATATGGATGCACTGGGCGGCGGAAAACTGCAACCGGGGCTTTATATGCTGACGCTTCACACGCAACCCAATGCTCATGTGAAGACGGCGCTTGCCCGCAACAAGGCGAAACCGGATGCCCTCAACTTCGAGGTGGATATCCCCGTGCTGATAACAGATATCAACCTTATCTGCTCTCAAAACGGTGTTCTGGCAACCCGATTCTCTGACTCATCGGTCGTATCCGGTGTGCTCAGCCAGCAGCATTGGGATGACGATGCGCGGAAGTGGTCGGTTACCCGCTCCGCTCTTTCGCATGGGGTGGCTTACCTCAAGGCAGAGGGGCAGAATGTGCTTGTTCAACACGGGCAGGATATTGCCGTGGGGCGTATGCCGTCTTCTTCCCGTGACTCTTCCGCTCTCGATTACGATGGCTGTTATCTGTTTGCTGACCGCTCGGTATATCGGCCGGGCGAGACTGTGCACCTGCGCGGTATGGTACGGCGCGTGAAGGAGTCTTCCGTCAGTCTGCCGAAAATCACAAAGGCAACATTGAAAGTCAATAAGCCTGATTACTCTGATCTTTGTGAGCAGGAATTGCGTATTAATGAATTCGGTAATTTTGAGGCGGAAGTGAAACTTCCTGATGGCGAGGAGGATGTGGTGGGTACCTATTCTCTGGAATTGTCGGCCGGGGATTGTAGTGCCTCGCTGGATGTGAAGTGCCAGGTGTTCCGCCGCGATGCTTTCGAGGCAACTCTCAGCACGGAGATGGACAAAGTTGCCCCGAAATCACTCACCTTGCGCGTGAAGGCGCAAGATTATAGCGGCGTGCCGCTGGTGGCGGCTCAGGTGGAGTTGAACGTAGGCGGTGATATCCATAAGCTTGTAACGGATGCTGAAGGCAACGCTGTATTGACACTGCCGATGAAACCCGAGTGGTTGCAGGAGGAGATTCTGGAGGTGAAAGGGCATGTGCGCAACGACCGCGAGGAGTATGTTGTTTTACCTGAGAAACAGCTTGAGTTCAGCCCGGCGGATTTCATCATTCGCTATGAACGCTCCCGCCTGATGTTGAAGGATGCTCTGACGAAGGCTCCGCTTGCCCGTGAGCAGAAGGTGAAGGTGCGCTTGTGGGAGGAGTCCGTTCGCCCGGAAAATCCGCGCGCTGCTTTCTCCCGTATGCAGAAACATGAGCGCACGCTGGCTACCGCTACTGTCACGGTGCCGGCCGATTGCAGAGAGGGTATTGCTCTGCCTCCCGATATGTTGGAGGCTCTTTCGCAACGGGATGATAGGCTGCGATTGTCTTTCTCCGGCAGCGATACCGCCGGGCGTGAGAGCACATACTCCTGCGCCGCCAAGGATGTGTTAAGCCGCCATGACGGTATGCACCTTGCGATTGATGCAACCGAATCGGGGGTGAGTGCGAGTTTTGTGGCACCTCGTGATGGGGTGGTGCACATGTTTGTCGGCTGCGGCTCCAAGCTGCGCCATGTGCAGCGGGCTGTGAAGAAGGGCGCACAAGTCTTGCAGATTCCGCTGCGTGCGCATGAATATGGCACGGTGAGCCTTTCGATGCTGCTGCCGGATAAGGCTTCAGCACAGGTTATCAGTGATTCTGATACCTGTTTTGTCCCGCAGCGCCAGGGGCGGCTTACGCTGTCTCTCGATTCCCTTGCGGCACCCATTCGTCCCGGGCAGACGGTGCGTTTGTCCGGGCAGGTACAGCAGGACGGAAAACCTGCCGCGGCAGAGGTGACACTCTACGCTGTGGATGCCGGCATGCTGTCGGTGGATAAATACAAGACGCCCGACCCGGAACACTATTTCCGGGCTCGTTCCGTGTACACCTTTACCCCATGGGTGAAGAAGGATGATTGGGAGTGTGAAACTCGTATCTACAAGCACATGCTCAGCGGTATCTGGCGTGGGGAGATTCCCGGGTGGCGCACGGGCTATCTCAGCCGCCCGGGAGGTTGTACCGTCTCTCTCGGTCTGATGACCAATGGGCTGCGAAGCGGCAGCGGCGCACTGTCGGGAGCCGATATGGATGCGATTGTGGCTGATGGTGAACTGCCGCCCTGGCTGCTGGATGATGATTCCGGTGTAACATTTATGGCCTACGCTCCGCCTGTTTCTCCCTGTATGGTAGGTGAGGAGGCGCTGCCGGAAGTGAAGTTACGCCGTCACTTTGAGCCGGTAGCCGTATGGAAAGCAGCTCTGCGCACGGATGCAGAGGGGCGTTTCTCCACGGAAGCCCGTCTGCCTGACACGCTGACCACATATCGGGTGTTTGCCGTGGCTGCCGGTGCCGATGGCTCGCGCTTTGCCGTGGCTGAGGATGCTTTTGTTGTGAATCTGCCCGTGATGATTACGCCCGGCATGCCATTATTCATGAGTACGGGTGATTCTCTGCAACTGCCGCTTTCTGTTACCAACGCCACGGACGAGGCCGGTACCTGGACGGTGACGATGAGCGGCTGCGATTCGCCGCAACAGGTGGAGCTCCCCGCAGGTGGTAGCGCAACCGTTTATTTTAATGTGGCTCCCACGCAGGAGGGCGAATGCTCCCTTACCTGGCAGGCTGTCGGTAAACCCGGTACGGATGCGGTGCAGGGCTCCTGCAAGGTGCGTTTCCCCGCCCCCGTGCTCAAGGAAGTTCACCATTTGCGCCTGCTTCCGGGGGAGAAAGCGCTGAAGCTTGCCTCGCTCTTTGCGCCGGAGGTGGCTCAATCCACCCGCGCATCCGTGCGTGTGCAGCTTTCCGCCAGTCCGTTGTTGCATCTGAGTGGGGCGCTTGATTTCCTGATGGAGTATCCCTATGGTTGCACCGAGCAACGCGCCTCGGCGCTCATGCCCTGGTTGTTGTATGAGGAGCTGGCGCCTTTCTGTCCGCGAATGGCTCAGCATTCCCCCGAGGCAGTGCGGGAAGAGGTCGCAAAGGCCGTGAACCTGTTGTTCTCGCGGCAGGGGCGTGATGGCGGCCTGGGTTACTGGAAGAAAGAGGATAAGGGCTGCCCCTGGGCCAGCGCCTATGCCGCTGCCGCTCTGGTGATGGCGCAGGAGCGCGGCTTTGCGGTGCCGCAGGATAAGCTGAAACGCTTGCTGAGCTTTGTGGACGACATGAAGGAGGCTGATGCGATTTTCGGTGCCGATATCATGGCTGCCCGGGCTTTGGGGCAGGAACGCAAGCTGCGCCGCCTGTTGGATACGCAATGGGAGAATATTTGCAAGCAGAGCAGCCGCCCCGGTGTGTATGGCGCCAATATCATCTTCATGCGCGCCTTGATGGGTGAGGGGGATGCTGATGAGGCTTTCCGCACCTGGCTTCGCACGGTCGGTAGGGATTATCGGCACGGCTGTACACACCACTCGGCCATGATGATGCTCGCGCTGCATGATTTCCTGCGAAAGAGCAAAGCGAATGCCGCCGAGGCTACTGTCGTGTTGCCCGATTCCCGCCTGACGGTGGGGCGCACCCCGGTGGAGTTGCCGCTGCCGCAGGCCGCGCGCCCGGCAGAGCTGCCCACGGTGCTTTCTGCTGCTGATGGCGCAGTCTATGCATTGGTGCGAGCCAAGGCGCAGCCGGAGACAGCCGATTTCCCGGGGGTGACGGAGAAGGGATTGCAGGTTACTCGCCTGTATGAGGTGAAGGGGGAAGACGGCGTGTGGCGCAAGGCCCCGGCTCAGCTTAGCGTGGGTGATGTGGTGCGAGTGACTCTCACCTGCGCCAAGGCTGCTGAGGAAATGGAGTATCTCGTGCTGGAGGACTATCTGCCCGCCTGCATGGAGGCTATCAACCCGGAGGTGCCCTCGCAGGCGGCCGGGCTGGAGCCCTGCGCGTGGAGCTCGCCCTTCGACCACCGGGAGTATCTGGCAGACCGTGTGCGCGGCTTCTGCACCCGCTGGGCCGGCCGCGACCTGCTCAACATGACCTACTACGCCCGTGTGAAACGTGCAGGTACTGCCACGGCACCTCCCGCTCAGGCTCAGCTTATGTATGAACCCCAGGTCTATGGGCTGTCGCCTAATACTAAGGTGACAGCGCACTGAGGTCGGTCATAGGCGTCCCCCTCCGCGCTGCTTTCAAATGCGTATGCGCTGTATATTTTGCTTTATCTCTGGTAAAAAAGTAGGTAAAATGCAGCCATGCATAACAAGAGCGCGGAGGCGAGCATCCGCATACGCGGGGCAAAGGAACATAACCTCAAGAATGTCAATGTCGATATTCCGCTTGGGGCGATAACGGTGGTGACGGGGCCTAGCGGCAGCGGCAAGACGTCGCTGGCCATGAGCACGCTCTATGCCGAGGGGCAGCGGCGCTATGTGGAGACATTCTCGCCCTATGTTCGCCAGTTCATGGATCGCATGGACAGGCCGAATGTGGAGGCGGTGGAGAATGTGCCGCCGGCCATTGCTCTGGGGCAGCGCAATTCCGTGAAAAACTCCCGCTCCACTGTGGGAACCATGACCGGAATAACGGAGTATCTCAAGCTCATTTTCTCGCGATTGGCGGTGGGGCGAGATGCCGAGGGGCGCGTGGTACGCCCGGCGACTCCGCAGGGAGTGGCGGCTCAGCTGCTGGCAGAGTCTGACGGCGGGGAGGCTCTTGTGTGTTTTGCCGTGCGTCCGGTCGGCAGCTTTGCGGAAATGGTGCAAGCTTTGCAGGGGCAGGGCTACTTGCGCGTGTACCACGAGGGGGACGTGCTGCGGCTGGATTCCTCCACGGAGGAGCTGCTGGGCATGGAACGCTGGTTGGTGGTGCAGGACCGTGTGAAGTTGCGTGCGGAGGCGGCTCCGCGTCTGACAGAGGCGCTGGAAACAGCTTTGCGTCTGGGGCAGGATGTGGTGTACACCGCCTTGCGTACCGGGGCGGGCTGGAGTGCCTTGCGGGAGTTCCGCAGCGATTGGTATCCGCTTGTTGAGCCGCGCCCGGGGCTGTTCAGCGGTAACTCACCGTTGGGCGCCTGCCCGGCTTGCAAGGGCTATGGCCGAGCGATTACCTATGACTACAATCGCGGTATCATACCCGATGTGAGCATTGCCGATGGGGCTCTGAAAATGCTTTCCTCCCAGACGCTTTCCATTTGCTATGGCGACTTTCTGCGTGCCAATAAACGCCACAAGGCGGTGAGAATGAACGTGCCTTGGCAGAACCTCACGCAAAAGGAAAAAGACTGGGTGTTCTATGGTAACTGCGGGGATTTAGACCCCTATACCGCCTCCGACCACAACCTGTGGTACGGCTATAAGGGGATTTTCGAGGACATGGAGAAACACTCCCACAAGA
This sequence comes from Akkermansia sp., assembly GCA_030535795.1. Classification (GTDB taxonomy): domain Bacteria; phylum Verrucomicrobiota; class Verrucomicrobiia; order Verrucomicrobiales; family Akkermansiaceae; genus Akkermansia. The sequence goes on from JAUNRE010000016.1 coordinate 27,597, forward strand.
TGACGGTGCGCGTGTTTCTGGCTTACTACCGCGTGTATAGCGTCTGCCCCGAGTGCCACGGCGGGCGGTTGCGTCCCGAGGCTCTGGCGTTCACGATCGGCGGGCTGACGGTGCCGCAGGTGATGGCGCTGCCGATGGTGGATTTTCTGCCCTGGCTGGATACCCATGTGCTACCCGCCACGGGAGATGACCGCTCGCTGGCGCAGGGCGTGCGCGAATTGCGCAGCCGCGTGGCGTACCTCTGCGAAGTGGGGCTGGGCTATATTGCCGCTAATCGTCTCACCCGCTCACTGTCAGGCGGTGAGATTGAGCGCGTGAGCCTTACCGCCTGTCTGGGCGCTGCTCTTACCGAGACTCTCTTTGTGCTGGATGAACCGACCGTCGGCTTGCACTCCCGCGATACGGCGCGGCTCATTTCGGCGATGCGGCGGCTGGCTCACCGGGGCAACACGCTCGTGGTGGTGGAGCATGAGGAGGCGGTGATGCGTGCCGCTGATTATCTGGTGGATATGGGGCCGGCCAGTGGCTCCGCAGGCGGTGAGCTGGTGTATGCCGGCGCTCCGTGCGGCATAGCGGATACCGCGGCTTCGCTTACGGGGCAATACCTGAGCGGAAAGCGCAGTATCGCCGTGCCGCACCGTCGCCGCAAAGCAAAAGGCAAAATCTCCATTCGTGGGGCGGAATGCCACAACCTGCATGATTTTGATGTGGATATTCCGCTGGGCGTCTACACCTGCCTGACGGGGGTGAGCGGCAGCGGCAAGAGCTCGCTGGCGTGTCAGGTGCTCTACGGGTCCGTGCATGATGATGTGCTGGATGATGAGGATGAGATGCATGTGCGCTCCATCAAGGGGCTGGATAAGGTGCATGATGTGGTGCTGGTGGATCAAAGCCCCATTGTGCGAACGCCCCGTTCCACCCCGGCGGTATACATTGGCGTGTTTGAGGACATTCGCGCCCTCTTTGTGGCTGAGCCCGCCGCGCAGGCCAGGGGGCTCAAGCCGGGGTATTTCTCATTCAACAGCGGGGATGGTCGCTGCCCCCGCTGTGCCGGGTTGGGGCAGGAGAAGGTGGAAATGCAGTTCCTCTCCGATATTTTCGTGCCCTGTGCCCTTTGCCATGGCTCGCGCTACACCGAGCAGGCGCTCACCATCACCCTGCTGGGCTACAATATGGCTGAGATGTTGGCGATGGATATCCTCAGTGCTCAGCGTCTTTTCGCCCGCGAGAAAAATGCGCGCGCACGCCGCATCGCCGAGCGCTTGCAGGTGCTGGTGGATGTCGGTCTGGGGCATCTGGGCCTGGGGCAGCCGCTCAATACGCTATCCGGCGGCGAGAACCAGCGCCTGAAGCTTGCCCATATCCTGGTGGATGCCCTGACGGGGGATAGGCCGGAAAAAGGCAGTCTGCTGATTTTGGATGAACCCGGTACCGGCCTCCACTTCTGCGACCTTGAGGTGCTGCTCAGGGTGTTCGACCGCCTCGTGGAGCAGGGCAATACCCTGCTTGTCATCGAGCACAATACCGAGCTCATCAAATGCGCCGACCATATCATCGACCTCGGCCCCGAAGGCGGCACCGGCGGCGGTAACATTGTGGCTCAGGGCACGCCCGAGGCGGTTGCCGCTTGCGGGCTGGGCTTTACCTCCGGTTTTCTGGCGCAGGTGTTGCTCAGTGAAGGTGCGGGGCTCTCCGCTCCCGCTGTATCGGATGCCGATGTGGCGGTGCCGGAGGGCGTTATCGCGCTGCGCGGGGCTCGCCACCACCAGCTTAAGAATATCGATGTCGATATTCCCCGCAATGAGATGACGGTCGTAACCGGGCTCTCCGGCAGTGGCAAGAGCACGCTCGCCTTTGATATTGTCTTTGCTGAGGGGCAGAAGCGTTTCATGGATGTCATGAGCCCCTATGCCCGCCAGTTCACCGAGCAGATGGAAACGCCCGATATCGACCGCCTGACCGGCTTGCCGCCCACTGTTGCCATTGAGCAGAATCGCTCTCGCGGCGGCAGTAAATCCACAGTCGGCACCGTGACGGAAATCTGGCAGTTCCTGCGTCTGCTGTATGCCAAGTTGGGGCAGCCCCACTGTCCTCGCTGCCGTGTGCCGGTGGGGCGTCGTCTGCCGGAGGAGATTCGCGCCCTCGTGATGGCGGAGATTGACAAACGCCCGGCATCGCTGATGATAGCGGCGCCTGTGGTGCGCAACCGCAAGGGGCATTATGCCGACCTGGCGCGCTGGGCGGCCAAGAAGAAGTACCCCTACATGATAGCAGACGGCACCCTTTGCCGAACGGAGGAGTTCGCGCCGCTGGATCGTTATTCCAACCACGATGTCGATATCGTGCTGGCCGAGGTTTGTGTGCAGGGGAATCACATTACCATGAATGGCCGCGATTGTGATTTCGCGGCCTTGCAGGAAACGGTGGGCAGGGCATTGGAAATGGGTGATGGGTTCCTGCGGCTGGTGCAGGGGAGCAAGAGCCAGTTGCTCGGCACGCGTCTTACCTGCCCGCAATGCGGGGAAAGCTATGCGGAGCCGGAGCCTTCCACCTTCTCCTTCAACTCGCCGCACGGCTGGTGCCCGCACTGTGCAGGCCACGGGCGCGTGGCAGATGTGGGCAGCAGCCGCAGGGATGAGGAAAAGATGAGCGAGCTGGAGCGTGAGCTGCGCTACGACCGCGAGGTCGAAAAAGCCGCCGCGAAAGAGGGGGCTGTGAGCCGCCCTTGCCCTGCCTGCCATGGGCAGCGCCTCAATGCCTTTGCCCTGGGCGTCACGCTTTTCGGAAAAAATATCGCCGAGGTGGGCAGGCTGGATGCCGTGAGCGCGCTGGAGCTGGTGAAGAGCTGGCATTTCGAGGGGCGAGAGGCGGAGATTGCCCGCAATGTTGTGGCGGAGATTGCCCCGCGCCTGCGTTTCCTGCAACGAGTGGGGCTGGGGTATTTGTCGCTGGATCGCTCGGCCACCACGCTTTCCGGCGGCGAGACGCAGCGCATTCGTCTGGCGGCGCAGCTGGGCTCGGAGCTGCGCGGTGTTCTCTACGTGCTCGATGAGCCTACCATCGGCCTGCACCCGCGCGATAATGAGCGCCTGCTTTCCACCCTCGATGACCTGAAACAGCGGGGAAACACCCTGCTTGTCGTGGAACATGATGAGGATACTATGCGCAGGGCAGACCACATCATCGACCTGGGACCCGGTGCCGGTGTGCATGGCGGTGAGGTTGTGGCAGAAGGCTCCTTTGCCGAGGTCGCGGCCAACCCGAACTCTGTTACCGGGCGGGCTCTGGCCGAGGCTCGCAGGCATCCCTACTGCGGCAAGTGGCTACCGATAAAAGATGCTGAGTGGCTGGAGCTTACGGGCTGTTGTCTGCATAACCTCAAGAATGTGCACCTGCGCATTCCCCGTGCGCGTTTCACGGTCGTTACCGGCTCTTCCGGGGCGGGCAAAACGTCGCTTATTACCGGCACCCTCGCTCCGGCCGTGCAGCATGCGCTCGGCGCTTCCGTCAGCCCCGATGTGCGCTCGGCCTGGAAATCTCACTCCGGCCTGGACAGCGTGCGGGCTCTCTACCGCGTGGACCAGTCGCCGCTGGGCAAAACGCCGCGTTCTACCCCGGCAACCTATATCGGTATCTTCGATGAAATCCGTAAGCTCTTTGCCCAGTGTGCGGATGCCCGCCGTCTCGGGTTCGATGCGGGGCGCTTCTCCTTCAACACGGCGGCCGGTCATTGCGAAAGCTGCAAGGGCACCGGCTATCAGCGGCAAGAGATGGATTTCCTGCCTCCCTGTACCGTGCCTTGCGAGGCTTGCCGCGGGGCACGCTACAATTCTCGCACGCTTCAGGTGCGCTACAAGGGCAAGACGATTGCCGAGGTGCTCGATATGAATATGGAGGATGCCGCCGAGTTCTTCGCCGGCCAGCCTCGCTTGGTCGACCCGCTCAGGCTCCTGTGCGAAACCGGGCTGGGCTACCTCACGCTCGGCCAGGCCAGTAACACGCTTTCCGGTGGCGAGGCTCAGCGCATCAAGCTGGTAGCCGAGCTGATTAAGGGGCGCCGCGCTGCGCTCACTGCCATTCGTCGTGGCCGTGCCTTGCCGCAGGATCTCTATCTTATTGAGGAACCCACCATCGGCCTGCACCCGCACGATGTGCGCCTTCTGGTCGGCGTGTTGCGCCGTTTGGTGGAGATGGGCAATACGGTCGTTGTCATCGAGCACAACCTGGAGCTTATCTGCGAGGCCGACTACGTCATCGATGTCGGCCCCGGCGCCGGCGCCGAAGGCGGCTCCATCGTGGCCGAAGGCTCTGTCAAACAGGTCGCCCGCAGCAAAAACAGCATCACCGCTCCCTTCATCCGCGCCGAGCTGGAGAAGTAACCCTATCCCCGCGCGCCGTAGGCGCCGATTTCATGAGCCCGTCAGGGCGACGGAATGTTAGGCGTGTGCAGCCCCGGGCTATTGTACTTTCGCCCCGCCGGTTGGCGGGGCTGGATATATCGCCCGCTTTGCGGGGCGACAGCACATAGGCAGGGGTGAGCGAGCGACAGCTCGCGTAACCCCTGTTACAGAACAAGTAGAAATGGAGCCCCGTGAATACGGCGGCGACAGCCTTTCGGGGCCTGACGGTTGCATGAACTACGGCATCCCCGCGGGTGAAAGCCCGCCGAATTTTTGAAAGCCCCGCAAGGCGGGGCGAAAGTATAGTAGCCCAAGGTGACGCTGCGTAGCAGCGAAACCTTGGG